>NZ_LUKF01000014.1 GCF_001592755.1 Bdellovibrio bacteriovorus | reverse complement strand
TACTTCCAATCCAAATGGAGAAGTTACTTTTTTGATTTAGCAATCGAATGATTGATTTAATTGATTTTTAGCGATTTGTGGTTAGTCCCAAATCTTCATTCTCTGCTCATTGACTCATCCTTTTGGGATGTGTCCAGAGAACTAGTCTCTTTCGCTCGTTCCTACATTCGTAAGAGAGTTACTATAGAGACGGAATTCTTCGTTAATTAAATTAAGAAGAAAAAATTTAAAAAAGCCTCACGACCTATTAGTACGGATCAGCTGAACGCCTCACAGCGCTTACACCTTCCGCCTATCAACCTCGTAGTCTCCAAGGAGTCTTTAGGGGGCCGAAGCCCCAGTGAGATCTAATCTCGCAGTTTGCTTCCCGCTTAGATGCTTTCAGCGGTTATCAATTCCGAACATAGCTACCCTGCATTGCCGCTGGCGCGACAACAGGAACACCAGAGGTTCGTCCATCCCGGTCCTCTCGTACTAAGGACAGGTCTGCTCAAATCTCATACGCCCACAGAAGATAAGGACCAAACTGTCTCACGACGTTCTGAACCCAGCTCGCGTACCACTTTAATTAGCGAACAGCTAAACCCTTGGGACCTGCTCCAGCCCCAGGATGTGATGAGCCGACATCGAGGTGCCAAACTCCATCGTCGATATGGACTCTTGGATGGAATAAGCCTGTTATCCCCGGAGTACCTTTTATCCGTTGAGCGATGGCCCTTCCACGCGGGACCACCGGATCACTTTGGCCTGCTTTCGCACCTGCTCGACTTGTAGGTCTCGCAGTCAAGCCCCCTTATGCCAATGCACTCGACGCCTGGTTTCCAATCAGGCTGAGGGGACCATCGCGCGCCTCCGTTACTTTTTGGGAGGCGACCGCCCCAGTCAAACTGCCCACCAGACAGTGTCCCTCTCCTCGTTTCGAGGAGCAGGTTAGATTTCAAAGTTGCCAAGGGTGGTATTTCAAGGTTGACTCCACCAGAGCTAGCGCCCTGGCTTCAAAGTCTCCCACCTATCCTACACATGCCAACTCTAAAATCACTGCCAAGCTACAGTAAAGGTTCACGGGGTCTTTCCGTCTTTCTGCGGGTACTCGGCATTTTCACCGAGAATTCAATTTCGCGAGGCATTTGGTTGAGACACCGGAGAAGTCGTTACGCCATTCGTGCAGGTCGGAACTTACCCGACAAGGAATTTCGCTACCTTAGGACCGTTATAGTTACGGCCGCCGTTTACTGGGGCTTCAATTCTCAGCTTCGCTTACGCTAACTAATCCTTTTAACCTTCCAGCACCGGGCAGGCGTCAGTATGTATACGTCGTCTTGTGACTTTGCACATACCTGTGTTTTTGATAAACAGTCGCTACTCCCATTTCTCTGCGACCTGAAAAAGCTTGGGGAGCAAGTCCTTACACTCTCTCAGGCACACCTTTTCCCGAAGTTACGGTGTTAAGTTGCCGAGTTCCTTAACCAAAATTCACCCCATCGCCTTAGGATATTCACCCCACTCACCTGAGTCGGTTTACGGTACGAGCTAACTAAGCTAAATTTACGAAACTTTTCTTGGATGCATGGCTTTTCACACTTCCGGGACAAAGTCCCTCGCATTCACACCTCAGAGTTACGACCAGCGGATTTGCCTACTGATCCTCCTACATGCTTACACCTCAATCCAATAAGAGGCTGTGATATCCTACACCGTCATTCCTTAAACACACTTAGCTAGGTAACGGAATATTAACCGTTTTGCCATCGACTACGCCATTTGGCCTCGTCTTAGGACTCGACTAACCCTGGGAGGATTATCCTTGCCCAGGAATCCTTGAGTTTTCGGCGCCCGGGTTTTTCACCCGAGTTCAACGCTACTTATGTCAGCATGATCACTTCTAGTTCGTCCAGCTGTCCTACCGGTCAACCTTCATCCTACACTAGAACGCTCCCCTACCACTAAAATATAAAATATCTTAATCCAAAGCTTCGGTAACACGCTTAGCCCCGTTGTATCTTCCGCGCAGAGTCACTAGACTAGTGAGCTATTACGCTTTCTTTAAAGGATTGCTGCTTCTAAGCCAACCTCCTAGTTGTCAAAGTAACTCCACAACGTTCTCCACTGAGCGTGCATTTAGGGACCTTAGCTGTTGGTCTGGGCTCTTTCCCTCTCGACTCATGACCTTATCACCCTGAGTCTGCCTGCCGAGGAACATATCTGTGGCATTCGGAGTTTATTTGGGTTTGGTAATCCGGTAAAGACCCCTAGCCCATTCAGTGCTCTACCTCCACGATACTTTTTACTCGACGCTATACCTAAATATATTTCGGGGAGAACCAGCTATCACCCAGTTTGATTGGCCTTTCACCCCTAATCACAGATCATCAAAAGAGTTTTCAACCTCAACTTGTTCGGTCCTCCACGAGGTGTTACCCTCGCTTCAACCTGTCCATGATTAGATCACCGGGTTTCGGGTCTATGCCTGCATACTAAATCGCCCTATTCAGACTCGCTTTCGCTACGGCTCCACCTGCAACGGCTTAACCTCGCATGCAAACATAACTCGCTGACTCATTATGCAAAAGGTACGCTATCGCCCATATAAAGGGCTCTAACTGCTTGTAGACTTACGGTTTCAGGTTCTATTTCACTCCCCTCTCGGGGTTCTTTTCACCTTTCCCTCACGGTACTTGTCCTCTATCGGTCACTAAGGAATATTTAGCCTTAGGAGGTGGTCCTCCTGGATTCCCACGAGATTTCACGTGTCTCGTGGTACTCGGGATGCCGCTAGGGCCATTGAAGTTTTCAATTACGGGGCTATCACCCTGTTTCGCCAGACTTTCCAGACTGTTCTTCTAACTTCTCCGGTCCCACATTGCGGTCCCACGACCCCTTATTCAAATTAATGAACAAGGTTTAGGCTGTTACCCGTTCGCTCGCCACTACTAGGGTAATCTCGGATTTGATTTCTCTTCCTGAGGGTACTGAGATGTTTCACTTCCCCTCGTTCGCTTCTTACACCTATGTATTCAGTGAAAGATACCATAAATGGTGAGTTTCCTCATTCGGACATCTCCGGATCAAAGTGTGTGTGCCACTCCCCGAAGCTTATCGCAGCTTACCACGTCCTTCATCGCTTCTTAGTGCCAAGGCATCCACCGTAAGCCCTTTGTAGCTTAAAAAAATGGAACTAACCTCGCTAAAAATCAACTAAATCAATCTATTCAATTGTCAAAGAACGAAAATCGTTCAGCAAAAACTCTTCTCACACCAACAGTCCAACTCAATTAGTTGGTGGGCCAGGGAAGACTCGAACTTCCGACCCCACGCTTATCAAGCGTGTGCTCTAACCAACTGAGCTACTGGCCCTTGTTAGATGCGAGGTAAAGAGCTTTCACTCTTTCAAAACTAAATAGCTAGATAAGATTTTTGGGACTCACCCACTCGGGAAGAGTGAGTTGACCTAAGATTGGGTCATTTTAACTTATTAAGAACAAGTCTTAATGAAGATTGACCGGATAATCCTTAGAAAGGAGGTGATCCAGCCGCAGGTTCCCCTACGGCTACCTTGTTACGACTTCACCCCAATCATCGACCATACCTTGGGCGCCTGCCTCCTTGCGGTTAGCGCAGCGACTTCTGGTACAGCCGACTTTCATGGTGTGACGGGCGGTGTGTACAAGGCCCGGGAACGTATTCACCGCGGCATTCTGATCCGCGATTACTAGCGATTCCAACTTCATGATCTCGAGTTGCAGAGATCAATCTGAACTTAGATGGCTTTTCTCCGATTTGCTCCACCTTGCGGCTTCGCTTCAGTTTGTGACCACCATTGTAGCACGTGTGTAGCCCTAGGCATAAGGGCCATGAGGACTTGACGTCATCCCCACCTTCCTCCGGTTTAACACCGGCAGTCCATTTAGAGTGCCCAACTGAATGCTGGCAACTAAATGCAGGGGTTGCGCTCGTTGCGGGACTTAACCCAACATCTCACGACACGAGCTGACGACAGCCATGCAGCACCTGTGTACCGGCCCTTGCGGGCGACGACGTTTCCGCCAGTCTTCCAGTACATGTCAAGCCTAGGTAAGGTTCTTCGCGTTGCATCGAATTAAACCACATGCTCCACCGCTTGTGCGGGCCCCCGTCAATTTCTTTGAGTTTTAATCTTGCGACCGTACTCCCCAGGCGGGATACTTAACGCGTTAGCTTCGTCACTGAAGGGGTCAATACCTCCAACAACAAGTATCCATCGTTTACGGCGTGGACTACCAGGGTATCTAATCCTGTTTGATCCCCACGCTTTCGGGTCTGAGTGTCAGTGTCTAGCCAGTTACCCGCCTTCGCCACCGGTATTCCTCTTGATATCTACGTATTTCACCACTACACCAAGAATTCTAGTAACCTCTCTAGCACTCAAGCTTCGCAGTATCAAATGCACTTCCAGGGTTGAGCCCTGGGCTTTCACATCTGACTTACAAAGCCACCTACACCCGCTTTACGCCCAATGATTCCGAACAACGCTAGGATCCCTCGTCTTACCGCGGCTGCTGGCACGAAGTTAGCCGATCCTTTCTTACAGGGTACATTCATTGTGTTATTCCCCTGCGACAGAGCTTTACGACCCGAAGGCCTTCATCACTCACGCGGCGTCGCTGCATCAGAGTTTCCTCCATTGTGCAATATTCCCTACTGCTGCCTCCCGTAGGAGTCTGGACCGTGTCTCAGTTCCAGTGTGACTGATCATCCTCTCAGACCAGTTAAAGATCGTTGCCTTGGTGAGCCATTACCTCACCAACTAGCTAATCTTACGCGGACTCATCTTGAAGCGAAAAACCTTTGACCCCTTGAACCTCAGTTCTTGTGGTCTTATGCGGTATTAGCTAATCTTTCGACTAGTTATCCCCCTCTTCAAGGCAGATTATCCACGCGTTACTCACCCGTGCGCCACTAGTACTCATATTGCTACTTTCCCCGTTCGACTTGCATGTATTAGGCACGCCGCCAGCGTTTGTTCTGAGCCAGAATCAAACTCTCCAGTTATAATTCTGTTCTCAAGCAAACAACTAGCTTACGCTGTGTTTGTTCGAATTTATTTTTGAAATTGTGAATATTAATTACTTAATATTCTAAGAGCCCAAAAATCTATCATTCTAGCTATTCAGTTTTCAAAGAGCGAAAATTCTTAATTCAAAGCTTCGTTACCGAAGCGCGAGGAACCAATCTTAATGATTTTTTTGTCCCCGTCAATGTTCTTTCTTTATTTTTTTCGGTCCGAGACGAACGTCATGAAATAAAGAAAATTGGTGGAGGCAACAGGGATCGAACCTGCGACCTTCTGAATGCAAATCAGATGCTCTCCCAGCTGAGCTATGCCCCCGAACAAAGTGGAGCTGTTTTCTCGTAACGGCCCCAAAAGGTCAATAGCTTTTTTTCGAAAATTTAATTCCGCGGTCGAAGTTGCTTAATAAGTAAACCGAGGTCTCTGCCCCGGTTTTTAGCAACTTCTATATAAGTGTATGATTTTACGTAAAATTAAGCGCTGGCTTTAAATTTTGACGCAATAAGTCTGTTTAGCCATAATCTTTCTGTAGTTAGATCGAATCCGACCTTTTCTCCTCCAGAAACTATCGCCATATAGACCTTTTTAAGGATCTCTACCTCGTGATCAAGGCCATTATCAGCCCCAAGGGACTCTTCAATAGCATCAAAAACACTGACTAAATCAGGCGTCGTCACCACTTTAGGGATGCGACCCATGTCCAGACCCAATGTCTCTAGAGGTTTGAATCCCACAAGTGTTTCCGTCAGAAGAACTTTCGTTCCATTCTTGAAGTTCACTTGCACGAACGGCTTACCTTCAGAGTCTGCACGATGAAGGACTTCGTTAACGTCTTGAGAATTAAAACTGAATAGTTTTCCGTCCAGGTCCTGACGAATTTGAACTCGTCCTGACTCGTTGATCTTTGCACGAAGACCCTTCGATGCATCGACAAAATTCAAGATGTGATCTAATTCAGCATGTGTCGATTTAGATTTAATGCTCAAAATACCCCTCCCCTAATTAAAGGGTGTCCCTCTCTTACATGTTAGGTATCGACAATCCACAAAAGGACTTAACGAGAAAACAAAAAAAGATAATAAACAGGTCCCTTATCCTGTCGCAATTTGAACAAAGTTTCGTGATAGTGTTTCATCAAGAGATTCAGCGGCACCGTGACTTGTTTTCGCTGTGCCGATTTGAGATAAAGGAAGCGAAAGAGGCAACTTATGATCATCACACGCTGGCAAGCTCCGATCGTTCCAAGCAAAGAACAAGTTCATATGATTCTTGAGTCTGAAGGCTTGGAACCGTACGACGAAGTTTATGAGCCGCAAATGAAAGTGCAGGATCATCGTCACCCGTTCGCAGAAGTTCGTGTTATTGTTTCTGGAGAAATGATCTTTAATATTTCTGGAAATCAGTTCGTTCTTCGTCCTGGCGATCGCGTGGAGATTCCTGCGAACACAAAACACTCGCACACCGCTCAAGGTGCGCAAGGCTGTGTTTGCGTTTGCGCGCAAAGAGCAATTTAAACTTCCGAAGCTCCCAAAACGAAAAAAGAGAAAGGTGATCCCTTTCTCTTTTTTTATTTCTCTGGCTTTTGCCCCTTCATCCAATTCAGATAATCACGGATATTTTTCTCGAACCCGCGATTCGTCGGTTCATAGAGCGGTCCCGTCTCTAACTCTTCAGGCAGATAATTTTGTTCTACCCAGCCCGTTGGATAATTGTGGGGATATCTATAGTCGCGACCGTAGCCCAAGTCTTTCGCTAACGCCGTTTTCGCAGATCTTAAATGAAGAGGCACTGGTTGAGTGCGTGTTTTTTCCACTAAGGCGCGGGCGTTATTTAACGCCATATAAGAAGCGTTGGATTTCGGACAACAAGCTAGATAAGTCGTTACCTGCGACAGAGTGATAGCCCCTTCGGGAAGACCAATAGCTTCTACGGCCTGCAAACCTGAAACAGCCACAGAGATCGCGCGGGGATCGGCATTTCCAATATCTTCAGAGGCGAGGATGATGAGACGGCGGGCGATAAAGATAGGATCTTCTCCCCCGTCGATCATACGAGCTAGATAGTAAACGGCAGCATCGGGATCGCTGCCGCGAACGCTTTTGATGAAGGCAGAGATGAGGTCATAGTGCATCTCGGAGCTTTTGTCGTAACCCAATGGATTTTGTTGCAAAAGCTCGCGCATATCATTGACGTCGAGGCGTTCCCCGTCTTCTTGATCCTTTGTAAAGTTATAAAGGATTTCGAGACTGTTGATGAGGCGACGGGCGTCTCCATCTGAGTATTCTAAAAGGTTGTTGATGGCATCCTTTGTAAGGATGCGCTCCAACGGCTTTTTGTAGTGAGTTTCAGCGCGAAGGACGATTTTGCTAAGATCTTCTTCAGAAAGACGTTCGAAGACCACGACACGACAGCGGCTTAAAAGGGCCCGGTTTAATTCATAACTTGGGTTTTCCGTTGTCGCACCCACGAGAACCAGATCGCCTTTTTCAACGAACGGCAGAAGGACATCTTGCTGAGCTTTATTGAAACGGTGAATTTCATCGACAAACAGAACAGTCTTTTGTTGGAATTGCAGTCGGCGATCACGGCCTTTTTCACCGACTTCGCGCAAGACTTTGGCGCCAGCATCGACCGCGTTGATATTTTCGAAATGCGCATTGAAGTGTTGCGACAACGCCAAGGCGAAAGTCGTTTTACCCGTTCCCGGAGGCCCCCAAATAATGAGGCTTGGCAGATATCCTTTTCGCAACATTTGACCCAGTTTTGATTTAGGCCCCAAGGTTTTATCTTGGCCAATGATTTCATCCAGATTCTTCGGACGAAGAATTTCTGACAGCGGGGATGAACTTAAGGCGGCATTGGAAGATGAGAAAAGATCCATGCCCCTGTCGTAAACCATTTGCTCGCAGAAATCACTGAAAGATTGTGTGACTTTTGGGAAGTGCTAGCTAACACGCTGACATTGCAGGAGTTTGTGTTGCCGACGCAAAGTGGTGCTTGTTCACTGAATGTATCGGAGGAGCAAATGCAAAAGTCTTTAATTATTGTGGCGGCCATCGCTATGTTGATCGGCGGATCTGTGGCGGCTTATCAAGCTGTAGGGCAAAGTCAGAATATCGGATTGAAAGCCAATGGAACTTTTTCGGATGGAACACTTATTGAAACAGTTTCATTAGTGGTTACTGGGTCTAATACTAACGCTTTTTTTTATCAGATTAAACAGTCTGATGGAACTATTTGCTATGGAATTTCTGGAGTTTCAGGCAACGTCATTTCAAGTCCACAAATCTCTTGTGTGAAATAGGTGCACTGTATGAATCCTTCTCGCGACTGCGTAATAAAATATTCTTGAAAACCAATCATTAGTTTGTTTATATAATCAAAGGAGGATTTATGAAACTATTCACATTATTGATTTTGTTTGCAGCCCAATTTTCTTTTGCTCAAACAGAAAAAAATGAAATTTCCGCTCAGTCCGTAGGTACTTTTGCAGATGGAACATCCTATGAAGTAAAAGTTATGCTGGGTGGGTCTGGCTCTCCTGTCGAGAAGCATATGCAACTGATACAAATCAAACAGGCTAACGGAATCGTATGCTATGGGATTGGCGAGTACCCATCCGGATCTTCTACAGGTAATCCTACAATTTCTTGTACAAGACCGTAACCTAAACTCAAGACTTCAAAAAATGAAGAAGCAAAAAAGGCCCCAGTTGAGGGCCTTTTTTGCTTCTAAAGTCAGTAGCTCTGAATAGTGATTGATGTTTGAACTTTCACTGGAGTTTCATCCTGGTTAGCATCGCGCTCTAGTCCGAAGACTTCCATCGTGCCGGTCGCAACGAATTGGTTAGTGGCGTTGATTCCACCACAATACATTGGACACGTAGTAGCATAAGATGCTTCGCCTACAGGTATAGCGGCTTCTTTGGTAAGACTATCAAACCAATTCCCTCGCAATGCTGCTAACTGGTCCCCACCATATTCACAAGTTACTGGAGTGGCGCTTCCTGGGATCTGGATCGATACGCGAATGAAAGCGATGATCAGGGTTTTGCTCGTATCTTTTCTATTGAAAGTGATTGTCGGTACTTTGAAGTAGCTCGCTGAAATATCTGCCGTAGCTACGTCTTCACCCGCATTTTCTTGAGCCAAGCAGCTGATCGCTGTGGCTGGAATCAGAGGAAGTGGCGAGGAAGTGATCGACACTTCCACGTTACTATCTTCCTGGGAACAAGCTACGAGGTTCGCGCTCATTAGAAGGAGCAGAACGTACATAATTTTCTTCATACGCGTTCCTTTTTTTAGAAGTCTTGAGTTTGCGGACCTGATGAATCAACCACTCCAATAATTCTTGGAGTTAAGAAAACCAAAAGCTCCGTCTTGTCTTTTCTCACGTTCTTCGTCTTAAACAGGTAGCCGAGATAAGGGACTTCACGCAGCCAAGGAACTCCAGTTTCCCCGTCTGTGGCATCACTTTGATAGATACCACCGATAACTGCGGTCTGACCGTTTTTCACAAGCACGCGAGTGTTGGCTTCACGACTGTTCACCGCGAAAGCGCCTTGGCCCGCGCCGCTCGTGTCGGCACCTTGGAACTGTCTATTCACGTTCACTTTCATTATAACAGAACCGTCAGCGGTCACCTGAGGAGTGACCTCAAGTTTCATTGTTAACGGTTTGAACTGGAACGTTTCCTGAGTCGCTGTCCCGTTTTGAGTCACTTGACGGACTGGAACCTCTGTCGTCTGAGTGATGTCGGCTTTTTCATTCGTCATCGTCATGATTCTTGGAGCCGAGATCACTTTTACTTGCTCTTCAGTTTCAGACAACGCCAAAGCCGCTTGCAAAGTTCCAAAAACGTCCAATGTACCCACACTCAAATTGAAGTTGAAGTTGCCGGGCGTTGTCGCTGTCGGATTGACGTTGAAGCTAGGATTCATGTTCACAGGGCCACGAGATGTGGAACCCAATTTGATGGGCGAACCTGTGGCTCCCCAGTTCACACCGATATTGCGTGTGAAGCTTTCTTTGGCTTCAACGATTTTACCTTCGACAAGGACTTGCGGAGGTTGAGTGTCTAAGCTTGCAATCAATTTTGCCGCGCGCTCTAGGTTTTCTTCGATGTCAGTTACAACTAACGCATTTGTACGGACGTCGCCCACCACACGACCGCGGTCACCTAAGAAATCTTTGATTTTCTTTTCTAGCTCGTCGACACGGGCATAGCTCACTGGGAACATGCGAACTTTTAACGGTTCAATGTTTTTGCGGGCTTGAGCAAGCTTATTGGCGTCGTCTTCTTCCGCTCTTAAATCTTGCAAAGGAGCGATACGCAATACATTGCCTTGACGAGTGTAGCCTAGCTTTTTCGCTTTCATGATAACAACCAAAGCTTGGTCCCAAGGAACTTGGCGAAGTTTCAGACTGATATTGCCTTTCACATCTTCAGAAAGAACCATGTTCACGCCACTTTCTTCAGTGATGAAGTTTAAAGCGTCGCGGATATCCATGTTGTTGGTTTCGATCGAAATCTTTTTACCGTAGAACTGCGTGTTTCCTGCCAAGAACTCTTGCAAGTTTTGACTTGGAAGAATTTGTTGTTCTTGAACTGGAGCCGCCTCGGCTACGGAACCTGCATCCCCCGAGCTGTTTGCAACGATTAACAATGCATTGCCTTCAGATTGCACCGTCGGCTCTGAAACGCCTTCACGAAGTTGGATGACAAAACGAGCTGTCGACGAACCTGGGTTCTGATAAGCATCGATGGCACCAACGCTGCCTTTAATATCGCGAGTGTTCAATGAACGCTTCAGACGATCAGGCAAAGTGGCATTGTCCACTTCAATAATAAATTGGCGCAAATCAGGGTTCGTGCGTGTCGTGTACGTCAAAGGCTTGTTCGCATTCACGATCACAGTTCCACCCGTCTCATTGGATTTGAACTGAAGGTCCGTGATCATTGCAGGTTCACCGTTGTTCACGACTTGCGGAGCCGACTCTGCAACTGGAGTGGGAATTGTCTCTGTCACCGTCGATTCTGCAGGCACATCGGGTGCTGGAGCAGATTCAGGAGTTGGCGTTGGCGCATCCGCTACGGTCGTATCCGCGAAAGGATCTTCCGTCGGTGATGTTTCTTCCGGAGCCGGAGTTGGAGGAAGAGTTTCCGCCTGCTGAGGCACATCGCTCGACTGATTGATTTCTTCTTCAATCGCTAGATCCTGGTCACCTTCTGGTGCTGGAGCGGCCTCTGCCTGTTGTTGTGAACCGGAATCTTCAAATTCGGCGAAATCATCTTGCGCACCAGAATCAGCCGGCGCTACTTCTGCAGACTCGCCTCCGTCCAAAGACAAATCATCGTCTTCCACCGGGCGACTTGCACAAGAGGTCAAAGATGCAATCATTGCACTTAGGATTAATAATCTAATGAATCCTTTCATTAGCTCCTCCTTAAGGTATTAAAACTATTTTCTCAACTCCAACACGCGAGTTTCTTTGATGGATTTTCCATCGTCATATTTCGTTTCTACGACGACAACTTCACCCTCGCGAATCGCCGCTACAAATCCTTCGTTTCGGCCAATTTTAGAGTTCTTAGTTACTGTAAACACGGCACCATCTGGATCGCGAACCATCGCTCGCGGCGTTGTTACATCCCATAGGATGCCGACGATTTGCAGACGATCAATTTCCCAACGTTGCAAAGGTTCTAAAATCTCTGCGGCCGCTTTACCTGCATCTGTAATTGCAGGACGAATTGTTCTAAATGGCTTAAACGGATCTCTTTTTCCAGTGGGATCGTAAGAATATCCATCACCTGGCAAAATACTTGATGTCTGCGGCGCCGGAGCCGTTGCTCCATCTCCGAACTGACTTTCCATCGGTGGAGGAGGTACATTCGGTTGTCCCGGAGGCGGCACTTGGGCAGCGGGATTTTCCATCGGAGGAGCCCCCGCTGGAGGAGTCCCCGCCGGAGGTGTTGTCGGCTTCGGTGTACCACCTGTTGGTGGAACTTGCGTCGCTTCCACTTCTTTTAAAAATTCAGGAGGAAGCTCCCCAGCTGAAGGGGCTTCTTGTGACTGCGCAGGCGTAATAAAACGCACACTGACTGCAAATGCCAGCCAGAGTCCAATTGCTGCGACTAAAATGTAAGACACAATCCATCTTACAGATTTCACTTGGGAGTCTCCGTACCTTCAGGTTTCTTAGTTTCAGGTGCTAATTTATAACCAACCACCTGACCTTCAAATTTTAACTTACCGCCCGTCACCGGTTCCGGTCTTGTTACGACAACATTCTTCACTCGTGACATACGTTCTGCGTTGGAAACGATGAACGCGAACTGCGCCAGCTCAGCATAAGTTCCCTCTAATGTCACATCCACGGGAACTTCTTCAACAACTTCTTTTTTCACGTTTTCCGCAGGCTTCTTTGCTTTTACGCTGACGCCGGAGTTACGAGCAAAATCATCAATGGCTTTATTGATATCAATAGAAAACAAAGCCGAAGGAAGACGACGAGAAATTTCTTGATACTTTTGACTTAGCTGACCGACTTTTTCCTGCATCTCTTGCACTTGCTTTAAAGTCGCGTCCGTATCTTTCTTCTTATTTTCTTCTTCCTGCAATTGCTGGGTCACACTGACGATTTGGGCATCAATAGCAGAGCCGTCATCGTAAAGTGCGTACCAGTAAAATCCTGTCAGCGCTAAACCGATGAGCAGAATCTTACTGATTTGTTGAGCTGCGAGAGTTTCAAAAAACTTATTCATTCAGGTCTCTCCAACAAGCAGCTGATCTCAAACTTTTTAAGTACAGAACCATCTTGGGTGACTTCGCTAGAGCTTACAAGATTCACGTCCATTAAGAACACGCTCTTTGTTAAAGCTTCTAAGAAGGCGGAAACTTCAAAATCACTGAGCGCCAGACCTTGGATATTCACGCGGTCCGGGTTGATCTGCACACGAGTCAACCAGGCCTTTTCGGGAATCACGGACTGTAACAAGTCCAAAACGCGCACTTCTCTTTGACGGTCTTTTGCCAGTTTTTCCAATGCGGAAATCCGGGCGGCCATCAAAGCTTCATCTTCTTTGAACTTTTTAATTTCGGCAACGGAAGCAGCCTGACGAGAATTATAACTTTGCAACTCGCTTAAAACCTGAGTTTTAGCATTGAGATCAGCGATCTTTCCCGGAATGTTTTGATTTTCATAAATGTATAAAGCGGCTGGTCCCACCAAAAGAAGAACCAAACGTTTCAGCGCTTCCTTCCGAGCCTCATCCGGAGAAACAAATCCGTCTGAAGAAATTCCTAAAGACGCTCCAACCGAAGGACTGACTGTGGATGTGGCAAGATTAATTTTAATCATGTCGCATCCCCCACCTCACGCAAGGCCAAGCCAGTCACTACAGCCGCGAAAGAGCTGATTTGTTCTAAGTATTCCGGAGAAAACTTTTTCGGATTGGCCTTCACACGTAGGAACGGATTGAAAGGCTCCATCAAGATGCCTGTCACGCGAGATACGGTTTCAGTAAGACCTGAAGTCGCAGAACTTCCGCCGGTGTAGAAACAACGGTTTAAAACCAAACCATTTGTTGTCGCGCTTAAGAAATCCAAACTGCTGCGAATTTCTTCGGTGACGGCTTCATTGGTTGCACTGATGATCGAGTGAACTTCATCAGGAACTTCACGACGAGAAATGGCACTTAGCTTGAGCGCTTCGGCTTCAGCCACCGTCACACCCATTGCTTTATGGATTTCATTCGTGTAGTTCGCACCACCAACAGGGATATCACGACAGAAAATAACTTCGCCGTTTTGAACGACAACGAAGTTAGTGATCGCGGCTCCGAAATTAAGAAGACCGATCACTTCACCAGGAATTTTTCCGTAGTTCAGTTCAAAGGCATTTGCCAGAGCAAAACCGCTGACATCTAAAACGCCGCAACTAAGTCCACTGATTTCGATAACCTGAGTGTACTGGGTCACAAGTTCGTTTTGCGCGGCGATCAACAAAATATCCATCGTATCTGGAGAGCTACTTCCAGTAAGAATGTGATGAGCTAAGCTGATATTGTTGATATCAAAAGGAATGTACTGCTCTGCCTCGAAACGAATTTGATCTTTGATAAGTTTTTTATCCATGCGAGGGATGGTGATTTTCTTTACGATCACCGCAGTTCCCCACATTGCTGTCGCTAAACTTTTACGTTTGGATTTTACTTCGTTGACCAGAGATTGAATCGCCACCCCGACTGAGCCGATGTCGACGATCTCTCCACCGGATACGGCATTGGGAGGCGTTGGCGCGAAACCAAAAGAAAGCAGTTGGGCTCCTTTGCCATTGAAGTCCATTTCAGCAAGCTTGATGGAACTCGTTCCGATGTCGAGTCCGATAACTTTCTTTGACTTAAAAAACATGCTTACGCTGCTTCCCCAGTTGTATCTACCAGATGTATTTTCAAAGACTTACGTCCTTTAGACACAAGTCCTAAATAATAAAATTATTTCTGGTTGAAACGTGAATGTCAAATAAGGGGTCTAGCAAATCAGATGAATATGAGCTTATAGTCCTAAGTCTAGCCGAAGCTAGACTCCCGGTAAGAAGAGATCAAAGTACCAAAGAGCGATTGTTTCACCGCCAAAAAGATAGAAGATCGCGCCTAACGCTAGATAAGGACCGAAAGGAATCACCGTCTTTAGTCCAGCTTTCTGCTTTCTCGACATGATGATGCCGACCACACTTCCCACGATGGCAGATGACATGATGACGAAAGGAATGGCCTTCCACCCTAAAAGAGCGCCGATCCAAGCTAGAAGTTTGATGTCTCCCCCACCCATACCTTCATTTTTTGTGAGTAGGTAATAGACATAGGCCATTCCCCACAAGAATCCGCCGCCCATCAGAACTCCTAAAAGAGCGTCCATAAATTCGCGGTGAGGATTCAAAGCGGCTCCGACAAGCCCGATCACGATGCCGGAAAGAGTGAACTCATCAGGCAAGATCATATGATCGAAGTCGATGAAGGTGCAAACCACCAAGCCGAAGATGAAAATCAAATACTCAAGTAATGACCAAGAAAAACCCACATAGTGGTAACTGAGAGCAAAAAGCGACGCCATGATGATTTCGACCAAAGGATAACGGAAAGAAAATTTGGCACCACAGTTACGGCAACGGCCACGCAGGATAAACCAACTCAGAATAGGGATGTTGTCGTACCATTTAATGGTTTTTTTGCAGTTGTAACAATAGCTACGAGGTTTGACGACACTTTCTTCTTTGGGAAGTCGGTAAATAACAACGTTACCGAAACTTCCGAAAATGGCACCCAGAATAAAGAAGACAATAAGAAAGAAAACGTCCTGATCAAACAATGTCTTTTCTCCTGAAGAAGAAATTCGTAATTAAAACTAATAAAAGCGCCCACCCGCTCATGTGCGCCACCATCCAAACAATATTTTGAGCCGGGATGCCATTTTCCAGAAAGTAAAAAGACTTCCAGTTCATGCGGTAAAAATTGGGAGTGATCCAATGGAAAACTTGAACCGCTTGAATGAAAAGAGCCTCTTTGCTTTTTTCTGCAAAAAAAGAAAGATCGCCAAGCCAATGACCTAATAAGAACACCATCACGCCCGCACCTAATGCGAGGACGGGACGGACGATAAGACTGAAACAAATGACTAAGCAAAGAATGATGGCACTTTCAAACCATAAACTTAAACAGATGACGGCGTAGGTACCTAAGACTTCCGGAGTTTTCCAAAGACCTAAAAGCGCGCACAAAAGCAAAGCCAAAGCACCGATCAAAAGTGTATTGAGTGCAAGAACGCCCAATAACTTACCTAAGATGAATTGATCACGGCTGACGGGCCGAGATAAAATCAACAAACAGGTTTGTTTTTCTATTTCTTTTGAAAGCAGATAAGAACCTGAAAAAAGAGAAACACCTAACGCGGCCACTTGGATCGCAAGAAAACCGAAGTCAGTCAGAATTTTTTGTTGTTCGGCGAAAGATAAGGCACCCAAAAGAAAGCTCAGACCTAAAAGTGCCACCGCGATAAGAACCACGACTAGGAACACACGCTCTCGCAACATTTCTCTTAATGTGGTTCGAGCCAAAGCCCACACCTTAGCCATGAGCTTCCTCCTTGCCTTTAAGGACAGAGAAAGCACGCTCCAGGCTTTGGAATTCCGACATGAAGGAGCTTAAAACACCATCATAAAGAATTTGCCCGCGATTGATGACGACGAGATGACTGCAAAGCTCTTCCATATCCTGAAGCAGGTGACTGCTAAAGAAAAGCGTGACCCCACGTTTTTGTTCTTCGCGTAGAATATCTTTCACCATGGCGCGACCATCAGGATCCAAACCAGACATCGGCTCATCGAGAATAAGAAGTTCCGGGCGAGTTAGAATCGCTTGCGCAATTCCGATTCTTTGCAACATCCCCTTAGAGTATGTGCGCAAACGGCGGTCCTTTGCTTCCATCAGATCGACTTTTTTTAGCGCTTCATGAGCGCGTTCGTAAAAATCTTTCAGTGACGAACCATAACAAAGATTCCAATGAAGTTTTAAAAACTCCATGCCCGTCAGAAACTCGTAAAGGTACGGGCGTTCAGGCAAATAACCAATACGGGTCTTGCTTTCGCTACTTAAGGGCTTACCGAAAAAAAGAATTTCGCCGCTATCGGGCCGAATGAAATCAAAGATGCATTTGATAGAAGTGGTTTTGCCGGAACCATTGCTGCCGACAAAGCCCGAAGTTTGTCCTTCGGGCAAAGAAAAGCTCACGTCACGAAGAACGTGGCGATCTTTTTCAAAGAGACCGCCTTTAAACGTCTTATTTAGCTTACGGACTGTAAGTACTGACATGAATTTAAGGTTTAAGCTCAAGTGCTTTTACCATCTCCCTAACAGGATCATACTGTTTAGAAGTGGCAGGCATCAAGTCGCGAGTCCCTAAAATTTCTGAGTAAGTGTTTTTATCTTGCAAGGATTCCAAAATATCGATGAGCGTGAACATCAAAGTGTGGGTCGCCTTCGGATAAAGGTCATAAAAATCCTGACGAACACAGAAAGGGTCATTTGGAATCGGAGCACTCATCCACAGCACACGATATTTTGCCTTTTTATCCGTGGCAAAAAGCTTCCACGCACCTTGTTCACCCTTGTCGTCATCACTGAAGACAGCCGCGGCTTCGACTTTTTTGGCTTCCAAGAATTGAATGGAGGCTTGATGATTTCCTGTGAATGCAACTTCCTTAAAATCTTTGTCTTTAAGACCCGCTTTTCTTAGCGCCACTCGTGGATAAAGGTAGCCTGAAGAAGATTTATCATCCACAAAAGCGATGCGTTTCCCTTTAAGGTCTTTGAGTTTCTTAATCCCCGATTTTTCAGGCGTAATAATGGCCGAAAAATAATAGGGATTGTGCCATACTTTTTTAAGCAGAACTTTGGCTTGGGCTTGTTGTTCCGCAACTACGTACGTCATCGAAGAGAAAAAGGCGAAGTCCACTTTCTTCGTCTTCATGGCCTCGATCAAACCTTCGTAATTTTTTGAAACATAGATATTTACGGGAATGCTGAGCTTGGATTGCAGCTCTTTGGCAAGAGCCAAACTTTGTTCTCTGAGAATTTCTGGATTTCCACCTGGAATCACACCGATGGTGATCGCAGGTGGATTGGCTTCCGCACCATTAGTTTCTGCAGCTTGAACAGTTGAAAAAACCAACAGCGTACAAAGTCCTAGAATAAGTCTTTTCAAAATTCCTCCATCGGGGTCAGGGCCTCGACAGATGATGACTCATTTCTTTCATTTTTCAAAGCAAGAACGAAGGCTTCAGCGGCATCACTTTCCGTTAGACAAGGGATATTGTAATCCGTGCAAGCTCGACGAATGTCGAAGCTGGCTTCGATCGCGCGTCGACCCGACGTCGTATTGATCACGAATGCCACTTCACCCGAGCGGATTTTATCCACGCAGTGAGGACGGCCTTCATCGACTTTTCTTAACGACAGACAGTTCACACCGTGATCGTTGAAGAAGGTTGCCGTTCCCGTCGTTGCAGAAACGCCGTAACCCATTCTTTGTAGTTCTTTTGCTAAAGAAAGCATTCCCTCTTTGTCTTTATCACGAAGAGAGAAAAAGACCTGACCCATCTTTGGAAGTCTTATGTTACTTGAAAGGAAAGCCTTGGACAGAGCTTCAGAATAATTTTTTCCGCGGCCCATAGATTCACCCGTGGATTTCATTTCTGGACCCAACAAGGAATCAGCCTCTGGGAATTTTTTGAATGGGAACACCACACCTTTAACCGATACGGTTTGCGTGTTTCTCCACTTCAAATTATCGAGTTTTAAATCTTTCTTCTTTTTACCTAGCATCGCCGCCACACCCAAATCAATCAGTGGGATGCTTGTAGCTTTTGCCACGAAAGGGACAGATCGAGAGCTGCGCGGATTGGCTTCGAGCATGAAGACCACATCGTTTTTCACGGCCAATTGTAAGTTCAAATGACCAATAACCCCGATACGATCAGCTAAGCGTTTGCTTAGATCTTCAATGCGTTCACAAGTTTCAGGTTTTAAGCGATGAGGAGGTAAAACGCCCATCGAGTCACCAGAGTGAACTCCGGCGGCTTCGATATGTTCAACCACTCCGCCGACGACAGTCCAATCTTGACCGCGAACTAAATCCACGTCGACTTCAAGAGCTCCGGCAAGAAACTGATCCATCAAACAAGGTTTGTCAGCAGAGATATAATCTTTGTGTCTTTGGAAGTAAGAAAGAAGCTCGTCACGACTTTCAATTACTTCCATACGACGACCGCCCAAAACATAGCTGGGACGACAAATCATAGGATAACCGACAGCTTCCTCATGTTGAAGTGCTTCGACAACCGATCCGGCCATGGCAGAATTGGGAATCTCAAAGTTCAACTCGCGGCAGATTTTAGAGAATAATCCGCGATCTTCAGCAAGATCGATAGTTTCCAGTGACGAACCTAAAAGCTTGAATCCCGCTTTGACTAATTCTGGAGCCACGTTGATGGGAGTTTGTCCGCCTAATTGAGCCACAAATCCCATCGGTTTCATAAAGCGCATAATTTCTGAAAGACTTTCTGCCGTTAGCGGTTCAAAGAAAAGAACGTCCGAAGTGTCGTAGTCGGTAGACACAGTTTCTGGGTTGGAGTTAACCATCACGACTTTGCTGCCCGCTTTTTGGAACGCTTTCACTCCCCGCACGCAGCTATAGTCGAATTCGATTCCTTGTCCAATGCGATTCGGACCGCTGCCAATAACAACGACGGCATTCGGAGCATCTACTTTTGCGGATACAGAAGGCCAATAAGAAGAATAGAAATAAGGAGTTGTGGATTCAAACTCGCCGGCACAAGTGTCGACTTGTTGGTATTTCGGTAAAACGCCGTGCTTTTCACGAAGAGCGCGAACGTCGGTTTCTTTTTTACCAGTCAAAGCCGCGATTCGAGCGTCTGTAAAACCTTTTCTTTTTGCGGCTAATAAGAGATCTGCATTGCCTTCGTTGAAGTCTTTTTTAATTTTTGCTTCAAACTTAATCAACGCATCAATCTGCTCTAGGAAGTAGGGATTAATACGCGTTAGATCTTCGATCTCGGCCACAGTTTTTCCGTCACGGAAGGCCTGGAAAAGATGGTAAATACGCTGGCTGTTGGGGTAAGAGACTTTTCCGATTTCCAAAGCCACTTCGGGAATGCCTTGCGGATTTTTTTCTAAACTCGCTAAAGCTTTCATCAGGGATTCTTGCAAAGTTCTACCGATCCCCATGACTTCACCGACGCTTTTCATCTGGGTCGTCAAAGAGTCTTTCGAACCTGGGAATTTTTCAAATGCAAAACGAGGGATCTTAGTGACAACGTAATCAAGTGCCGGCTCGTAACAAGAAGGCGTTACTTTTGTGATGTCATTCTGAAGTTCATCAAGACTGTAACCGATGGCGAGCAAGGCTGCGATCTTTGCGATAGGAAATCCAGTGGCTTTACTTGCAAGCGCAGAAGAGCGACTGACTCGCGGATTCATCTCAATCACGACGCGTTCACGCGTGGTTGGATGAACCGCAAATTGAATGTTGGCCCCACCCGTTTGAATGCCGACTTCGTTGATGATTTTGCAAGCTTCATCACGCATGTGTTGGTATTCACGATCGCTCAATGTTTGTTGAGGAGCGACCGTAATACTGTCGCCGGTGTGCACGCCGCACGGATCCAAGTTTTCGATGCTACAAACAACAACGAAGGTTCCTTTGTGATCGCGCATCACTTCAAGTTCAAACTCTTTCCAACCCAAGATGCTTTCTTCAACCAAAACTTCCGACGTCGGGCTTTCGTGAAGAGCTGTCACTAACATCTTTTTATATTCTTCAGGAGAGTAAGCAATCCCACCTCCGCCACCGCCCAAAGTGTAATTCGGACGAAGGATCATCGGGTAACCAAGATCTTCGGCGATTTGCATTCCATGCTCGAATGTGCGAACCAAGTGACTTTTCGGATAGCGTGCGCCGATTTTATCTAGAAGGCCGCGGAAGATTTCGCGGTCTTCTCCGGCTTTGATCACTTCGGGAGTCGCGCCTAACAATTGCACTTTGTGTTTTTGCAGAATGCCTTTAGCGTGAAGATCCAGCGCTAAGTTCAAAGCCGTTTGTCCTCCCAGTGTGGGAATGACGGCATCTGGCTTTTCTTTTTCGATGATTTTTTCTAGATAGTCGACCTTCAGAGGTTCAACGTACACGCGAGTAGCGATTTCGGGGTCTGTCATGATGGTCGCCGGATTGGAGTTTACAAGAATAACTTCCAATCCTTCTTTCATCAGAGCCTTACAGGCTTGAGTGCCGGAGTAATCAAACTCACAGGCTTGTCCAATTACGATGGGTCCAGATCCAATAATTAATACCCGTTTTAGGCTGGACTTACGCGACACTCTTTCCCCCTTTTAAATGCCTAATTTCCCCTCATTGGAGTAAATCATTTCAGGCCTTACATGTTTGTACTGTTCAAATTTATAACGCATTTTAATCAAGCGAAGCATCAACATATCAGGATCCAAATCCGGATCCTTGCGATGGCGTTTCACTTCGCTCAAGATAAACTTCTTCGCACTTTCTGGATGGAAGCAGAAACCGCGTGTGAAAACATAAGAATCCCCGTGAGGAATCAAACGCACTTCAAAAAGCTCGTCGGGATCAAAACCAAAAACATAAGACGACTGCTTCACGATCAGCTTTTTATTCGCCAATAGATCTTTGATATAAACGTCGCCGTTTTTGATTTTGATAAACTCAAAAATAGAATGACGGTGCTGCTTAAGAACTTCCAAAGTTTTTAGTTCTTCGTCAGAAAAGCGCAGCTCGCGCACCAGCAAACAAGCATCCAAAGGAGTCTGTCCGAAACCTTTCAGCTCGCGAGTGAAAAAATACCAATCATAAAACTGAGCCATACGGGATTCGTAGTGCTCTGAGTTTTCATCTAGAGTTCCGGCGTTATCGAAGAACTCTTTTTTAGCCATGACTAATTCATCTTTGAAAGAGTCGCTGACAAAGTGATTCAGAATTTTTTCAATCAGTTTTTCGTATTCGTTCATATCATCCGCTCAATAAAGAAACTAAACAGCCCGGAAGCTTCATGCGGTCCTGGGCAACTTTCAGGGTGATATTGTATTCCTAAATACTTGTTCTTTTCACTATAAAAACCTGCCACAGTGCCATCATTTAAGTTGGTGTGGGTGACTTGCGCGTCCGCAGGCAAACTGCTGGCTTCAACAGCATATCCATGGTTCTGACTGCTCATGTAAATCTGATTAAGCAGAGTGTCGCGAATAGGATGGTTGCTTCCGCGATGGCCAAACTTCAATTTATAGGTTTTAGCCCCTAAAGCGAGCCCCAAAACCTGGTGCCCCATGCAGATTCCAAAGATCGGTTTGACGCCGATCAGTTCACGAATAGTTCCCGCTGCCATTTTCACGTCCGCCGGATCGCCGGGACCGTTCGTGAGCATGATTCCGTCTGGATTGTAGTCCATGATCTCTTGCACCGTGGAACGGCTGTTAAAAATGCGGATTTCCGAGCAACGCTGTTGCAATTCACGAAGGATATTTTCTTTACTGCCAAAATCAAGAACTGCGACACGAGGACCGACCATGTTGTCGCCGCGACGGGTTTCTGCTTCTTTACGAGAAGCGAGATAAACCCAGTCTTTGTCCATTTTCTTTTTCTCTGCAATCAGAGCTTCCGCTTTTTGACGAGCGTCCGTTTCAGAAGTCGCCTGAACAAGAGCTCCCCAAGGAGTTCCACCTTGGCGTAAACGCAGAACCAAGTTGCGGGTATCAATTTCAGTTAAGAGAGGAATTTTATTTTCAGTCAGACGCTTCTTCCACGCCTGGTCACGCTCGGTATCTTGAATCTCTAGGCAGATAAAACCTTCGATCCAAAGGCGATTGGACTCCCAGACATCGTCTTCAACGCCGTAATTACCTTGCATGGGGGCTGTCATCACCACGATTTGCGTGAAGTAGGAGGGATCCGTTGCGATTTCTTCGTAACCAGAATGAGATGTGTTGAATACAACTTCTCCGGCGCGATTTTCACCACCTTGCCAAAGACCTGCGTAAACTTCACCACTTTCAAGTACGAGATAACCCTTCATTATTTCCCCTCCGTGACCGTCGCATACACGATGGCTTGGCGAATTAAAACTCCATTAGAAACTTGATCCAAAACTTGGCAGCGAGGATCTTGCAAAACTTCGCTGTCAAGTTCAGTCCCCTGATTGATCGGACCTGGATGCATGATCAAAGCCTTCGCAGACAATGACTGCAAATTCTTCGAAGTAAACCCATATTGATCGCGATAATCAGATAAAGAATATTTTGCTGAATGACGTTCAAGCTGCACACGTAACGCCATCGCCACCGTCGCCCAAGAAAGCCCTTCCTTCAAGGAAGAGAATACCTTGCATTTTGGATTTTCCGGTAAGAATTCAGAGGGGCCACACAAAGCCACTTCGTAACCCAGTTTTTCAGCCAGTTCAAAATGCGAGGAAGCCACACGACTGTGACGAACATCACCGACGATTAAGACCTTTTGCCCCTGGCAAGTTCCTAAATGCTTACGGATAGTGTAGGCATCCAACAGAGCTTGCGTCGGATGACCTTTCTTTCCCCAACCCGCATTCAGGATGGGCGCTTGAACTTTTTTTGCGAGGTCTTCTAAATCTAAATCGTCTCCGCAACGAATCACTAAGAATGACGGCTTCATCGCGTCCACATTCAAAACCGTGTCTTCGTAAGTCTCGCCTTTTTCTAAGCTAGTGCCCGATTTTCCATCAAGACGAAGAGGATAAATCCCCCAACGAGCGCAAGCGGTTTCAAAACTCATTCTTGTGCGAGTGCTCGCCTCAAAAAACAAAAGGGCTCCGGATTTTCCGAAGCCCTCAAAGGTCAACGCCTTGTCAAAGGCAGCAATCTTGTCCGCCACAGAGAATAGAAAGTCGATTTTTGTTTTTTCAAGGGAACGAAGATCAAGAATGGATTTATTGTTTCTAGATGACATCTAGAACCCAAGCCTATGGCCCGGCCAAATAGATGTCAATACACCGTGGAAAAAACTCTTTGCCAACGCACTGAAGGATAACGATCACCGCCCCATTTGCGTTGCCAATCCAGCGAGAGCCAAATAAACACGACTCGGCCGATCACTTGAGGCATCGGAACTGTTCCCCAATAGCGCGAGTCGTCACTTGCGTCACGATTGTCGCCCAATAAAAAGACTTCTCCCGGAGGCACAACCAGGGGGCCGAAATCTTTTTCTTCCGGTTGTTTTTGGAAAATCACTTTCCAGGTTTTTTCAGGAGTGATTTCTTCATAGATATCAAAAAGCTCTGGATTGGGATTGTCGCCGGGAACTTCCTGAGCTTTTTCGTATTTCAAAGCTTCATCATTCAAAACCAAACGCCCTTTGACGATTTGAACGCGGTCTCCCGGCAATCCTACAACTCGTTTCACATAAGTAACGCCAGGTTGATTGGGATAATTAAAAACCACTAAGTCCCCGCGTTCGGGCAAAGTGGCTCCCCATCGTTGTTGTGAAAAAGGGATCGGAAAGCCATAAGAAATGCGCGAAGAAAAAATAAAATCGCCTGGCTTTAAAGTGGGCTGCATGGAACCCGTTGGCACTTTGTAAGCCGTGACCAAAAAATTGCGCACAACCAGGGCACAAACGACTGCAAGAATTAATGTGGTCAAATACTCACGCCAACGATTCATGCCTAAATGCTACCTAATCCGAAGTGGTGCGAAAAGGTTTTTTATTGGAGTTTTTGGAAAAGGCGATTGAAACGAATCTGTGAGGGATCACAGACGAATGTCATTGTCGGCAAAGTGCTGTTGCAGGAAAGCCAGATCATCCAAGCTTTTCCGACGATGTAGTCATTTTTAACAAAGCCCCAAAAACGCGAGTCACTGGATTGATCGCGGTTGTCTCCCATAAAGAAGTACTGATTTTCGGGCACTTTGAAAACTTGGACTTCACCGGTGTTTTCTTCGTAAAGAAAACGAACGATGTGTTTTTGGCCGTCGAGAGTTTCTTGAAAATAGTGAAAACCGTTTTCGCCTTGAGGATCCTCAAATGAGCTTAACGGTAGCTTTTCACCATTCAGAGTGATTCGGCCACTTTGCACCTCGACGTTGTCGCCGGGAAGACCAATAAGCCGCTTGATATAATAAACATCAGGATTTTCAGGATACTTAAAAACAACGATATCACCACGCTTCGGCTGATCCCATTGCAAAAGCCACTCGTTGCTAAACGGAACGTGCAATCCATAGGCAAGTTTTTTTACCAGGATATGATCATGCACTAAAAGATTGGGAATCATACTTCCAGACGGAATCACAAAGGGCTCAATCAAAGCCCAACGAAGTCCCATCACCAGCAAAATAGGAAAAAGGAACGTTAGAATCGCTTGATTCCACGTTCCTTTTAAATTGCGTGTTTCGCCGTTTTTATTCATCAACTAATTAACAGGATGGAAGAAACGTCCCCAGCGGATCGTCAAAGGATTGCACAGGAATGGCAATGCCGGAATCGTCTCTTCACAAGAAAGCCATACGAACATCGCACGACCCAAAATATTCTGCTTAGGTAAGAAACCCCAAACGCGACCATCCGAAGAATTCATACGGTTGTCACCCATCACAAATAAGTGATCAGGCGGCACCGTCACCGGTCCGAAAGTTTCATAAATGTCACCTTTGCGAAGAAGAATCGCGTGGTTTTTTCCACCTGGAAGATCTTCGGTGAACTCGACGTAGTTTTCTTTGCTGTCGTTGATATTTCCGTCACGTTGGAAATCCGCATCGCGCAGCCAGTTGAAGTCGTCCATGTTCGCCGGAACTTTTTTATCAACTGGTTTGTCGTTGATATAAAGAGTGCCGTTT
Source organism: Bdellovibrio bacteriovorus (assembly GCF_001592755.1). NCBI lineage: Bacteria > Pseudomonadati > Bdellovibrionota > Bdellovibrionia > Bdellovibrionales > Pseudobdellovibrionaceae > Bdellovibrio > Bdellovibrio bacteriovorus. The sequence continues at coordinate 286,887 of NZ_LUKF01000014.1, read as the reverse complement.
TCATAGTAAATCTTATCGCCAGGCTCACCCACGATACGTTTGATGAAGAACGTGCTCATGTCTTTAGGGTATTTAAAGACAATCACTTCGCCACGCACCGGTTCGTTAAATTTAACCAGCCAGTTTTCGCTAAATGGAACACGCAAACCGTAAGTCAGCTTGTTCACGAAGATATGGTCATGAATCAACAAGGAAGGAAGCATAGAGCCCGAAGGGATCACATAAGCTTCGATAAATCCCCAGCGGATGAAAAGAGCAATGAACACGGCCAGGAAAAGGGATCCCCAACCTTCAGTCCAAAAGTATTTCGTGCGCCAGTTCCAGCCATTCTTGTTGTTTGTCATGCTGATCTCCTTAGTCTTCGACTTTGAGGATTGCTAGGAAGGCTTCTTGAGGGACTTCCACATGGCCGATGGCCTTCATGCGCTTTTTACCCTCTTTCTGCTTCTCCAACAGTTTACGCTTACGAGAAATATCACCACCATAACACTTCGCGGTCACGTCTTTTCTGATCGCACCCAAGGTTTCACGAGCAATAATCTTCGCACCGATCGCTGCTTGAATCGCAACTTGATATTGTTGGCGAGGGATCAATTCTTTCATCTTCTCTGCTAACAAACGGCCACGGTTCTGAGCTTTAGAACGGTGAACGATCAAAGACAGAGCATCGATAGCTTCGCCGTTGATCAAAATATCCAACTTAACCAGGTCGGATTCTTCAAAACCGATGAATTCATATTCCAAAGAAGCATACCCTTTAGAAATTGATTTCAAGCGGTCATAGAAATCCATCACCATTTCATTCATCGGCAGCTTGTACTCGATGATGACTTTTTTATCGGTGACGTATTCCATTTTCAATTGGATACCACGTTTATCTTCGCAAAGCTTCAGGATACCGCCGATGTAGTCTGTCGGAGTATGCAAGGTTACTTTTACGTACGGCTCTTCGAATTTTACGATTTGAGTTTCCGCTGGCATTCCCGAAGGATTTTCCAACATCAACTCTGTGCCGTCTGTTTTGGTAATTCGGTAAACAACCGTTGGCGCTGTCGTGATGAGATCAAGATTGAACTCACGCTCCAAACGCTCTTGCACGATCTCCATATGAAGAAGACCCAAGAAACCACAACGATAGCCAAAGCCCAACGCCGCCGATTTTTCGATTTCAAACGTCAATGAGGAGTCATTCAGGCAAAGTTTATCTAAGGCATCCTTCAAGTTTTCGTATTCTGAAGCAACCACCGGGAAGATACCGGCAAAAACCATCGGTTTGATTCTTTGGAAGCCCGCTAAAGGCTCTGTCGCTGGATGCTTTGCCGACGTCACAGTGTCACCCACTTGAACGTCACGGATATCTTTGATACCGCAGATAATGAAACCCACTTCGCCCGCTTCTAAAGTATCTTGCATTGCAGGGAATGGTTTGTATTTACCCATGCGCAAAACTTCGTAATCACGGTCTGTGGCCATGAACTTGATCTTGTCGCCCTTTTTGATCGCTCCATCCATAACACGAACCAGAACGACCACGCCCTGGTAAGCATCAAACCAAGAGTCAAAAATCAAAGCGCGCGGAGTGAGCGAGCGATCTGCTTTCGGTGGCGGAACTTTTTCAACGATAGCTTCAAGAATATCGGTGATACCGATTTTTTCTTTCGCGGAAGCGTGGATGATACCCGTGCAGTCCAAGCCCACAGTGTCTTCGATTTGTTTTGCCACACCCTCTGGATCTGCAGAAGGAAGATCGATTTTATTAAGAACAGGAATGATCTCTAGATTATTTTCTAGAGCTAAGTATACGTTGGCTAAAGTTTGTGCTTCCACCCCTTGAGCCGCATCGACAACAAGAATGGCACCTTCACACGCCGCTAAAGAACGCGACACTTCGTAAGAGAAGTCCACGTGCCCCGGTGTATCGATTAAGTTGATTTGATAGGTGTTGCCATCTTTAGATTTAAAATCAAGGCAGACAGTTTGTGCTTTGATCGTGATACCACGTTCACGTTCTAGCTCCATGTTGTCTAGAAACTGATCCTTTTTTTCTCGATCAGAAAGCGCCCCGGTGGCAGTAAGAAGTCCATCCGCCAACGTTGATTTACCGTGGTCGATATGAGCAATGATAGAGAAATTTCGTATAAACTTAGGATCCATTGAGCCTCTTTTTTTCGTGCGCCCATTATATAAAAGAAGCGCCGAGTTGCTAGAGACAACTCGGCGCAATGATTAAGCTTTTTTTCCGCTTCCCGCTTTATTTTGCCGGGATTTCGCTAGGGCTTACTTTAGCGTGCTAACAGCGTCTTTCAATTGGTCCACTTTGTTGAGTTTTTCCCAAGTGAAACCTTCTTCATTACGACCAAAATGGCCGTAAGCTGCTGTTTTACTGTAGATTGGACGTAATAGATCCAATTCTTTCGTAATTCTTGCCGGGCGAAGATCGAAAACCTGACGAACGGCTTTTTCAAGCACTTCCGGTCCAACTTTGCTTGTTCCGTAATCGTTCACAGTAATGCTCACAGGTTCTGCCACGCCGATTGCGTACGCCACTTGAACCAAACATCTGTCAGCCAAGCCCGCACCCACGATGTTTTTAGCAATATGACGTGATGCGTAAGCCGCAGAACGGTCTACCTTCGAAGGATCTTTACCAGAGAACGCTCCACCACCGTGGGCACCATGGCCGCCGTAAGTATCAACGATGATCTTACGACCTGTTAGACCCGCATCACCCATAGGGCCACCCGTTACGAAACGGCCGGTTGGATTGATGAAGAATTTTGTTTTCGCATCAATCCAGTTTCCTGGGATGGATTTTTTGATCAACTCTTCAGTGATAAATTCTTTGATTGTGGCGTTAGAAACGCTGTCAGAGTGTTGAGTGGAAATAACAACAGCATCAATGCGTTTTGCAATGCCGTTTTCGTATTGCACAGTCACTTGGGATTTTGCATCCGGGCGCAACCAGTCCACACGACCGTCTTTACGAAGTTGCGCAAGGTCTTTCACAAGTTTGTGAGACATTGCGATAGAAAGAGGCATCAATTCCGGAGTTTCATTCACGGCATAACCGAACATCAAGCCTTGGTCGCCCGCACCTTGATCGTCAGACAAAGTCTCTTTCACGCCGACAGCGATATCGGGAGATTGCTGACCCACGGCGATCATCACGCCGCAAGTTTTATAGTCGAAACCTTTGTCAGAATGGTCATAACCAATGCGTTTTACAACGTCACGAGCGACTTCAGAGAAGTTCACTTTCGCTGATGTTGTGATTTCGCCACCAACAACAACCAAACCCGTTGTTAGCAAAGTTTCGCAGGCAACACGGCCCTTGGGATCTTGAGCCAAGATCGCATCCAAGATGCCATCGGAAATTTGGTCTGCCATTTTGTCGGGATGCCCCTCAGATACGGATTCGCTCGTAAAAAGGTAGTTTTTCACTGCTTTCGTTTCCTCATTAGAGAAAGGTGTTAATGAGCTCGGCTTGAGGCCTTGAAAAGTATAACCTCAAACCATCCTAAATGCCCTTCGCATTTAGCGAACGGCCAACCTACCAAACGACTCAAAAGGGGTCAAGAACCCTTGGGTTTGTGGTAATAAAAATAGCTCAGCTCTAAGAAGAATAAGGTGAAACCGCCGACCAAACCAATGAGACCCAAACCAATCATGAACTGAGCTAACGTACGCCCTAGCTCTGAAAGAGAAGACTCTGGCACCCAGCCCGCCTCTTCAAGGAAAAACATGGTTACGTAGGCCGCCGCGCAGATCAGGGTCCAAACGGCCGCATGAATTTTATTGGTCAGAAGACCCACGATCAGCGGAAGAATCGCAAACCAAATAAGAGTCGGAGAATAAAATCCGCCGGTATAAAACGAAAAGGAAAATTGGAAGATCATGCCGGCGATCACCATGTTGTAGGCCGCGACCGTCATCGATTTGGTCAGTCTATATACCACCGGAGAAAGTAAATGGATCGTGGAACACGTCACGCCGATCATACCCAAAGTTTTACCTTGAACGAAGAAAATCGAAATGAACGAATACGTCCACATCAACAAGCCCGTGATCAGGGTGATCAAAAGTAAGAGGCGGTATTTATAAAGGAGAGTCATTTTATCGTCCGTGACCGTGGTCGCAGAAAAAAGAATACTCTCCCAATAGTGATGAGAATCAGGTGTGTTCATATTATTCCAAAAACGTGCCGGATAAAAAAACAGGGCGGTTTAAAACCACCCTGTCGTTGTTCCATAAAATCTCGTTTATTAACCAAGAAAGATCAAGCTGCTTTTTTGAAGCGAATCGCTTGATCCAAACGACCCTCTTTTGAAAGCTCCGGCTTTTTATGATTTTTGTACTGCTTGCTTGTTTTCAGGAATTGTTTTTCAAGTTTTTCCGCAACACCGTCGACGGCACCATAAACATCAGAGCCGAAGGCGCTGGCTTTAAAGTATTTTTCCCGGGTATTTATGGAAACTTCAACACAGAATTCATTTTTTGTTTTAGAGAAATAGACATTGCCGTAGCCTTCTCTAAGCAAAAAGCGCCCGATTTCCTCCATGCGTTCCTCTGTATAGGTCACAAGAGCGTCGGAGTGATCTAGGTGCTTAAATGTGTAGTTGAGTTTCATTGTTTTCTTCTCCTTATTGGCTGCTGATTCAGCCCTTAACTCTTTATCGGCCAGACCCGACTAAAGATGAGCCTTATTTTGAGACTCACTTGGATTTATTTTGGGTTAATTGACAGCGCTTAAAAATTTCGAGGTCTTCTCTATTTTTTAAATATTTACTCACTGGGGCCATATTATCGTAAGCCGCACGACAACGACCCTGCCCCGCCTCGATGCGGGCATCGAAATAAGAATCTCGCAGCGCCGCGGGAAGACGATCCACGTGGGTGGGATTTAATTTTCCTTCCTTCAATTTCTTTTGGTATTCATTGAGCTGCGCTCGCGCCTTGCGCTGCAACTGTTCGATATCCGCATATCGTGGAGGAACAGGATGTTTGATTTTTTCTGAAACTTCTAAAGCCCCTTCGAAATTTCCCGCCTCAAAATACTGGTGCGCTTTTGAATAAAACTGCGCCACTTCCTGAGGGTTTTGTGAAGGCGTACGATTTTTAAAGGGATTTTTCGCAAATCCTAAACCTAATCCGATGACGGCCGTGACGGATAAAACTCCCCACTGCACGAATGAAGAACGCTGCTTTTCCATGAAGAACTTATCGGAAATCCAGGACCAAAGATGAGTAAATTCATGTCTCATCTCGAGACACTGACTTCATTTTTTTAAAATTTTCAGCAGAGATTTTTTTGGAAAGGCTGAAGCCCTGATCAACAGAGCCTCAGCCATGGTTCGATGACTAAAGCGTCACCATTTTTTTGTAGTACTCTAAAAGTTTTCTCGCGCCGTGAACGAGATTTTCTTGCCAATCGTTATGGGCATTATGATCGGCGCCGTCTGTAATGTACTTAAGCGAAATTAGTTGAACTCCCATTTTGCGACACACTTTTGCCAGTGCATAGCCTTCCATATCAACTAAATCGCAAGCCACTTTCGGAGTACCTGTTTCAAAACTATCACCAGTTCCACAAACTCCTTTAGAGAGTTCATTAAAATAAGGAATCAATTCAATCCCCGCCGGAAGCGGATCAAAAGGTGTCTCACCCACTTTGAATCCCAGAGGAGAAATATCCATATCTCTTTGCACGAAAGCCGAAACTTCCACTAAATCATGAGTTTTAAATTTAGAGCTGCCGGCTGTACCAAGATTGATCATCACTTTGCATTTGGTTTTGTGGATCACATCCATAGCCGTTGCCGCTGCGTTCACTTTACCAATGCCCGTATAGTAAATCTGAAAATTTTCTTTCTCAAAAAAACCTTGGGACTCTCCAGGAAGAGCCATCACCAAAGCCACATCTTTAATATTGAACAAGGGAATGTACCTCTTTGTTATTAAATTTCATCTTATTCAAGAATGTCAGGTTCACCAGAACCGCCACCGCTTTCACGTCATAACCAGCAAGCTTGCTAAGATCAATAGCCGCCTGCAAAGTCCCACCGGTCGCCAAAACATCGTCAATAATCATAATGCGCGAATTCCCCAAGGGAAGCTCAATCTCTGCCGAACCATACTCCAGGGCATAGGAAAGTTTCAAAGTCGGAGGAGGCAACTTCCCCGCCTTACGAATCGGAAGAAATCCTTTCTTATGAGTCGCCGCCATATGCGCCGCCAAAATAAACCCACGAGACTCAATCCCCGCAAAATAATCAATCTGCGAAAGATCCACATCCTTCACCAAATTCCGAGAAACAAAATCCATCGCCTCCGGATTTTGCAAAAGCGGCGACATATCCCGAAAAAGAATCCCCTCTTTAGGAAAATTAGGCACATCCCGAATCAAATTCTTCAAATCCACTGCAAATCTCCTAGCAGAAAAAGAAAAACGACCACGAAGCCATATCTTAGATACAGAACCCTGTCGAGTAAAGTTTAGCCAACACAAATCCAAAACAGATCCAGCCCACGAAAAAGATAGACTTAATAAAGCACCAAAGATGAATTTCATATTCCAGAAAAGAAGAACCGAAGTAGATACCGAGACACAAAGTTTGCTTGAAGGGTGGGCTTGGTAAAACCCCATCGAAGAGCGGCCTTCAGCGGGGCAGGATGCCCGAACCGCCCAACGGGCGGCGCTGACTGAGCACGGATGCGTGCCGCTCGAAGCATGGGGTTTTACCAAGCCCACCCTTCAAGCAAACGAGCACTCCGGGAACTAAGACTAGAAGTACTTCTTACGCTGAGAAGAAGGAAGAATCTTAAGCATATCGCGGTATTTAGCAACCGTACGACGAGCAATCTGAATCCCCTCCACCTTCAGAAGATCCACAATCTTCTGATCCGAGAGCGGATTCTTAGGATCTTCTTTAGCCACAAGATCTTTGATCTTAATCTTCACCGACTCTGACGCCAAAGCATCACCGTCTGAAGAACTGATCCCGGAGTTAAAGAAGTATTTAAGCTCGTAAATGCCTTGCGGTGTGTGCACGTACTTCGCGGTTGTCACGCGACTCACTGTCGATTCGTGCATGCCAATGTCGTTGGCGATATCACGCAGAACCATCGGTTTTAGATACTCAGATCCTTTTTCAAAGAACTCACGCTGATGCTTCACGATGGATTCGGCCACCTTGTAGATCGTGCGCTGTCTTTGATGGATTGACTTAATCAACCACACTGCGGAACGCAATTTGTCTTGAATATAGTCTTGAGTTTTATCGCCGGTGGATTTTCCACCTTTGAGCATGTTTTTATAGAAATTCGAAATTTTCAAACGAGGCAAACCGTCTTCGTTCAAAGAAACGACGTAATCGTCGCCCACTTTGTAAACGTAAACGTCGGGTGTCACATAGTGTGTGTCACTGCTAACGAAAGCACGGCCCGGCTTTGGATCCATCGCATAGATGATTTTACACATCTCGATAACGTCTTCGACGTCGCGGCTTAAAGCTTTTGCAATGGCTTCGTAGTTCTTTTTTTCAAGATCTTTCAGATGATTGTTGATCAGGCTGACAAGATCGTGAGTGTCTTCTTCCAAGTGCTTTGCTTGAATCAAAAGACATTCTTTAAGGTCACGAGCACCGACACCCGGAGGGTCAAACTCGTGAATCAACGTCAGTGTGTCTTCCAAAAGACCCAGATCCAGCTTTTCTTCTTCAGCAATTTGCTCAAGGGGAACTTTGATGTAGCCTTCGTCATCGATCGCACCGATCAATGCGTCTGCGGCTCTTTCCTCTTCTTCGGAAAAGCCGTTCATTTTCACTTGCCAGTAAAGATGGTCATGCAAAGTTTGAGACGCCGTGATGACGTTCTCATAATTCATGATCTCTTCAGAACCCGCCATTCCTGATTGAGGAGGCTTTTGATTGGCTTCGATGTAGGATTCCCACTCGAACTCATCTTGCTTCTGGGGATCTTGAACGTTGTGATCAGGAGCTTCAGAGTGCTCCACTTCAGTTGCAGCTTCTTTTGTGCGCTGAAGATCTTCTTCCTTGAGGGTTTCTGCTTCTTCAAGAATAGGATTTTCTTCCAGCTCAGAACGAACCGCAGACTCCAATTCCATACGCGACATCTGCAAAAGCTTGATCGCCTGTTGCAGCTGCGGCGTGATCACCAGAGACTGGCTCAGGTTCATGGTCTGTCTGAGAGCCATTAAGAGTATCCTTTCGTGCGCACAAGAGCGCGTCTATAGAATTATAACTTAAAGTTTTCCCCAAGATAGAATTTGCGAGCCAACTCAGAATTTGCGATTTCATCAGAACTTCCGCTAACCTGAATCTTCCCGTCCTTCAGAATATAAGCATAATCGCAAATACCTAAAGTCTCACGCACGTTATGATCCGTGATAAGAACTCCTATACCTTTGGCCTTAAGGTCGCGGATGATATTTTGAATGTCAGCGACCGCAATCGGATCGATCCCCGCAAAGGGTTCATCGAGCAAAAGGAACTTCGGTGATCCCGCTAAAGCACGAGCGATCTCGACACGACGACGCTCACCACCCGACAGCGCATAACCATAACTATCGCGGATATGACCGACGTGGAAATCACCGATTAATTGTTCTAATTTTTCTGAACGTTGAGCGCCCGAGTACCCGTGGGCCTCTAAGGCCACCGTGATATTTTCAGCCACCGTCAGTTTTCTGAAGATGCTGGGCTCTTGCGCAAGGTAACTCAAACCCACACGAGCGCGGCGATACATGGGTTCAGACGAAATATTTGTTTCATCAATATTGATAGTGCCCGAGTCGGATTGAACCAATCCCACTACCATGTAAAACGACGTCGTTTTACCCGCACCGTTGGGCCCCAAAAGACCGACAACCTGTCCCGATTCCACGGAAAAAGAAACGCCATCAACGACTTTACGTTTTTTGAAAGATTTAGAAATGTCTTTGATGGTGAGCATGCTCATTGTTCTTTGTTCTCCACGCGCGCACGTACTCGTTCTACTTTAACCTTTTTTCCGCCCTCAAGAAAGATGATTTCCTCTCCCGTGAGCTCATCATTGTTCTGAATAACCTTCGGACGACCTTTAAAAGTGTATTTATCGGCTAAAAGGTCTAGGTTCACACTCTCAGATGTCGCAAATTTATCCACATCACTGACGCGCACGCCACCTGTAACAGCCACGGACCCTAAAAAGTTCGAAGCGCGATCATAAAGAAACGAGGCCGCGGGTCCTTCAAGCTTCATATTGTCGTAGTTCATGCGAACCTTGCCGAAAAACTTTGCTTCGTTGTGTTTTCCACTGAACTCTGCACCGTCGGCTACGATATCAAACTTTTTTCCGTCTTTAAGAGGTTTTTCAGCACTGACTCGATCCTGAATCAACATTTTTGACTGATCCACCAGCACCTTCATACGGCGCCCCTTCAGATTCATTCCGCCCCCCGAGTTATCCTGGGGTCCTTGCATTATAACGTCTTCGGGACTGTCGATCTGGCGAGTTTTAGATGAGTAATAGATCGACGGAGTTTTGAAAATGTAACCGTTTTCAGAGCGAGTCACCACGTTTCCTTCAACGCTCAAATCTTTTGTTTTGTCGTTGATAGTTCCGGTGTCTCCGGTCACGGTGAATTCTACTTTTTCATTGTTATAAAAAAGCACCCGCACTTGACGAAGTTTCCAGGTGCCTTCGGTTTGACTGCCTTCGGCAGAGACCGCGAAAAGTTCCCAATCACGCGTGCCTTGCTGACTTTCAACAAGATGCACACCCTGCATCTTTTGCTCCATAAGACTGGTGGGTTGTTCCGGAGGCTTTTCGCCGCGCTTGATAGCTTCGTCGCGTTGTTTGGCCAACTGTTCTTGTGCTTCAACGCGCTTACGAACTTCGGCTTCGTCTTCATGTTCAAGACGGTTTGGGAAAATAATCAGAATCTCAACAAACAGAATGATGAGAAGTGCAGCAAATATGAGATTCTTAAATTTCGCCATATTTGCGCATCATATCGGAATTTTAATTGGAAGTCGATTCTTGAGGCTGTTTAGTCACTGCGAAATTGATCTCGCCCGCTCCGGCCTCTGTCACCGTGAATAAGACTTTCTTAACAGTTAGGAAATCTACGCCTTTATCAGCTTGGATAGTCACTTTACTCCAAGCATTAGGATCTTCTTCGACCTCGCCACGTGTTGTTTCAACAACGTCACGAATTTTGTTTTGCAGCTTGCTGTCCTGTTCGGCTTTGGATTTCGCCAAAGCTTCCTGCAAGGACTCTTTCAGTCTTTGGATATTCCAGTCTTCTGCCGCTTTGACTTCTTCAAAAGTCGCCACAGTGTCTTTATCCAAAAGAATTTCTTTGTTGGAGATAGTTACCACATGCGCAGGTTTCAGTTCGCGCACGCTGGAGGCTTTCGGAAGAACAACTTCTTTCGGGATATAAAGAATTTCTCCGGTCGCATTGTAGTTCTGCAATAGAAAGATCACGAGAACCGTGAACATGTCCACCATCGCCGTCAAAGACAGCAAAGCCGTCACATCACGCTTCCCTTTACGCTTGCTCAAAATATTATGATAACGATGTCTTTCACCAGGTCTAAAGATGGCCATTATTGAGGCCCTCCTGTTGCGACAGAAATTGCGGAAAAGCCGGCGCTTAAGCAATTATCCATGGCTTTAATAAGCTGTTCATACGGAATGGCATCTGCAACGCTCACCACTGCATCCACTTTTTCAGGATAAAGCTGCTTCACGCGCTGCAATTGGGCGACAAGGCCCGCATCGTCAAATTGTTCGTTCACCATGGGAAGACTGATCACTTGTCTTCCAACAGTTAAGACATAACCGCCCTCTTTCACATCCACTTTCAATACCACATCGGCATTCGGTGGAGGTGTCGGGCTGGGTTGCGTGTCTGACTTCTTCCCATAAAGAGAACTGCCAATTTGAATCATAGACACTTGAGTCCATACGGCCGTGATCAAGAGGAACGTGATAAGCACGCTCATCAAGTCAATGAAAGGCACGAGATTCAACTCGATATTCTTTTTTCTGCCGCTGGAATCGCCACTATCTATGTGAGCCATTGAAAACCTCTAAGATGACTTAGTCTTTAATCTTTTCTCTATTAGCAACTACCAGATTCAAAAGACTCATGCTTGTTTCAACAACTTCGTTTTCTGTTTTTTGAATGCGATGTTGGAACAAACCGTAAGCAACGATAGAAATGATCGCTACCAAAAGACCGAAAGCGGTACAGTTCAAGGCATGCGAAATACCTTTTGAAAGTTCCAAAGCTTTCGTCGCTGGATCCGCCGCCGCTACGGCACGGAATGAACCGATCATACCGATGATAGTTCCAAGAAGACCGGCAAGTACGGCGACGTTACCGAAAACTGCTAGGAAAGATGTCCAACCTTCCACTTTTGGCATTTCTCTCATCACCGCTGCATCCATCGCCACTTGAACTTCTTCGTCGGGGCGTTTGTTCATCGCTTGAACAAGACCGGCTTTCACCGTGTTTGTCAAAGGAGCGGGGCGAGCATCACAATAGCTGATCGCCTGGCGAAGATCACCGGCAACAACCATGCGGAAGATTTGATCTGTGAATTCTTTTTTATCCACAGAAAGGTTTTTTAGTTTCATCAATCGTTCTACGATCACGAACAAAGCCAAGATAGCGATGACCGCGATTACGTACATGACGAAGCCACCCTCAGCGAAAGCACGCTGGATGAAATTCATGTTGTCTGCTGTTACTGTTGGGTTCACGGGGACTCCTCCTTAAAAAATCTTATCCGACGGTGTCGGTTTAAATATTAGTTACTAGCTGGGTTTAACACGAACGGGTACGCCTGCACTTCGGCCACAAGACCTGGTGGAGGTTCTGGGAATGTCCAGCTGGCCAAACGATCGCGAATGCAGTTTTCAACTTGGGCGTTACCTAAAGTTGAACTCTTCACCTTCACGTTGCGGGCTTGGCCTTGCGCTACAATTTCCCAACCCAATACGATTTTACCCTCAAGACGACGGCCTTTTTCCAAAGTGTTCAGAGCACGCTCGTAACAGCTTTGCAGTTCGTGTTTTTTTGCACGAATCACACGGCGAATCGCTTCTTTATCAATAGTTCCATCGAAGGATTCTTCAAAACCACCGCCCTCAATAGCGACCGTTGTTTTACTTCCGAATCCATCACTGGCACCGTAAGCCGCTTGGCCCGAACCACGTCCCTTAGTACCGATGTTGGCGATACCTTGAGTGGCTGTTCCCTTACCGCCGGCACCGGCATCTTTAAATCTAGAACCTAGATCATCACCCGCGCGGTCTTCATTGAAACCGGCAGTTCCTGTCGCTTTATCCGCCATACCTAAAACCTCACCCGCACCCGAGTAAGCTTTGTCGATGTTCGCGCGACTTCCGCCACCACCGAAGGCGCTGAAAAGTCCCACTTTCGAAAGATCTTTATTCGAAGATTGCGCATTGGCCCCGGCCGTGTTGCCCGTTTTAATCGCGCCACCTTGACGAGTGGACGTAAACTTCTTCGTACGATCTTTGGCATTTGGTTTTGGCGCCACTTCACTAGCACGCGCAGCCTGTTGCGCCTTTTGCGCTTTCTGGCCTGTTTGCCCTTTCTTCTGGGCTTCCTTCGTTTGATCTGAAACCACGACTTTTTGTGGTGTCGGCGAAGGTGTTGGCGTCGGAGTCGCTACCGGCGGAGGCGTTGGTGGAGGAGGTGTCGGCACCGGAGTTGCTGCCGGTGGTGGATTTGTGAATACCACTTGAGCAATACGTTGCACTTCCTCTTGCTTGTTTTCTTGCCAATCTTTAGGAATCGTTGCCGAAATATACAGTGCTAGCAATGATACCATCACGATGGACATCACAACGCCTGTCATTTCAGAACCCGTCAACATCAACGGTGGCAACATGGGGACAATGGGAGATTGCGGAACAAAGCGAACGTAGATGCAGATATTTCCACCTGGCAAAGTCACGCACAACATTTCGTTCTGATCGACGCGAACGTTGTAACCTTGCCCACCACGTTGAGCTTTTCCGTTACGAGCTAAATCTTCAACCGGTTGAATCCCCGCCGAAGACACAAGCTCCACACCCATATCTGCTGTCGTATTGACTTTCAATCCACCCGCCATATCCAACAAAGGGAAATTGCGAGGAACAAGTCCATCTGGAAGAGAAACAGAATGATCACCACCCGCATTGACACGGATAGTTTTGTTTCCTTTAAAGTGATAAGTCGTAAGAATACGCTCTTTCCACGTTACTAAGACTTCAACGGTGTTTCCTTTACCCGGCTTCAAGTGCGTGCGAAGATCCTGTACTTCACTTGGCGGAGCAAAAGTTTTTGATTTTTTAAGTTTCTTATACGAAGTGCGTTCGCGGCGAATTTCCGGTTTCACCGGAGCTGCCGTAATAACCGGCTTTTCTTCCACTTTCGGCGCTTCCACAGGAATCACCGGTGGAGCCACTTTGATTTCTTCTGTTTTTACAACCGCTGCCGGAGGCATTGGAGCAGCCGCAGGTTTTTCAACCTTCACTGGCGGAGCCTCTGGGATCACCGGCGCTGCCGTCACGGCTTGCCCCGGAGTCACTTTTGGTTTTGGGACTCCCACGAAGAATGCAATTTTGAAAGGACCGACTTCGATCTCATCACCAGAACTGACGGCTTCATCTAAAACCGCCTGACCATTTTTAAATGTTCCAGAAAAAGAACCTAAGTCACAGACGTAGTAACCACTGTCGCGCAACTCAATCAAACAGTGAATCGGAGAAACTCCGTCACCGTCTAAATCCAAATGCACTTCGGCGTTATGACCGATCACGATCTGATCTTGATCAAACTGCTTAACACCGACGAGCTGATTGTTTTTGAAAATTCTAAATATTAAAGGCGCTCTCAATTACCACCCCGAACCCGCTGAATATCTTCTGTTGTACGTCTCATCTCGGGTAAAAAGTTTTCTCTAAGCTTAATCAATCTTTTGTAGTTAAAATTCTTCTTTTGGAAGAGATAGAAAAGATCCGGCTTTTGCGTAGAACCTTCGATCAATTCGTCTTCGAAGTTCAGCGTGGCCTTTCTTTCTTTTTTAACCGTCGTCGTTGTCGTGGTTGTAGTGGATGAACGACTGGTTGATTGGGCAAAGCTCACGTCAAAAGCCAAGATCATTGCCACCATTACAGTAAGTTGTTTAACCAATCGCAACATAGTTTCCACCTTCACCTATTTTAAACCAGCTTTCGCCTTATTTTCCAAAGCAATAATTTTATTCCGAGTATCTGAAGGCCCACCTACAAACTTTAGTCTGTTAATGACGTCCAGCCCCTCTTGATACTTGCCCATATTTTCTACTAGCAGTGTTGCATAATTATAAAGAGCTTCTTTGTTATTGCCGTTGTCTTTCAAAATCTGAGCATAAAGATCTGCCGCTTTGTCGTACTTACGATGAGCCGACAATGCGATCGCATAGTTATTCAAAACACGCGGATCACGCACGCCACGTCTGTAAGCAGTCTCAAGAACGACTTGCGCTTTGCCATAGTCTTTTTCTTGAACGTAAATTGCACCAAGGTTTGCTGCCGCCACCGCTTCATCGTTGTTGATATCTAAAGCCTTACGGAAAGATTTAATTGCGTCTCTTCTTTCACCTTGCGCTAGTTGCACGATACCTAAGTTCGAATGAAGCTCTGCCATTTTCGGGCTCGAGCTGATCGCTTTCGAAAGTAAGTAGCGGCAAAGATCATAACGACCGCGCTTATAGTGGTACATCGCCAGCGCATTCAAGGCCTTTGCATCATTCGGAGATTGCGTGAGGATCTGTGTCGCTGCCTGATAAATCTTGTCGTCACTTTGTGATTTAATAGCTTCGTTCAAAGCGGCGTACTGCGAAGGCGTTGTCGGAACTTGAGGACGAACCGGCTCTTCAGCAATCGGTGCAGGCTTTGGTTCTTCTTTTTGAACCGAAGGCGCATCCATAACAGAAGGACGAGTTTCCGCCGCGTCTGTTTTAGTTTCTTTCTTTGAAGAAGACGAACACGCTGTTAACGCTAGCAATGTCAGTAATAGTCCAAGCTTTTTCATCTTATTGCCCCATCCAATTCACCAAGCGGATGTCAGATCCTACTTCGCCACCGTTGTAGTATGTCTTTGGATCAAGCTTATTCATGTATTCATAAGCCGTTTTAAAACCGTCGTTGTAAACTTCAAGCTCCCATCCACGTTCCACGGCCAGCTTAAAGCTCTCTTTGGCTTTGGTATTGAATGGCTCTGCGAACTTTTCAACGCCCGCTTTATACTGTTTCGTTTCTTCTGCGTTCAATCCCGGAGGAAGTGGTGCATTCACGATAGCTTGCGCCATGTTTTGGTTGGCTTCACCAAGAACACTCAACGAGCTGACGATTTCTTCGGCACTGTCATATTTAATAATATCCGCAAGCTCACCTGTCAGTTTCGTCAATAAAGCGATCTTTTTATCCGCTGCGGCCTTTTGTTTATTCGGATCCGCTGGGAAAGTGATGGCTTTCATTTCCTTGAAAGTCTCTTGTGCTTCACCAAATTTTAGTTTCGCGGCCCAAGAAGCGCCCACACCTTTTCTGTTTGGTGCAAATCGTTTCTGGATAGACAGAGTTTTCTGCTTCCACTCGTCGGCTTTGGTTTTCGCACGCGATCTTTCCGAAAGCTCGCTAACCCAGTAAGCCGCCTCGACAACTTTTTCTTGATCGCGACCGCCGTTTTCCACGTATTCAGTGTAACGAGCGATAGCGGCTCCATTCTGACCGGCTTTGCGATGGATTTGCGCCATGCTAAAGACGGCTTCGATATTGTCAGCGTGTTTTTTATTTAATTTCGTAAATTCCGTGTAAGCACGAATCGCTTCGTCAGATTTACCAAGAGCTTCATAAAGAACAGCCGCATTGAAAATCAAGTTCGGAGCCAAAGGATCCGTCGGATTTTCTTGAGCCGATTGTTTATAAAGCTTTGCCGCCTCTTCAAATTGGGCAGAGTCTTGATACTGTTTCGCTAAAAGACGACGCGCTTTTGGTTTCAACTTTTCTGCAGAAGGGTCTTTCGAATCAATAACCCCTTGGTAGGATTCAATCGCTGGACCATTCATTCCCGCACGCTCAAAGTTAACACCGGCATTAAATAACGCCGTGGTTGCCAAGTTCGATTTTGGATTTTGTTTGGCAAACGCTTGGTACACCTGCGCACTGTCTGCGTATTTCTTTTCCAGCTCTAAATCTTGGCCACGTTTGAAGGACGCCTTTTCAAGAACGCCACGAATGTCAGACCCTGCCTTTGAAGCTGCGATGGAAGGAACTGCCAGAAGCTCTGCTCCCGTTTTTTCCAATCCCACGTAGTCTTTCTTCAAGTTATAGATATCCAAAAGAAGGTTGGCCGAGTATTCCGCATACTTCGTGTTCGGGTGTTGTTGCACGATTTCACGGAAGTGCTTTGTCGCTTCATCAAAGTGATTGCTTTGATAATACAAGCGACCGATACGGAATTTAATTTCAACCGCTTTTTCAGAGGTTGGGAATTTTTCAATGTACCATTGACCCGCTTTAATAAAGCGGTCCACTTTCGGCTCCAAAGGTACCGGATCCAAAGAATTTCCTACGCGCTTTTGCATCTCTTGGTCAGAAGGAATACTTCTTTCCACCGACAAGATTAAGTTCTGCGCCGATTTTCCATAAAACTTGCTTTGCGGAGCATTGTCGACAACCCACTTGTACTGCACAGAGGCTTCGTCATACTTCTGCATGTCATAAAGAAGCTCACCATAGTAAAAGTGCATATCCCCTGCCGAAGCCGAATCCGGGAATTCACGCAGATACAATTGGTAGCCTTCGTTAGCTAAAGACTGAGAGTACGGCGCACGCGAGTTCTGCGCCGTTTGATGTTGCTGCAAAACGTAGTTACGAAGAGTCGTTTCGCGAAGTTTGTACGAATTTTCGATCAACTCTTTGTTATTTTTGTTCGCGGCATACCATGCACCCGAAGCGTCGTAATCTTTCACCCAGCTATAGAGTTCAGTTTTGAAGCGCGACGTGTTTTTTGCATAATAATAGTTTTGAACAATTTGATATTGATACTCGAAAGCTTTTGGCGCCGTCGGGGCTTGAGAGATCAAAAGCTTAAATACGTCACGTGACGCATCTTTATTCCCACGATCTGAGTATTGATAAGCCAGCTTTTCCAAGTAAGGAAGATAGTCGTTTCCTACTAGATTTTTGAAGTAAGAAGCCGCCTTGTTGGGGTCGCCACCTTCGGCATAGAAGATGACGATATCGCGAAGGGCTTCCCCCTCCAGACGCGTACGGTTGACTGTACGACGACCTGCCAATTGATCCCCGGTTTCAGCTTTGCCACTTTTAATGATGAACTCAAGATAGTTCATGGCTTGCTGAACTTTACCAATACGGAATAAGCACCAAGCCCCTTTATAAAGAGCAAACGTGTGTAAACGGTGTTTCTTTTCTTTAATTAAGTAAGAATATTCTTTGTAAGCCGGCGCCCACTTTTCGTTCTCAAAGTAGTATTCGGCCAAAGCAAAATGGGCTTCGCCAACAAACGGAGAATTAGGATATCCGCGAGTCAGTTGCTCATAGTATTGAGCCCCTTTTTTTACTTCACCAAGTTCAAAATAATTGTAACCCAAGAAGAACAAGGCCTGGCTGTTCTTTTCGTCACGAGGGAAGTCTCTTTGAAACCATTCATAAAGTTGAACGGCTTTTTTATTGTATTCACGTGCATCCGCAGTATCTAAACGCGGCTTCTTCTTGGTTTTCCCAGATTGAAAGGCACGCAGCTTCGCATCGTATTCATCTTGCTTACGAGAGTCGATGAGACTGGCTTTTTCAACATACAGTTCTGCCAAACGCAGCCATAATTCACCACGATTCGGGCTGGTTTTAAATTTCTGCGTCAGTTTATAAAGCTCTTGAATTTGTTGATCCAAAACACGCTCGTACTGAGCTTGTTCACTGCTCGCTCCAGAAGACTCATGCTGCATAAGTTCGGAAGAGCGTGGAGGTTTAACGGACTCGAGATTGTAAGAACGAACATCTTGTTTAAATCCAAGATTCGAAGCCGGAAGGGACGTGTCCGTTTTGGACATCTGCAAGCGTCCGCCACGGCTGCTTTCGCTTGCTTGCGACAACAGTTCACCCACTGTCTTTTTCTTAACAGTCTTAGTAGTTTTTACGGTCGATCTTTGTGCGAAAGCCATCGGGCTTAAGCACAAAGTAGTAAGAAGACTCGGAATAAGAAGTTGATGCCTGTTGAATTTCATATATTACTCGCAGCTTTGTTTTCCAAGATAGTGGTAGTTTCCAACTTCATCGAGCCAGTACTCGCCTTGGAACGGATAATATTCATATCCATTCTGGATATAGAACTGACGGTCGATGTTTTCGTCGATCTGCTCGATATCTTTTCCAGAAATTTTCTTTTTAATGCTTTCTTTACGGCCCGTGATCATTTCATAGCGAATGAATCCGGCTTGTTCATAAAGATCACGCAGTTCCACGCGCATATTTAACAAGTGCGCTTTCACCATATCGCCCACCGCGAACTTCGTATTTTTTCCGCGGTTGGCAAGAATCTTCAAAGCGTATTGACCTAACGGAGAAGCACGGAATGCCGGGTTTGACTCCACACGTGCTTTTTCTTGATTTAATTTATCAAGATAATGCATTGAACGCTTCACATCCCCTTGATCTAAGACATTGCGAAGAACGATGTACGGAAGGCGAAGGTTGGAGCTCTTATCCGTTGTTTTCATGTAGTGAGCTTTTTCGATTTCCGCATAGAAGGCGCTCGCCTCATTTGTGGATTTCAAGAAGTCCCCGATCTTCGCACGAACCGGCCCATAAGTTTTTTCAAACAGGCTTAGGACCTTTTCCATTTCGTCATATTTACAGATGTAAAGATAGACGATGGCACGAAGAAGTAAACTCTCCGGCATATAAAAGTCTTCGTAATATGCCGAATGGAGAGTTTGGAAATTACTCAAAGCAGAACGGAAGCGAGCGGCACGAAGCATGGCCCAGCTTTGTTCAAAAACCGCATCATGCCACATCAATGTGTCGCGCGGAACTTGGGCATAGGCTTCGATGGAAGCTTCCCAATCTTGTTTTTGATAAAGCGCGCGCGCTAAACCCATTTGTGCCGCCACTTTATTAGTGTCCGTCACGGGAGCTTTTCTGCGAGCGTCTAACATTTTATTGAAAGTTCCAATCGCCAAAGAAGGTTGATTTTCTTCAAGCTCTGCGAGGCCCTTGTTATAAAGAGCCTGGAAGTAATAACTGCTTCCAAAGCTGACTTTACCAAAAAGCTCTGCGGATTGACGGAACTCACGATTGCGAAGTTTAATTTCACCCAAGCGATAATTGATCATATCGCGCAAGTTACTTGGGAAGTCGTTTAAATCCACGCGAGAAATCGCGTAGTTCAAAATCGTGTCATCACCCAAAGTATCGGCCACGATCGAAAGTTTTTCGATCGCCAGCTTCGAATATTTAGGATGCTTTGTACGAATAACATCCACAAACTGGAAAGCCGCTGTTTGATTGAGTTTAAGCTCCATCAACATCGTTCCCAAAATGTATTTGATTTGCGGACGTTCCGCGGCCAATTCAGAACGACGGCTTAAAGTGAACAAATTGTTCGCCGCCGCTTCATACTGCCCGCCTTGAGCCATGCGCAAAGCGTTGCTTAATTGATTCTTCAAAGTCGCTTCACGCGTATTGGAATTGTATAACGGCGCCGTCGAACGAGCGCGCGGTTTCGTTTTTCTTTGCGCTGAACTTGCCAAAGGCACAACCAAGCTTGAAGCGATCAGGAGTAGTAATAATTTCTTCATCGGTAACTAGCCTCCGGAAAGAACCAACTCACGCCCACAGTGAGGAAGAGGTTGTTAAATGAATTTGTCGAACCGTCGATGCCGGTTGCGTTAAAGAAGTTCCAGCTGAAATCCCAGCGAATAGCATACGCTTTGCTAAGGGCAAAAATCTGTCCTGTCGCCAAGTGAATAGTTCCTGCATTTTCACCGGCTTGAGTATTTGTCGTCCCATACCCTGCAGAGATATAAAGATCGAAAGGAACGATCTTTTCGTTGAACCAAGTCATTTTTCCGTAAATCGGGATGTACATCACGTCCACGCCAAAATAAGACTTCGGATAAACCAGGTTTTCTGTCGAAACGCCTTGGATATCACGCAACTCTTCAGTCGATGTGCGATCCGAACTGGTCAAACCGAAATAGTTCAGCTCAACACCCCAGGATTCGTTCAAGAAGTAACTGGCTTTCGCCACACCACCGAACGTCAGGAAGAACGGATCATTTGTCACCGTCGTCAATCCACCAAAGAGCTGAAAACGGCCCGTTTTCGGAAGAAAGCGCTTCTGAATTACGGAAACTTCTTGAAATGGAGAAAGCGATCCCAAACCAGAAAAATCACTCAGCGTATTGTCGCGAGGAGAAGTCTCTGAATAACTTGGTGCCGAGTTTGAAATCGAATTTTGCTTTGGCGCAGATCTATCGATTTCTAACTCAATCACATCCAACTCGTCACCCTCTGAAGATTGCGCGTGCACAGCACCGGGCGCAGTCAGAGCGAGGAGTAAAAACACTTTCGTCAAATTCCTATTCAACATCTGCTAACTCCTCTTAAAACAAATACGACAAGCCCACATCAAGGTTTGTCGTGAAAGTTACGCGCTCTTCAAAATCTGAATAATCAGGTACCGGCTCAGCGGGTTTTAAGTGACCCGCTAAGAAAGGAACCGGCGCTTGGTTCGCGTAAAGGCGTAAGTCAAAACGCAGCGACCAATTTTTTGTAAAGTAAAATTTCTGTCCTAAACCCACGGCCACCGCGGGATAGGTTTTATGCACATATTTGACAATCCCGGCAGAGGCCGAGCCAAAAAGGATCGTGTTGATGACCAAAGATTTGGACAAACTCATTTTTCCGTAGAAAGCCTTTAAGTTATAATCCAGCATCGCCGTCAGTTCGGGAGAAGGAGCGCGATCGAATTTCAGGTTGAACTGCTCATCCAACTGATCTGCATAGCTTGAAAGACCGGCGAAGTTCTTCGCTAGCAATAATCCCCAAGCACTGCTTTCACTGGTATTATAATAGATACCCAATCCCAGCTTGCTGACGTTCGCAATCGGCTCTGTCATCGCATAGCCATAAAAAATATCGGCTTCGATGCGTTTATTTGTGACGACATTGCGGTTTTTTACACTCACCGGTTTGTCGAAAACAGGAAGAACTGACTCTTGCGCCAGCTCTTCAGGAGGAAGTTCGATCACTTCCGCAGCAAAAGCCGCTTTATGCAGTAGCAACGCAAGAATAATAATCGCAACGGCTTTGAAACCATTTTTCAGCATGAATACCTACCTAGAGGAAAAGGCCCCATATTTATAGATGTAATCACAAACCTCTCTGACAGCCCCACATCCACCGGGTCTGCGAGTCACGTAATCCGCTATTTCTAAAACTTCATCGACGGCTTCAGGAACTGTCGCTCCGAAAGCAACGGCTTGCAGAAGAGGAATATCGAAAATATCATCACCGACATAAGCCATCTCGTCGGGACGAATGCCTGATTCCTTTTGCAGCTGTAAGAAAGAAGGTTCTTTGTCGAGAGCCCCTTCAAAGAGGAAATGAATTCCCAGAGATTTCACACGCGCGCGTATGTCTTCGGCTTTACTGCCAGTGATCACAGCGACTTTGTAACCCGCTTCCATGATGCGTTTTATGCCCACGCCATCACGAACGGAATAAAAGCGGCGCCATTCTTTGCCGTCAAACCACATGCGAGTGTCCGTTAAGACGCCATCCACATCGAGGACCAACATCTTGATATTTTTCAGTTTTGATATTTCTAGTGTCACAGAATCATTGTTGAAAATTATATACAAGGCGGCAAGTGCCCTACCTTGATACAGGACTTAGGGTTGTGACAAAAGCCCGACGTTCGTCCTGCAATTTTGAAGTTATAAACCCAAAGACTTCGAATGCTCCTGGTCAGCATTCAACCATGATTGAAGATGAGCGGGCATTGGCGGAGATTGAATATCTAAATCCAATGCCTTCAAAAGATCTTGCGGTGACACCAAACCACCCTTTTTACTTAAAAAACGGGCACGAATCATTCCCAACGCCATGACTTCTCCACGGCTCGTAAACTTATGTTCTAGATACAAATATTTTTCATCCCACGCGATCAATCGTGTGCGCAATTCAAATTTTTGAAACGGCTGCAAAGACCGGCGGAAACGAATCATTTCAGAAGCCACCACAGGGTACCAGCCATTTTCGGAAATCTTTTTGGCTGCACCGGCTCGAATCATGTAATCAACGCGAGCTAAATCTTGCAAAGATAAGTAAACGCCATTGTTCATATGCATGAGCACGTCAAGGTCCGTCGGCCAAACGCGAAACGGAGTCGCGCACTCCTCCATCACCCCGACGGATTTGCGGAATCTTGAAAACAAAAACACATGCAAAAGACGGAAAATTAAATTCATAGCGTCCTACTTTGTTTTACTTTCTAGCTGACTCACCCGTTGTTGCAATCGGAAAAGCTGCGTTTCTAACTCTTTCATTTTCTGTTTTAATTCGCTGGTTTCTTGTGAATCAGAAACCGCATTTTCAGCTTGTAAAAGCCCCGCCCCAAGTTCCGCTCTTTTCAAGTTGAGTTCTTGCAAAGCCTCGACATCGCTTTCATCCACTTCGCCATGGGCTGTGTACTGATTCTTTAAAGCTTTTTGTTGCTCTTGGATCTGACGGCTTAACTGGGTCATTTGTTGCAGATTTTTAAACGTGTTCGTAACACGTTTAAATTTGGAGGAAACTCTCCGGTAATAACGGAAAAGACGATGATGAACATCACGATGGAAATAAAAAGACTGCGCAGAACGGAGCCTGCAATTTTCCCTAAAGCCTGAAGCATTTCGAACTCCTGAAATGAATTTGACTCAAGGTCTTAAGAATGGTCAAGTGAGCCATATAAACTCTGGACGAGGTTTTCATGAGAATTTCTTGGCTG
Organism: Bdellovibrio bacteriovorus; assembly: GCF_001592755.1. Taxonomy (NCBI): domain Bacteria; kingdom Pseudomonadati; phylum Bdellovibrionota; class Bdellovibrionia; order Bdellovibrionales; family Pseudobdellovibrionaceae; genus Bdellovibrio; species Bdellovibrio bacteriovorus. Next base: position 263,804 of record NZ_LUKF01000014.1, on the reverse strand, counting down.
CTACTTCTAGTACTTCCCATTTTCCTTTCTTGCACGAAAAAGGAAGCCCCGTCCGCAACCACTCAGTCCACGGCCTTAGAATTCATCGTCGGTACCGACGCTGCCTATGCCCCGTTTGAAAGTGAAAATGCCGATAAATCCGTCGAAGGTTTCGATATCGACATCATCCAGGCCATCGCCGATAAAGCCGGATTCAAAATTAAAGTTGTCAATACTCCTTGGGAAGGTCTTTTCAGCCAATTAGCTTCTGGAGATCGTGACATCCTGATTTCTGCGATTACGATCAACAGCGAAAGAAAAAAGGTCATGGATTTTTCCGAACCTTATTTTGAAGCCGTACAGTTGATCGCCCTGCCGTTAAAGTCCAAGGTCACGAAATTTACTGAGCTGCGTGGACTGAAAATCGGAGTACAAACAGGAACTACCGGCGATGAAGTTGTTAGCGGCCTTCTTGGAAAAACTGACGCCAACATCAAGCGATTTGAAGGCACCCCCTTGGCTTTGCAAGAACTCGTGAATGGCGGAGTCGATGCCGTCGTCGCCGATAATGGCGTTATCGACAACTTCTTAGCGAACAATACAAAGGCCTTTAAAACCATCGCCGACCCGAGCTTCGCTAAAGAGCACTATGGAATTGCGGTAAAAAAAGGAAATACCGAACTTTTAAACAAGATTAATGGCGCTCTTACGGCCATCAAAAAAGATGGCACTTACCAAAAGATCTACGCTAAATATTTTGGAAAGAATTAGTGCATGTTTGAGTGGTTTCGCACGGACATTATTGCTGAGTACATGCCTCTATTCATCCGAGGTTTGTGGACCACTCTCGCTCTGACTGCCATTGGAATATTCTTCGGCACAATTTTAGGATTGATGTTAGGTTTAGGAAAAATCGCCTACGCCGAGCGAGGCCCTTGGCGCTGGCCCTTAAAGCTTCTAGTAAAAACACCGTCACAAATCTATATTTCATTTTTTCGCGGCACGCCTCTCTTTGTCCAGATTCTTCTGATCCACTTTGCTCTGGTGCCTTGGCTTATCCATGCCGACACCGGAGTTCTGATCTCCGGAGACGCCGCTCTTTATTTGAAGCGCGAATATGGCGCCTTGATTTCAGGCGCTTTGGCTTTAAGCCTGAACTCAGCGGCTTACATCGCTGAGATTTTCCGCGCCGGAATTCAATCTATTGATCGAGGCCAAACCGAGGCAGCTCGATCCTTGGGTCTTAATTATTCCCAGACCATGAGGCATATCATCATTCCTCAAGCGTTCCGCCGTATGCTTCCTCCCTTAGGAAATGAAGCTATTACACTTTTAAAAGATTCGTCATTGGTTTCTGCTATCGGACTGGCAGAACTTGCTTATGCGGCAAGAACCGCGGCCGGCGCCTATGCCCGCTACTGGGAACCGTATTTATTTATTTCCGCCATTTATTTAATTATCACGTTAGGCATGTCTTACGTCGTTCACCGTCTCGAAAGAAAGTACCAATCAACATGATTCAAGTAACACATCTTCAAAAGTACTTCGGTGAACGCCATGTTCTTAAGAATGTGAGTTGTGAAATCAAAGATAACGAAGTCGTTTGCATTATCGGGCCCTCGGGATCAGGCAAAAGCACCTTTCTTCGTTGCTTAAATGCTCTTGAGCATGCTCAAGAAGGAAAAATTGTTGTGGATGAATTTGTTGTTACCGACCCATCAACAGATCTCAATAAACTTCGGGCTCATGCGGGCATGGTCTTTCAGCGTTTTAATTTATTTCCTCATAGGACCGTCCTAGAAAATATCTGTCTAGCACCGATGGAAGTAAAAAATGTTTCACTGACTGAGGCTCAACAGAAAGCTCGCGAGTTATTAAAGCGAGTCGGTCTAAGTGAAAAAGAAAACTCTTACCCTCAAGAGCTTTCCGGTGGACAACAACAACGAGTGGCCATTGCGCGCGCCTTGGCCATGGAACCTCAGGTTCTCCTCTTTGATGAACCCACGTCCGCGTTAGACCCCGAGATGGTGGGTGAAGTTCTGGACGTGATTAAATCTTTGGCTCATAGTGGGCGCACTCTGATTGTCGTTACTCATGAAATGGGTTTTGCTAAACAAGTGGCAGATCGAGTTCTATTCATGGACGATGGCCAGATCGTCGAAGAGGCACCACCTAAAAAACTGTTCGAAAACCCGCAAAACGAGCGCACGAAACTTTTTCTTAGCAAAATACTGAAGTGAGTTCCTGTTTTTAATCACATTAGGTCCTCATTGATCGCCTCCTATTCTTAAGCTCGATATGTATAGGTTATGGCATACATTCCTAAAGCCCCGCAGTGGGATAGCACATTTGAATTCTTGAAAAATCCCTATTACTTCATTCAAGAGACTTGTGAAGCTTTAAACACAGATATTTTTCAGACTCGTATCGGCCTCAGAAAAACATTCTGTCTTACTGGTGTGGATGCCGCGAAGTTCTTTTACAATGAAGAAAACTTCATTCGTAAAGGTGCGATGCCGGAACCACTGCAGGCGACTCTTGTGGGCAAAGGGGGTGTGCAGGGACTGGATGGCAAGAAGCATCTTCATCGTAAAAGAATGTTTCTTTCTTTTATGACGGCAGCGAGTATTCAGAATTTGCTGCAAATCAGTGAGCGTCACTGGATGAAGGCAATTCGTGACTGGCAGGGACAGAAGTCAGTACGCTTGTATGAACAAGCTCAACAAATTCTTACTTTATCCGTATGTGAATGGACCGGCGTTCCTGTAAAACACTCAGAACTGTCCGAAAAAACAGAAATTCTGCGATCTATGTTCGACGACGCAGGAAGCTTCAGTCGCCGTCACTTTCGTGCGCGCGCACGAAGAAAACAGGCTGAAAGCTGGATGGGGTCTTTGATTTCAGAAGTTCGCGAAGGAAAACTCAAAGTCGGAAAAGATTCAGCTCTTTATACTGTCGCAAACTTTAAAGAAGAAGATGGGAGCTTGCTGCCCTTGCGTGTTGCTGCCGTCGAACTTCTCAATTTGCTTCGCCCTACTGTCGCTGTTTCAGTTTTCATTTTATTTGTGGCCCATGCCCTTCACTATTTTCCAGGTCATCGCACTAAAATTTCGGAAGATGGCAAATACGCAGAGCTCTTTATTCAAGAAGTGCGGCGGTTCTATCCGTTCTTCCCGGCAATTGCCGCTGTGGCCGCTAAAAATCTGCGCTGGAACAATGTAGCAATTCCGGCAGGCACGCGGGTCCTGTTAGATCTCAATGGAATCAATCACGACCCTATCCTGTGGCAAGATCCGGAAAGCTTTTATCCAGAACGGTTTAAAAAATGGGACGGCAGTCTTTACAACTTCGTTCCTCAAGGCGGTGGTTTTCAAGAAACAAATCATCGCTGCCCCGGAGAATGGATCACGCGCGAGTTGATGAAACAAGCGGCCCATATCTTTTCCAAAGAAATTCTGTATCGCGTTCCCGAGCAAGACTTAACATTGCGCTTGTCTCGCATGCCCCCAATCCCCGGCAGTCACTTTGTTATTTCTGATGTTCAATACAAACCGAAAACTCAAGACGACCTGCGGGATCTCAGAAATATATAAAGAAGCGTCACAAACACGATCACTCCGGCCCCCAGCACATAAACTTCGCGATTGAAGAAAAATAAAAGGGCGACGGAAACAAAACTTGCGAAGGTCGGAATTAATGGCAACCGACCTATGGTAAAAGGAACCTTGAAGGGCCGTTTTCTTTCTGGATCTTTAAATCTCAAATAAATCAGCGCCAGATTGATGACTGTGAAGGCTATCATCGTGGCAAAAGAAGACGCACTGGCCACCACTTCAATTCCACCTGATGGGAGTAGTGCTATAGCCAGAGCGAATACAGCCAAAGCTCCCATCCAAGGTGTTGCACGTTTTTTTAGAAGTTTAGAAAACACTTGGGGTAAATCTTTTTCTCGCGCCATGCTGAATATAATCCGACTGGTTGAGATCATCGATATAAGCACCGTATTGGCCGTCGAAAACAAAGCTATGGCACCCAGAGTCCTGGGAATCCACGATGCTGCATTTCGGGTAAGATCACTTAACGGAGCATTACTGCGACTCAACTCTTCAGGACTTCCCAAGGCCAAAGCCGTCAGGCTGACAAGCAAATACAATATTGTCGAAATCACAAGACTGATAATGATGCCTTTAGGAAGATCCTTTTCGGGAGCCTTCGATTCCTCCACCAGATTCACAATATTTTCAAAGCCAAAATAGGCAAAAATAACCAGGGCCGCCCCAGAAATGATCGCACCGTCAAATCTAGGTTCGGCAAGAGCTTCTCCAAACTTGGGCGACTGCAGGCCAACCCAAACGAAAATTAAAAGGCCTGAGATTTCTATTAATGTGAAAACAACATTCACCCAACTTGATTCTTTTATACCGAGGATATTCACGAGTGTGAAAACGCCCAGCAAACAAAAGGCCGTCACAAACTCGGGTATGTCAGCAAACTGTTGGATATAACCAGAGAACGCAATGGCTACTGTCGTAGCGGTGCTAATCCCCGCAAATATCATCATGGATCCACACAACATGGCCAGATAGGGCCACTGCGGAAAAATATTCTTTACATAAATATATTCGCCACCTGTTTTCGGAAACATCGTTGCAAGTTCCGCATAAGAAAGTGCGGTGAGGGATGCGCAAAGAGCCGCTAACAGAAAGCTGATCCATAGACCGTTCTCAGCCACGCCGCCCGCTTTACCAATAACAGAATAGATTCCGGCACCTAAAATCATGCCGGTGCCATAAAAAATGAGATGAAAAAGACTCAATGATTTCTTCATGGGCATACTCAAAAGATACTTCAAAATTTCAGATTATCTCACTAAACAAATTCTGCGTTGCCAGATGCCATTTTATTGGACCCTTCTCGTCATCCCTTGACCGAATTGTCGGGTCGCGCAAAGGTGTGAGAATGACATCACATACTTTTTTGATTGAAAAATCGAAACAATGGCTGGCGAATGACGTTTACCCTTTATGGTCTACCACGGGAGTGGATAAGACAAAGGGTGGCTTTATCGAAAACATCTCGTTTGATGGAAGCGCTATGGACATTCCTCGTCGCTCGATGGTGCAAGCTCGCCAGATGTATTCTTTCGTCACGGGTGCAAATCTAGGGGTTTGTAAAAAAGAGGTGGCGCATTCGCTTGTCGAGATGGGTGGCCGTTATTTGATGCAGAATTATTCTGTGCCTTCCGGGGCTTTCATTCACTCCATCAATCTCGATGGCACTCCAAAAAGCTCAAATCCAGATCTTTATACCGAAGCTTTCGCCCTTTTTGCCTTGGCTCAAGCTTATATCGTGAAACCCAGTGCCGAAATCAAAGACCGCGCAAAATCATTAGTTCAGTATCTCAATCGCGAACGCGCCGTCAGCGGTGGCGGCTTCACCGAGATGGACGAAAAAGGAAATCTTTCTTACAAATCCAACCCGCACATGCATATGTTCGAATCCGCCATTGCCTGGATGCAGATTGATCAAGATCCTGAATGGAAAGAACTGGGTCACAATATAATCACGCTTTGCCTGAATAAATTTATCGACCCAGAGACTGGCGTATTGGGCGAATACTTCGATAAAGACTGGAATCACCTTCGTGAAAACGGTCTTTTCGTCTATGAACCTGGTCACCAATACGAGTGGGCATGGTTGATGTCTTTGTATGAAGGTCTGACAGGACAAGATTTAAAATCTGTTCGCCATAATTTATTCTTGTTAGCTGAAAAATACGGAACATCCCGCACACGCAAAGTGGTCTTTGACGAAATGCGGAGCAACTATACTCCCAAAACCCAATCGTCGCGATTCTGGCCTCAATGTGAACGAATTAAAGCGGCTTGCCGCTTAGGTACTGAAGCAAATGCGGATCAAAAAGAAATCTATGCTCGAGGGGCTGACGAGGCGATGGAAACCCTGTTCAAGTTTTTCCAAACACCTCTGCGTGGAACTTGGTACGACATGCTTTCAGATAAAGATGAATTCAATGGCACTTTCGCCAAAGCCAGTTCTCTTTATCACATCGTGAATGCGATGGAGGAGTATATCAACCTCCGCCCTCGCCTTTAAACGACTAACGAACTTTCGCTTTCAATAAATCTTGAACATGCAGGATTCCGACCGGCTTCTTCGGAGTTGCGGAATCCTTATCTAGAACAAAGAGCATATTGATCTGGAATTGCTCCATCACGAACAAGGCTTTTTCGGCGAATTCATTTGCATCAATGGTGCGCGGATTCGTCGTCATAAGATCCTTTGCGGTTCCCGTCAGTGGATCATCACTTTTTTCCAAGCGACGACGGATTTGACCGTCGGTGATCACTCCGACAAGATCGCCTTTTTCGTCAACCACGCCAGCGGCTCCACGAACATCTTTGTGAGTCATCGCTGAAAACACCTGACGAAGAGGTGCTTCAAGACCGACTGTTGGCAATGCGTCCCCGGCATGCATGACATCACTCACGCGAGTCAGAAGACGATAACCTAAACTTCCGCCAGGATGGAATTCGGCAAAGTCCTGAGGACTGAACCCCTTTTCCGTCATCACGGCCATCGCTACGGCATCACCCATAGCTAAAGTAGCCGTACTGCTAGCCGTGGGGGCTAAGTTCAACGGACACGCTTCTTCAGAAACATACACATTCAAAGTCACTTGCGCCGCTTTCGCCAAAGAAGATGTCGGCTTCCCGGTTAACGCAATCAGTGGGATAGACTTGCGAGCCACATATTTCAGGATGCCGGCAAACTCAGGAGATTCACCACCATAAGAAATAGCAATGACCACGTCTTTGCTTTCAACAATACCTAAATCTCCGTGAGAACTTTCTGCCGGATGCAAAAATACGGCAGGAGTTCCCGTAGAAGAAAACGTGCTGGCAAGTTTACGCGCAATCTGTCCTGACTTTCCCATTCCCGTCAGGATGAGCTTTCCCTGACAGTCTTTAATCATCTGAACGACTTTTTCAAAATCAACACCGATACGGTCCCGTAAACCCAGAATTGCCTGAGCCTCTACTTCCAACACTTTAAGACCTTGCTGAACTACCTTTGACATTGCAAAGACCTTTCTTACTTATTCTTCAAACTCGCTTTTACAAAATGCACGAACAAGGGATGGGGCTCAAGCGGTTTAGACTTAAACTCAGGATGGTACTGCACACCCACAAACCACGGATGATCTGGAAGCTCGACAATCTCAACCAGATCGCGCTCTTTACAGATTCCTGAAGCAACCATCCCGTTTTTCTCAAAAAGAGCTTTATATTTATTATTAAATTCAAAACGATGGCGATGGCGTTCCATGATATTCGAGGCTTTATACACCGAATGCGCACGAGTTCCCGACGCCAAGTTACAAGGGAAAGCCCCCAAGCGCATCGTTCCGCCTTTATTGACGATGCCACGTTGTTCAACCATGGTATCAATCACGAAATTGCCACTGCGTTTTGTTTCTGCATGGAACTCACGGCTTGTCGCATCTTTAATACCACACACGTTGCGCGCGAACTCAATCGCGGAAAGCTGCATACCGAAGCAGATGCCGAAGAAGGGAACGCGTTTTTCACGAGCGTATTTGATCGCTGTGATTTTGCCTTCCACCCCACGAGTTCCGAAACCTCCCGGAACTAAAATGCCATCTACTTTTCCCAGTAACTGATTCACGGTTTTATCGGTCACTTTTTCAGAATCGACGTAGATGATTTCCACTCGAGAATTATTGGCAATACCACCGTGAACCAAAGCTTCATGCAAAGACTTATAAGATTCTTTCAAATCCACATACTTTCCAACAACACCGATTTTTACGGTGTGAGCTGGATTGCTTAGAACCTTCACTAGATTTTGCCACCCTTTAAGGTTGGGTTTCGATGAAGAAAGACCTAATCTTTCCACAATCAGCTCATCCAGTTTTTCACGATGAAGTGCCAATGGAACCTCATAAATAAAACGACTGTCTTGAGCGGCGATAACGTTTTCCGCTTTCACCGAGCAGAAAAGACCGATCTTACTTTTTAGATTTTCATCAATAACTTTTTCACTGCGGCAAACCAAGAAGTCCGGTTGTAAACCGATTTCCCGCAACTCTTTCACCGAGTGCTGAGTCGGTTTTGATTTTAGTTCTCCCGCGGCAGCGATGTAAGGAACATACGTGACATGCACGAGCACAGAATTTTCTTGCCCTACATCCAAACGCATCTGACGGATGGCTTCTAAGAACGGCTGACCTTCGATATCCCCGACGGTTCCACCGATTTCAACCAGAATAATCTCGCTTCCCTGAGCAGCTTCGTAAATACGTGCTTTGATTTCTTCCGTGATATGCGGAATGACCTGCACGGTTCCGCCCAAGTAGTCTCCGCGACGTTCGCGCGCTAAAACCGTGTCATAGATTTGGCCAGTAGAAACAGAGTTCGCTCTATTCATTACGGCTGAAGTGAAACGTTCGTAGTGACCTAAATCAAGATCCGTCTCTGCTCCATCTTCGGTGACATAAACTTCACCATGCTGGAAAGGAGACATCGTTCCTGGATCCACATTCAAATACGGATCGAATTTCATAATCGTCACACGGTGCCCACGGGCCTCTAGCAAAGAGCCTAAGCTCGCTGCTGTCAGACCTTTACCAATCGAGGAAACAACGCCCCCGGTGACAAAGATGAATTTTTGTTTCAAAGCTTTCTTCGTCGACTTTGCTGTCGACACCTTCGTGGTTTTCTTTTTCGCCATTTTGTCTCCTGACGATTATAACATTTTTTCGAGTCGCGCTAAATCTTCGGGAGTATCCACCCCGACGAGAGCTTCCTTGACTCGAATGACCTTAATTTTTGCACCTAAATACAACGCTCTTAACTGCTCCAAGCTTTCGGCATTTTCAATGAAAGCAGGAGGAGCCGCACAGAACGTTTTTAAAAACTTTTTAGTATAAGCATACATACCAATATGCTTCATGCAGCCCTCAAGCGAGCCCATGTCCTTCGCTGATTTACGAGAGTACGGCATGGCATAGCGGCTGAAATAAAGAGCTTCGTCATTTTTATTCAAAACAACTTTCACAGAATTCATGGATTGAAGCTCTTCCTCACTGATGGGATGAGCCAGTGTTGCCATATCCAGATTTTTATCTTCGAGGAACACTTGCGCGAGCTTATCGATAAGCTCGCCCGTCACTTGCGGTTCGTCCCCTTGAATATTAACGACGATATCACACTCAATATTTTGAACGGCGGCGTTGATACGATCACTTCCCGTAGGAAGTTCGCTAGCTGTCATAACGACTTTTGCACCGGCTGCTTCCGCCGCGGCTTTAATGCCTTCATGATCCGTGGCTACAATCAGCTCACTGATCAATTTGGATTTGCGGGCGCCTTCAATTGTCCACTGGATCAGGGGGCGACCCTTTAACAACTCCAGTGGTTTGCCTGGGAAGCGAGTCGATCCGTACCGAGCGGGAATGACGCCCACTATTTTCATGGTTTCACCCAATTTTCGTACATGTATTCTTCGATCTCGTCTTGTCCCTCTTTTTTCAAAGAAGACACCGGGAAGACCGCGCTTAAGCCTGACATTTTTTTCACTTTAGCCACGGCTTGATTCATATGATTGCGAGTCATCTTATCTGACTTCGTCAAAGCCACAGCCATCGGAAATCCGCGACGATCCGAAAACTTTTTTAGAAGTTCTTCATCCGCTGTCCAATCACGACGAATATCCATCACAAGAAGAAGACCCACTAAATTTTCGCGAGTCATAAGATAAGTTTCGATCATCGCATTCCACTCTTCAATCTCATCCACGGAACGCGCGGCGAATCCATAACCAGGCATATCCGTCAGCACGTAGGAATCTTCCATATTGAAGAAGTTCAAAAGGCGAGTTTTACCTGGAGTCGAACTGACCTTCGCTACCTTTCCCTTCGCCAACGCATTAATGAAAGAAGACTTTCCGGCATTGGAGCGACCGGCGATGGCAACTTCAGCTAAATTGTGGAGCGGATAATCTTTTGCCAGAACGGCACTTTTAATGAATTCAATCGTTTTCGGCATAGCTAAGGCTATCAGAGCTCGGTCCTTTTCTCAATTCTGAGAAAGGGGTCCCTGCACCAATAATCTGGCGAGTCGAAAACCCTGTAACCCCGTTTATTTCGTTCTGAGGTCGGCGAAGCTCTTGAAATAAGCCCCTGCCATAACAGGAGGCACACATGCACCAACCTTTCTTAAAAGTACTCGATGAAAACTCAAAAAACCTTTCCCTTGGGGAATTCATGACCTTGGGAAAAGACCCTCAATGTCAGATCCAGCTCACGGCGGAACAGATCTCAGATCGTCATGCCCGTATCGAGAAAAAAGATTCTTATTATATCATCCGCGACCTTCGCTCTGCCGTCGGCACTTATGTGAACGATGCCCGCGTTGTCGAAGCCGTTCTGCAAGATGGCGACATCATTCGCCTTGGAACTTTAGAACTTGTCTATCGAGAAAAAGAAGAAACTCAAACAGCCTTTCCACTTTCAAGCCGCAACGAAGTTTGGAATGACGAACTTAAAACTTTGGGTAATGTCGCTAAAACAGAATTCCCCGTCTTGGTGTTAGGTCCGTCGGGCACAGGTAAAGACGTCATCGCTCAAGCTTTACACGAAACCAGCGATCGCCATCGCGGTCCCTTTGTCAGCGTCAACTGCAGCGCCTTAAGCGAAACCTTGATCGAAAGTGAACTTTTCGGACACGTAAAAGGATCTTTTACTGGCGCGATCAACGATCGTAAAGGAGCTTTCGAAGCCGCACGCTGCGGAACTCTTTTCTTAGACGAGATCGGTGATCTTTCTTACAGCTTGCAGGCAAAGCTTTTGCGCGCTTTAGAAAACAACGAAATCCGTCCCGTCGGTGCCGATCGCAATATTAAAACCGATGTTCGAATCATCGCAGCGACTCACCAAAATCTGAGTGAGAAAATTCGTGAAGGTGCATTCCGTTCGGACTTGTACTTCCGTTTGAACGTTATCGCCGTCAATCCTCCAGCTCTGCAATTCCGCATGGAGGATTTTGAAGAGCTTCTTTATAACTTTGCCCGCAAAATGCGCGTGCGTTTTTCTTTTGGCGCGATCGCAAGATTGAAGAAACACTCTTGGCCGGGAAATATTCGTGAACTTAAAAACTTAGTGAACCGTGCCGCAGCTCTTTATCCGCGCGAGCACATCACTGAAAACCATATTGAAAAACTTTTGGATCGCACACTGTTAGAGCCCACAGAAAAGGTCGTCAATGACATCCCCGTGATCAAAGAGATTGAAAAGCAGATGATTATCAAAAGATTGACGGCGAACCGTGGCAATCAACGCCGCACGGCTCAGGATTTAGGAATGCCTAAGAGCACTCTTCATGATCGTTTGAAGTACTACAACATCGATATTTCAAATTTTAAGGCTTTATAATAGCGGTCTTGATAAAGATACGACGTACGTATCCTTTGGTAAGAATCTTATTCACTTCTTTGCGCAATCTTTCGCAAAGAAGTTGTTTTCCCTCCCCTGAGGAGGCCTGATCGAATGTCGTTTCTTCGATCGTTCTCAGGAATAAATCTTCTACTTCAGGTTCACGGTCTTTGATTTCGACAACGACCTCAGAGGCCGTGCCTTCCACGTAAAACTCAAATGCTCCCATCGGATTCGGTCCAGACTCTGAGGAGCGTTTGAGGTTCACCACCATCTTTTTCATTAAAAGAATATTTTGAGTCGTACGAGTTGAATCATAGAACGACTCCATTTCGGCCTTGGGATCATACTGATATTTTCCCTGAGACCAATCTGCAAATGAGCCGATGAAAAGTTCCTGCTCATGAGGTACTAAGCCTTTTGTAACCGTACGATAGATCAGATAGGCAGATGCCCCCGTTAAAACAATGAGTCCTACAAAAGCCAATTTCTTTATCAAACTAAAAGATTTAAACGCAGAGAGCCCTGTGCCGATTCCAGCTTTCATTGACGCCGCTGACTTCTTCAACCATGCCAGCGTATTCGGGCCCGCGTTTCGAAGGCTTTGAATCGCTTGTTCTTTCCACTTAATCCAACTTAAGCGAAGAACCGTGCGTTTCATTTTTATTTTATAAGAAATTTTCGGAAGGAAACGCAGAAGCTTATAAATTTTCTGACGAAGACCTGTTGAGCGCTCCCACAGTTTTATTTCTTCTTCCAGAGTGTATTCAAGCTCAACACCTTCTTCATAGATGGTGTTTGAAGGATCATCAGGGCCGATATCAATAAGGCCTTTAGCAAACTCGGGATCTTCATTGGCAATAATTTCGTCTAACGACTCTAAGGATAGAACGTCCTCGGCCTCCCCTTCGGGTGCGCCGTCCTTTTTTTCTTCCTCAACTTTGGTCGTGCTTTCTTTATCTGCCAAGCCCCACTCCCAAGACGATTGTAAGAAAAGAACCAAATACGTCGCAAGAACAATTTATAAACAGAAGCTCATCGGCTAGCATAAAGTTCTAGGAGACCTTCAATGAAGTCTGTTTTGCTTCTGATTCCCGTTGTTTTACTTTCAGGATGCGCGAATTTCCAAAGATCTACCGGCAGTGGCTATAGTGATTCAACCACTCAATATTCTTCTGACAGCCGTTCGGGTGATTCCAACTATCTTGACCGCGACACCAGAAAAACCGCCTATGAAATGGGCAAAGACCCCACATCGCTGACTTCGCGAGACATCGAAGATATTCGCAATCGTCAAAAAGTGCGCGAATTAGAACGCGCCCTGGGATCAAAGAAAGAGCGCGAACAGTATTCAAAAATTCTTCCGTGGCTAAAAAACGACGAAGAAAAAATCCAATTTCTTTCAATTCCTTCTATTGAAGGCCGTCAACAATGGATCAACCGCAACGAAATCTGGAGCCGCAGCCAAGCCCCGCAACAAGAAATGCGTGATCTCGTAGAAACCCAAGACATCGCCGTCGGAATGCCCCAAGAATACGTACGCCGCTCCTGGGGCGAACCCCTAGCCGTCGAAGTTTCAGGAAATCCGATTTATAAAAATGAACGCTGGAAATATCAAAGACATGTCTCTACTTCTTCGGGGTTTAGACAGGAAACACGATTCGTCTACTTCGAAGGCGGTCGCGTTGTTGGGTGGGAGACGGAGTAGATTGCTTCCTTGGTAAGGGCTTTTAGCTAAGCTTCCCTTTCGCTCGGACAGTCCTCGCTCTTTTCTTTTCTTCTTGGCTACCGCTGGTGTTTCTTGCTTCGCTGCGGAACTCGCTGCAGGGAAGCTTAGCTAAAAGCCCTTACCAAGGAACAAGTCTCTCGTCTCCACGCCAGTCGCGGTGGCCGGCTGCCGCGCTAGCTGAGCGTGCGCGATGCTCCTCTTAAAAAGAAAAATCTGACTTTGATCAAAACCAATTTCACGCCCCACCGTCTACTAACTTCACCCCACCGAACACTAGCGCTGATCAAAAAGGTTCAGCTGCGAGGCGGAGGGTTTTTTCCGAAACGGAGGCGTGCTGGAGGCACGTCGGAGTGAAGGAAAAGGCCCTCCAACGAAGTCAGATGGGCCTTTTTCATCAGCGCGGGTCAGTGGGCTTCGTCCCAGTTGTTTCCTATCGCATAATTCACTTTTAGTGGGACTTTGAGTTGCGCCACATTTTCCATAATCTTCACTAGCTCTGGAGAATACTTTTGTAGGTCTTCTTCCGTTGCTTCGAAAATCAATTCATCGTGCACTTGCAGTAGCATTCTGACGGGGACTTTTTCGAAGACTTCGATCATGGCTTTTTTCACTAGATCGCTTGCTGTTCCTTGGATTGGAGCGTTGATGGCGGCGCGCTCTCCGAATTTTTTCAGAGCCATGTTTTTTGATTTCAACTCTTCGATGTAACGGCGACGACCGAACAAAGTTTCTACGTAACCTTGTTCATGGGCTTTCTTCACCGTGCCTTCGATGTACTCGCGAACGTTTTTAAATCTTGTAAAGTAACGTTCGATAATATCTTTAGCTTCAGTTCTTGAGATGCCCAAGTTTTCAGCCAAACCGAACGCTCCTTGGCCGTAGGCGATACCGAAGTTGACGGCTTTTGCCGATCTTCTTAAGTCTGAAGTGACTTGATCTAAAGACACGTTGAAAATTTCTGCGGCGGTTGCTGCATGGATATCTAAGTCTTCTGCAAAGGCTTTACATAAATTCGGATCTTCCGAAATATGCGCTAGAATTCTTAGTTCGATCTGAGAATAGTCTACGGACAGCAGTTTCATTCTTGGAGCTGCCACAAAGGCCTTACGCACTTGCTGGCCGCGAGCTGTTTTGATCGGAATATTCTGTAAGTTCGGTTGCGTGCTGGAAAGACGACCGGTTGTCGTCAAAGCTTGGTTAAAGCTTGTATGCACGCGATCATCTTTAGCATCAATCATTGTTGGAAGTGCATCTACATAAGTCGATTTCAACTTAGAAAGTTCACGCCATTGCAAAATGAGCTTCGCAATCGGGTGATCCAAACCAGAAAGAACCTCTTCGTCTGTGGAATAACCTGTCTTTGTTTTCTTCGCGGCTGGCAATCCCATTTTTTCAAAAAGGACCACTCCTAATTGCTTAGGACTTCCGACATTGAAGGTTTCGCCGGCTTCTTTGAAGATGCCTTGCTCTAATGTCGCGATTTCGCTTTCTAGCTCGGCACTTTGCTTTGCTAAAAGGTCTTTATCGATACGCACGCCCCATCTTTCCATTGAAAGAAGAACGCGCACTAAGGGAAGCTCCAACTCCTGATAAACTTTTTCACTAGCCAGTTTTTTTAGCTCGTGTTGCAAAGTCGCCGCAAAGTTGCGATGAGCATTGTACAAAGCCGATGGTGAAACCAGTTCCGGAATATTCTCTAGCATGTAGCGAGTGTAGATCTTATTGAAATCAGAAGTGTCGCCCGCTTTAAGCACATAGGCCGCCAATTGGGAATCCCAAGCGGCGATAGGAGATTTGGCTCCGATTTTGTACCAGAAGGCTTTTAGATCGAAGCCACTCCAGCGAATTCTGAAAGTATCAGAAAGCTTTCCGAGATATTCAAAGTCAGAAACCTCTAAAACCTCAGAGTCTGTGCCAATGAAAACTCCGCGGGTGTCACTAAATCCCCAGAGGGTCTGATTTTCAGCGAGCATTTCAGCCAAGTCGCGTGTCGTTACGGTGCGCTCTTGGAAATGCTTATCATCTTTTGTGATAACTAATGTTGGTTGGATCTCGCCTTCCGCCACAGCTTCGCTCGGAACAGATACTTTAGGCGTAGAAGAGGGCACTTCGGTAGTTGAACCGAACAAATTCTTTTCGAACGTCTTAAAGTTCAGCTCTTGCAAAAGGGCTTTTAATTCGTCTGATTTAAAAGGCTGAAGTTTATAAGCGTTGTAGTCTTCGGGAACTTTGCAGTCTGTGGAAATAGTGACTAGTTTTTTCGATAAAAACGCATTGTCTTTAGAAGCTAAAAGTTTTTCGCGCACGCTTTTGCTTTCGACCTTGTCGATATTTTCGTAAATACCCTCTAAAGTTTTAAACTGCTCTAGAAGTTTGATTGCGCCTTTTTCACCGACACCCTTTACACCAGGCACGTTATCTGAGGCATCGCCCACGATCGCGAGGTAATCAATGAATTGTGCGGGGCTGACTCCCCACTTTTCAAAAACACCCTTAGCGTCGTAACGAACGTCTTTCATGGTGTCGTAAAGCCACACGTGCTCTTGCACCAACTGTCCGAAGTCTTTATCGCCGCTGACAATGAAAACTTCCATATTGTGATGACGACCCCATTTTACCAACGAACCAATGATGTCATCGGCTTCATAACCTTGCATATCGAATGCTGGAATTCCCAAAAGCTCCGCGAACTTTTTGATGTAGGGGACTTGTTTTTGAAGATCGTCGGGCATTTCCGTACGGTGTGCTTTGTAGTCAGCATACATATCTTTACGGAAAGAAGGCTCTTTACGGTCGTAACAGAAAACTAAGTATTCAGGCTTTTCTTCTTTTAGAAGTTTGATGAGCATGGATAAAAATCCATACACGGCGTTAACAGGAACACCTGATGGCGACGTCAGTTGGCGAATCGCGAAGAACGCGCGGAAAAACATGGCACTGACGTCGATGAGATAAAGCTTTTTCATAAGATCTCCCAGAGAAGGCCTATTTTTACACTGGGAGATTCTTAATGTCGATTATTCTAAGTCTAGTTTGACGCGAGAAAAGTGAATTTGCTCAAGCGCTTTTTTATCGCACTCATTTTCAGCAAATGGAGCGTACTTCACTTCGTCGCAAACTTCTTCGGCTTGTCTTAATAGGATTTCCAATTCACTCTTGATCGGAGTTTCAATCAGACGAACTCCATCTTCCCAAGAATCCACATCTTCAGATGAGCAGTGCAAGCGACGAGCAAGGTCCGACTTACTCCAGCCCATGCGAAGGCGAAGTGTGCGAAGAGATTCTTTTGTCCATTCCAGTTCATGCTTATCAATCATATAAACCTCTAGATTTACTCTAAAACTAGGTTGGATTAGAGTCGAAATACTAGTTGGATTATACCTGATAGGCATCAGTTAACGCGATAGGCTATGGACTATTGCTCAGGGAAAACGAAGACCAAATCATGTTCGCCCGCCAGGTCTAATTTATCGCGGGCTTGGCGCTCAATAAATGAGGGGTCTTTAGCTTGTTTCAGTTGCGCGGACAACCCGGCAATATTTTTGCGAGTCGAATTGATTTCCTCATTGATGCGGTCAAAATCGCGATGCAATCCCCAAAGGCGGAACACATTTCCATTTAGAACGATGGAAACTGCAAAGACCACAAGACAGCAGGTCGCCACTTTTGTGGGATGATTCAAGAAACGACGTACTCCGACAGCAAACTGAGTGTAAGACATGAGAATATTCTGCTTCATTATACGAGAGTTGGCTACAAGACTGAAGACCAGTCCTCGCTAAAACGATCCCTTGCACTTATAGTTAATATCGATACTTCAAATCAAAACTATCGATTCGATTTATAAACCAAAAAGACCGAAATTACTCATATACCCACTGGAGGTCGTTGGTGAGAACATGGGAAAATTATAAATTAACAGCTCAAGGCGAGGACTCTGTATTTGAGTCGGTTCGCCAAGGTCAGATTCAAAACGTCCTATTATATTTAGCAAAACATGGAGATCCGGATTTGGTGAATCACAAGGGACATTCCCTTTTGATGTTGGCGGCGTACAACGGCCACCTGTCTTTGGTTCACCTGCTTCTTCGCTATGGGGCTAATCCCAATTCTCGCGACCATGGCGGTAGCACGATCTTGATGGGCGTTGCCTTTAAAGGTCATAACAAGATTGCACAGGTTCTTATCAATGCCGGTGCTGACATTCATGCGAAAAACAATAACGGACAAACAGCTTTAATGTATGCCGAGGCCTTTGGTCGAAAAGACATGGCCCTTATGTTAACCGAAACTTCCCCTCACCTGCGCTTTAAAGGACCGAAGGCTTTGCGCCGTCTTAAAGCTGTTTTCCAACTTCTACAGTCCCCGTTTACAAATAAAGGAGCCTTACATCATGAGTAAAACACTGACAACATCAGCAGGTATTCCCGTCTCTGAAAATCAACACTCTGTCACGGCGGGTGAACGCGGTCCGGTCTTGATCCAAGATTTTCATTTGATCGAAAAACTGGCGCACTTTAATCGCGAAAGAATTCCTGAACGTGTCGTGCACGCGAAAGGTTCTGGAGCTTACGGCACTTTCACTGTCACGCACGATATCACTCGCTTTACGAAAGCCGCCTTGTTTTCCAAAATCGGAAAGAAAACAGATGTGTTCTTACGCTTTTCTACCGTAGCTGGTGAAAAAGGCTCTGCCGATACCGAGCGCGATCCACGTGGTTTCGCTTTGAAGTTTTACACGGAAGAAGGAAACTGGGACATCGTGGGCAACAACACGCCGGTGTTCTTTGAACGAGACCCACTGAAGTTTCCGGATTTTATCCATTCACAAAAGCGTGACCCCCGTACAGGATATAAAAACCCGTTCCGCATGTGGGACTATTGGGCAAAGGCCCCAGAAGCCCTTCACCAAATCACGATTCTTTTTAGTGATCGCGGAATTCCCGATGGCTATCGCTTTATGCATGGTTTCGGAAGCCACACGTTTAGTTTCATCAATGACAAGAATGAACGCGTCTGGGTGAAATTCCATTTCAAATCTATGCAAGGGATTAAAAATCTTTCGGTTGAAAAAGCCACAGCGCTTGCGGGAAGCGATCCCGACTATGCAGGACGAGATCTGTTTGAAGCCATTGAGCGAAAGGAATTTCCGCGCTGGACTTTAAAAGTTCAAATCATGACGGAAAGACAGGCCGAGCAAACAAATTTTAATCCTTTCGATTTAACGAAAATCTGGCCACACAAAGACTTTCCTTTGATAGATGTGGGTGTCCTAGAGCTGAACCGCAATCCTGAAAACTATTTCGCGGAAGTTGAACAAGCCGCCTTTTCACCTAGCAATGTTCCTCCGGGCGTAGGATTTTCTCCGGATAAGATGTTGCAAGGACGACTGTTCGCATATCCCGATGCTCACCGTTATCGTTTGGGTGTGAATTACCAGCATCTGCCTGTGAATCGTCCTCATTCGGTGGTGAATACTTATCACCGAGATGGCAGCATGCGCTTTGATAATAACGGAGGCGGTGTCGACAATTATGAACCCAACGGATTTGGCGGTCCAACTCAAGACACTCGTTATAGCGAACCACCGCTGCCTTTATCAGGAGCGGCCGATCGCTATGATGCTCACAAAGATAATGATGATTTCACTCAAGCCGGGAATCTTTATCGCATTTTCACGAATGAAGAGCGCGATCGACTGACTCGCAATATTGCAGGAACTATGAAGGGACTTCCAGAAGAGTTGCAAAGAAAAAACATCGCCCACTTTAGCAAGTGTGATCCCGAGTATGGCGCCCGCATTCTAGCGTACTTGGGACTTAAATAGTCTGCCTTGGCCGTCCTGACAGAACCCTGACAGTTTCCAAACTTGAGTTTCAGCGATAGGACGGCCATAACGTCTCCACTTTAAGACGTGGAGATTCGTATGAAAAAAATCGCATTTTTTGCTGTTCTATTTACCTCTTTGACGGCGTTCGCTGCAGACCTCACTGGTAAAGCAACGTTAGACCTTACAAACACTTACGGTGGCTTCAATGCAGGCCTGTATGAAGTGACAGCGCAGTTCACAGCTAACAATCAAGTGGTTACTTCTGAAATCAAAAGAAGCCAACGTCATGATGATGGCGAAAACTTCTGTGTTTCTTCATTGAACTTCAAGGTTGGTACTTTGGTAACGACAGTGAAGAATGTTATCACTGGAAATACTTTGGTTCGTACTATGGAGCTTACAGCGACGACTTCAATCCAAAACGACAATGAAGAATGCGTGACTACGGCTTCTGACTTCGCCAAAGAAACGGCGATGTATGTTACGACTTCTCAAGGCCCTTGGGTTCTTCCTGTAGCTCCACCGAAAGGTTGGGACCAAGTTCAAGTATGGTTGAATCCTTTCCATACATTGACGGTCTTTGCTTCTTTAAAACAAGATGGTGAAACTTTGAAGCTTGATACAACGAATCTTTTCAATGCTTCTTTGTTCGATACAAATCACAACAGACTTGAGCTTTTCCACTACCTGACTGCGGTAGAGGGTTCAGGCACCCTGTCTTTATCGGTTGCTAATGTTCCGATGTACTTGGTTAAGTAAGACGTAGTTAGCTCGACTAAAAACGAAAAAGGCGATCACAAGGATCGCCTTTTTTTATTTTAAGATTTCAAATCTTGGTTCTTTTCGGCACCTTTAGCGGAATGCGGATTTATCCCAGTACATTCCCATGCCGCCTAAGTCTTCTTCAATGCGAAGAAGTTGGTTGTACTTCGCGGTACGTTCACCACGGCACAAGCTGCCTGTTTTGATTTGGTGGCAGTTCAATGCGACAGCCAAATCTGCGATCGTCACGTCTTCTGTTTCACCGGAACGATGAGACATGATTGTGCGGTATTTGTTTCTTTGTGCCAAGTTCACGGCTTCGAAAGTCTCTGTCAAAGTTCCGATTTGGTTTACTTTCACTAGAAGAGCGTTCCCCGCTTTTCTTTCAAGACCCATACGCAAACGTTTTGGGTTTGTTACGAAAAGATCGTCACCGATCAATTGCATTGTCGAACCCATCTCTGTCGTGGCTTTCACCCATGAATCCCAATCGTCTTCAGCAAAGCCGTCTTCGATGGAAACTAGAGGATATTTTTCGCCCCAAGATTTGTAGATGTTCAAAAGTTCTGCTGGCGTGATGTGACCACCTTGCCATTCGTACTTTCCATCTTTGAACATTTCCGTTGAAGCGACATCTAAAGCCAAAAACACGTTTTGACCTGGGTCATACCCAGCATCCACGATGGCGTTCATCAAAAGATCCAAAGCTTCTTGGTTTGAACCCAACTTCGGGGCGAAGCCACCTTCGTCACCCACAGCTGTGGAAAGGCCTTTTTTACCTAAGATTTTTTTCAAGGTGTGGAAGATCTCTGCACCCGCACGAAGTGACTCAGCATAAGAGTTATTCACTGTAGGAACGATCATGAACTCTTGAATATCAAGACCGTTGTTCGCGTGTGCGCCACCGTTAAGAACGTTCATCAAGGGAACTGGCAAGCGGCATGCTTGTGATCCACCCACGTAACGGTAAAGAGGAAGATTAGAATCTGCAGCTGCAGCTTTAGCCACGGCCAAAGACACACCTAGGATCGCATTCGCGCCCAAGTTCGATTTGTTTTCAGTGCCATCGATATCGCGAAGGATTTTGTCGATGTAAACTTGCTCGGTCACTTGAAGACCTAGGATCTCGGGAGCAATTTTTTCGCGGATGTTATCCACCGCTTTATAAACACCTTTACCAAGATAACGATTTTTATCACCATCGCGAAGCTCGCACGCTTCGTGAGCTCCGGTAGAAGCTCCCGATGGAACAGCCGCGCGGCCCATATTGCCATCAGCGGTAGTGACTTCAACTTCAACCGTTGGATTTCCACGGCTATCTAAAATTTCACGAGAGACGACGCTGATAATCTCAGACATGTTGGTTTCCTTCTTTCTCGGTGGTTTTATTAAGTTTTTTTACAAGCTCCATGCTTTCAAAGACGGTGCGCGGGTACTGAGTTTTTACGTGTTCCCAGTCCACTCGGCGCATGGCCTCTTTCACCGCGGAATTCATTTTTCCTTGGGAAACAAGCATGGTGATAAGTTGTTGCGCGCGCACCATGTAATCATGCATGCGGGCCAAGTTCTGATTCAGGCTGTAACCTGGAGAATCGCTGTCGAAGCTTAAATGCGCCAAGGTCCCTTCATGCGGGATCAAAGACGCTTTTTCTGTCGCTGGAATTAAAGTCTCTTCGCCGGCAGAAGTTTTTAGCTTCTGTTTTTCGTAATCGCGGATTTTTTCTTCCAGATCCCCGACGTACTTTTGCAAGTCTTCGCGTTCACGCTGTGTCCGTTGCAAATCATCGATCAAGCTTTGGAACAAAGCGGGACTGACTTGATGACCGACGTTTTCACTGAAGATGGTATTTTGCTGAGTCGACCAATTCAGTTGAATCGTGATGCCTTCCCAGACACAAGTTGCCGGAGGTTGTCCCACGTAAACGGGCAACGACTCAAAAGCCGCCTTCAAGTAAGTCGTGACGTGAGGATACTGCTCTGCTGGCAGAGGCAGATCGAATGAAATACAAAACTCATCACGACGCAGATTTTCAATCGGCGGTTTCGGCGAAATAAAGTACGACAGGAATTGTTCAGGCTGATTAAAGATTTCTTGCGGACGAGGCATCATGCGCAGAACACTGTCGAGCACACCCCAAGCACGCAGGGATGGACCTTCGTGCCCCGCTCTTTGCAAAACATTGCCGTCACGTTTAAGGGGCAAACGCAAAACTGACTCTAGGAAATTTTCCATGTCAGGCGCGCTGATCCAATACGACGAGTCCCTGAGCAGCTCCACCGGAAGATGGGTCTGCTCATAAAGAGGGCTCAGGTCTTCACCCTGCTCCTCTAAAATATTCAAGACTGCGTTTGAAATCTTACAACTAAAGTGCACGACGAAGTCTTAGCGTAAATCGTTAGCCATTTAAACTATATAATGGCGAATTTCCCATGACACCCAGGGTTACAAAAAAGAAGCAGGCACCTTTAGAAATGACGAGGCTTGTCAAAACGACTCGAGCGCAAGGCGGAGGGTTTTGGCTGCAGCGGAGGCGTACTCCTAGTACGTCGGAGCGGAAGACAAAGCCCGACAACGCAGTCGATCGGGTCGTTTTCACAAGCCTCGCGCTATGCGGCTTGGGGTTTGCTGAATTTGGATTTTGGGAATGGGAGGTTGTTATCGATGATTTCGTCCATGAACGTTGGCACCGCGCCGGTGGCTTGGAGCTTTCCTTCGAGGGTTCCGTCGGGGCGCCGTGTAAGACGGGACATTTCAAAAATGGGGACGACGTTGTACGAACCATCGCTATTAAATCCGCGCACTTCGCTGATTGCGGCGATACGGCGAGATCCGTCTGAAAAACGCGACACTTGGATAATAATTTCGATGGCCGAGACGACTTGCGAGCGCAAAGCCTTTTCGCTGATCTTACCGTCACCACCTTGAGCCAAGGCTTCCAAACGGACGATGGCATCTTCAGGCGTGTTGGCGTGGACCGTGCCCATACAACCTTTGTGACCCGTGTTCATCGCATTCAAAAGTTCAAGGGCTTCGCTAGAACGAACCTCCCCCACGATGATGCGATCCGGTCTTAAACGAAGAGCGCTTTTTAAAAGATCTTTGATGGAAACTTCACCCTTCCCCATTTGGTCGGCTTGGCGAGTTTCAAACATCACCACGTGTTCGTAATCCACTTGCAGCTCGGAAGAGTCTTCGATCACCATCACACGCTGTCCTTTAGGAATGCGCGTACACAAAAGTGAAAGCAACGTGGTTTTACCAGAGCCGGTACCACCGCTGACGATGATGTTTTTTCCTAAGAACATGCAGATATCCAAAAAGCGCGCGCCATCTTCAGTGATTGCGCCGAACTTGATGTAATCAGCAAAAGTGATTTTGTTATTGGTAAATTTACGAATCGAAAGCGTAGTGCCCTTGCGGGACATTGGCGGGATCACCGCCGCGATACGTGAACCATCCGGCAAACGCGCATCTAGACGAGGCGATTCGTCATCGATACGTCGACCCACGCTTTGGGCGATACTGTTCACCGCCGCGCGCAGATCATCTTCTGAAGGAAAAGTTTCAGGAACTCTTTCGAGCTTCCCTTTTTTTTCGACGAAAATTTCTTGATGTCCGTTGATAAGAATTTCGGAAACACCCTTGTCATCAAGGTACTTCAATACAGGACCTAAATTCTGCTGAATGGTCTGTTTGAAAACGCTCGACTTATCAGACATGGGTGCGACCTTCCGAATTAATGAGAGGCAGGTTTTCTGTCTGCCGCAATATCAGAATAAATAATGAACTTTCCTTGAACCGCTGTTTCCGGGCATTGGTAAGAAAAAATGCCGTCTGTTTTTGGCGATACGGAAAAAGTTTTCTGTTCACCAAACACTGTGTTGTGGTGCTCAGAAAAAGCATCCAAAACAAAGCTGACGTTCTTTTCTTTGCCGTTCACATTCACGACGTGAATGCGGTAGTTGCCACCCTTTTTCAGGCGCACGACTTCAGGAACAAAGCCTTTCTCGGTATTCATGATCACGACGTCTTGAGCGGGTTCGACCGCATCAAAAACTTTCGTCAAGATCACGCTTTGATCTTCTTTAATGCTCGCAGGCAAGCGGTCTTCATTTTTAACGTCGTTGAACTGAACTTGGCGACGAGAAAAATCCACTTCCCAGGCAAACGCGCTTTGAGTGATCAGTAGAAGCAATGCAATCTTAGTGCAGCTCTGTACGATCTTGGAACTCACAAAATTCACGTGCCACCTCCATAGCGATATAATTCACGGATCTCGGATCCATCATGTGGAGCTTTTGAATCAGGAGGTCTTTGTCGCCTTTGCAAGAATTAATCAAATGAAACGCATCACTCAAGACCTGTGGATTTGCCATCATGTCTTTTGTGACTTCGCTCCAATCCAATTTTAAAACAGGGTCAATGGCACCTACGGTGTAAAGCGCATCAAACACTATTTGCAAATCGCCTTGCAGAAACATTCGAATCCTCCTAATTGCTCTTAGGGCATCCAGCCCACATGTTGTTTCTATCGGTAGGAGTTCGTGAGAACTTGAGTCAATTTGAGGCGATTTTTTGAGACTTGAGGAGATCTATCGTTTGACGCTGGCCCGTGGTCGAATTTGCCAAGAGCCGGTCTGGTCGAGGGAAATTATTGCCCGGAAGAAGTATTTTCTGCCGAAGTTTCAGACGATTTTTCGTCCGCAGCCGGCGTTGCTTCCGCAGGCTTTGTGCTTTGAGACAGAATTTTTTCCGCAATTTCTGAAGGAGATGCTGTCGATTTCATCGTGCGCAGTTTGCGCTCGTTGACAGCTTCTTTCGAAACTTCAATCTTTGCATCCCGCACCCGTTCTACGATCTGGCGTTCGAAGCCTTCACTTTTCACGTAAGGTTTGACCTCTGCCAAAAGATTTTCCAAGAAAATGACGTACGTCGTCTGCACCACCGGTTTAAAAGCCCGAGGATTTTTCAGCGCGTTGATCGCTTCGTCAGTTAATTGACTGATCGTTTTTTCCCAGGACTCCAACTCATCTAAATTCGACCGCAACGGAGCCACGATTTTGTCGATCATGTCATCATCATTCGGCCGAGAATAAACCGCCTGCAATGCTTCTTTCAGCGGAACAACCTTTCCACTGCTCGATTTTTTGGACTCTTTCACCTTGTCGTTGACCAATTTATTCATCTGATCAAGATCTTTCAGTGCCAGTTGAGAGTAGTTAAACAACAAACCCGCATGGGCCTGTGCGCAAAATACATAGATGATCATTGTTAAAAGGAAATTTGCTTTTTTCATAATTTCGAGTTTAAAGACCTCCGGCAATGAAACAAGACCAGAAGGATAAGACGGCTCATTTTAATTCACGACCTTTGACTAGAGGCTTTTTTCCTTCCTTCTAAACTAAAAATAATGTCAAATAAAAGGGCTTAAAAACTTAATCATCCATCTCGGAGGAAACATTGAAAGCACTAAAGATTTTTAGCATCGGCGCGTTGGCACTTTCCCTAGTGAACTGTGCTCCTTCTGCAAAACAACTTAAAGAAGCAGTAGAAAAAGATCCAAGCATCGTTTTCGTAGCTATCGAAAAAGACCCTGAAGCATTTATCGAAGTTGTAAATAAAGCAGCTCAAAATGCACAACGTAAAGCTCAAGAAAAAGCCGTTGCTGAAGAAGGCAAAAAGCGTGACGAAGAATTCGCAAACCCACTTCAACCTGTTGTTGAAGAAGGCCGCGTTATCTTTGGTCCAAAAGACGCTAAAGTCACTATCATCGAATACTCTGACTTCGAGTGCCCGTACTGCTCTAAAGGTCACGCGACAGTTGATGAAGTTATGAAAGCTTATCCAAAAGACGTTCGTGTTGTTTACAAACACCTTCCTTTGGATTTCCACCCAATGGCAATGCCAGCGGCAAGATACTTCGAAGCTATCGCTATGCAAGACCATGCTAAAGCTGAAAAGTTCTACAACCTAGTTTTCGAAAACCAAGGTGACCTACGTACGAAAAAAGAAGGCTCTTTGAAAGAATCTGCTAAAAAAGCAGGCGCTGACATGAAGAGACTTGAAAAAGATCTTAACAGCGAAGCAATCACTAAACGTATTGAAGCTGACATGGAAGAAGCTCGTAAATTCGGTTTCTCTGGAACTCCAGGTTTCTTGATCAACGGCGTTTCTTTGCGTGGTGCTTACCCATTCTCTGAGTTCAAGGACATCATCGACCGTCACTTGGCTGCTAAGAAATAATTAGTTTCTTACCGGAACTTCAAAAACCCGCGGTGTCCCCGCGGGTTTTTTTATTTTTAAAAGCGAATTTCTTTGGCAGCGCCCTTAGACTCAGACTAAAGTAGAGCTATCAACCCTTGAACACAGGAGTCTTCATGAGCGCTCACGCAAAATCTCTCATTCTTAAAGCTCAAGACGATTTGGATCTTGCAAAGAAAAATCTGCACGATGAAAAGCAGCACGACATGGTCGGTTATAACTTAGCCCAAGCTTGTGAAAAATACCTGAAAGCTTTGTGCGAAATGCGTGGCTTGGAATACCCCTCCGATGACGAGGGTCATGACCTAGATGCTTTGATGCAGGTTCTTGAGGAAAACAACTTTGCCGCGATTTCTTCTCACGCTGACGTGATCGAGTTGACTCCCTACAATGCAACAAACGCCCACGTTCGTGCCGATGAGCGCTTGGATATGGAAGAGTATGTTGGTTACGTGGAAAATCTAAAGAAGCTTGTTGGCGAACAACTGAAGCTTCTTTAATTTGTCGCGTAAATCAGACTTCCGCCTTTGATCATATTGATGACTTTATCGCGGTTTGTAGACGAAACCGCGGGACATCCCCAGCTTCTTCCCTGAATCACACTTGAATCTTGAACGTAACTGGCCCCGTGAACGACAATAGCGCGTGAACGGGCATTGGAATTCGTCGAAGACAATCCATCTAAGCGCAACGAATAGCCGTTGCTCCCTTGATAAGTTTCTGCCGTTTTATAGAATCCCAAAGAGCTGGCATTCGAGCCCGACACATTGCTGAACTTTTCGGCGTAGCCGTCGTGATTGCTGTCGGATCCTTTACCGTGAGATACGTGGATATTCCAAACACTTCCTGTCGACATATTGATAAAGTACCAACGCTTCTGGGTCGACTTCTGGCTGAAATCCAAGACCGAGATAACGGATTGATTCTTGAAGCTGCTTTTATTTTTGTGGAAGTAGATAAGGGCCTCTTCCAAAGGTTCTGTGGGAACAATGTGAGTGGGGTCCACGTAGTCATAGTTCTTCAGAATCTGTTCACGTTCGCTCAACGTCGGTGGCGTCACGGGCTCTGTGGGTGCGGGCTCAACGATAGAAGGAAGTTCTGTACTTCCCTGCCCGCTATTATCATCAGGATTTGTCGCTACAGGCTCGTCGTTAGGGTCATCAGGAAGTGCGGGCATTTGGTTTCCGCAAGCTGCGAGTGTGAAGGTGAAAGCTATCGTCATTAAGACTTTACCAGGTGAGATAGACATCATACCGATCCTCCGTGTGGTTACACAGAGCCCATCGGTCACTCATTTTTAAAACTTAAAACATTTTAGAAACGCCTGAGTTCTCGACAGCTTTTTAGAGGAAAACTGTCGGAACTCTAGACGTTTTTACAGGACTTATTTCAGAGAGGAAATATCAATCACGAAGCGATAGCGGACATCGCCTTTCAACATTCTTTCGTAGGCTTCATTGATTTTTTGAATGGGGATCACCTCGATATCCGGAGTGATGTTTTTAGACCCGCAGAAATCCAGCATCTCTTGAGTTTCCGCAATTCCCCCGATCAATGAACCCGCAAGGCTACGACGAGCCATGATCAAAGGGAACGGATGCACAGGTTCTGGTTTTTCAGGAACACCCAAAAGTACCATGGAGCCATCACGTTTTACCAATTGCAGATATTGATTTAAATCCAAACCGGCTGAAACCGTGTTGATGATCACGTCAAAGTAACGGTTGTACTTTTTTGCCGTCTCGGGATCCGAGCCGACAACATAGTTTTTTGCGCCCAAGCGTACGGCGTCTTCTTTTTTCTTCATCGAAGAGCTGACGACCGTCACTTCCGCACCCATCGCTGCGGCAAGTTTCACTGCCATATGTCCCAAACCACCAAGCCCCATCACCGCAACTTTAGTTCCAGCTTTGACATTCCAGTGGCGCAGCGGAGAATAAGTCGTAATGCCTGCGCACAGCAACGGCGCGGCTTTGTCCATCGGAATATTATCTGGAATGCGCAACACAAACTCTTCACGCACGACAATCTTCGTTGAATATCCGCCTTGCGTGACGGTCTTTCCGTCTTTTTCCATCGAATTATAAGTTCCGACCATTCCTTGCTCGCAGAATTGTTCAAGACCTTCCGAACATGAGGGGCAGCTTAAGCAAGAGTCGACCATACAGCCTACGCCCACTCGGTCGCCTACCTTAAATTTTTTAACGGAAGATCCAACAGCGCTGACAACACCGACGATTTCGTGACCAGGAACCATAGGGAAAATTCCTTTTCCCCACTCATCACGAACTTGGTGCAAGTCTGAATGGCAAACGCCGCAAAATTGAATATCAATAGCGACATCATTGGCGCGAGGCTCGCGGCGTTCGAACGAAAATGGTTTTAAAGCTTCATTGGGATTGTGAGCGGCAAAGGCTTGCGTTGTAGACATGATCATCTCCTGATTAGTAACAATATAAGGCACAATTGTATGCCTGGAGTTCTTCGAGGCAAACCTCTTTTTCCTCTGACACGCTGGCAAAACACATATCCTTTATTTCACATGCAATGACGTACAATAAATCAATGGGAGGCCGAAGTATGTTTGAGATGGCTGTTTCTGCGGGCGAAATGATTGTCCGTGCTTTAATAGTTTATCTGTTTTTACTTGTCGCTCTTCGTCTGACGGGAAAAAGACAGATTTCAGAGTCTTCTCCCTTTGATTTTGTACTCCTTCTTATCGTCGCCGATGGCGTTCAGAATTCCATGAGTGGTGGTGACGAGTCGTTGCAAGGCGGACTCATCACTGCGGCCACACTCTTTGCTATCGATCACCTGACCGGAATCGTTTCGTTCAAAAGCAAAAAAGCCGCCGATATCATTGACGGCATTCCCCAAGTTTTAATCTACAATGGTAAAATCAATGACAAGCTCGTGAAAAAAGAAAAAATGACGAAGCATGAAATTGACGAATCTTTGCGACAAGAAGGCTGCACGCGTTTGGACCAAGTGAAATTGGCCGTCTTAGAAAACAATGGTGCGATCAGCATAATAAAAAAAGAAGACAAATAAGTCCCCCGTTATAAAACATTAAAATTTTCCATTCCTCGTCGCAGGAAAGACTCTATCCTTGGTGGCAAAAAGGAGATCTTCCCATGAAAGTTCGTGACGTGATGACCCCCAAAGCCAAAGTGATTAACTTCGAACACAGCGTTTTTGAAGCAGCACAAATCATGCTCCAAGAAGATTGCGGATCCGTGCCCGTGGAAAAAGACGATAAAATGATCGGCATGATTACCGATCGAGACATCACCATCCGTGTGGTAGCTCAAGGAAAGGACCCACGCCGCACGAAGGTGGAAGAAGTGATGAGCGAAGGTATTAATTACTGCTTTGAAGAAGACAGTATTGAAGAAGTGAACGAAAAAATGAGTCGTCACCAACATCGCCGTCTGCCCGTGGTGAATAAAGACAAGCGCTTGGTGGGCATGGTCAGCTTAGGTGACGTTGCGAATCGCGCCAAGGATGCTCGCCTAAGTCACGAAATTCTTTCCAACGTTTCTCATCATTGAAATAAAAAGGCCGCTTTGTTGGCGGCCTGATTTTTTAGAATCTGAATGGCAGTTCTTGTTCAGAAAGCTCCACCGCTTCGGGGCTGAGCTTCACCACCAAAGGCGTTACTTTCACACCTTTGCCATGAGCTTCGCGCAGCAGTTGACCATAGTCAGGATCAATGTCGTCAGCAGGAGCAAAAACGTCGCAGTCATGACGTTGCACAGTGAAAACGATTTCAGCGCTGTGACCTTGCTCTACAAGCTGCATAAGTTCGCGTAAATGCTTTTGAGCGCGTTCAGAAACGGCATCGGGGAATTTTGCGGTCGTTTCTTCTGCTAAAGTGACGTTTTTCACTTCGATAAAATGCATTTTGTCGCTGTTCTTCTTTTTAAGAACGAAATCCAGGCGAGTCTCAGCACTGATTTTGTATTCTGGTTTTACTTCATCAAATTGCGACCAATGCGCGAAAGTTCCCATCACTCCTGGTTTGCCAACGACATCCATCAACGTCTCTTTCATGATCGTGTTCGGAGTCGCCGTATTTACACCCACCCAAGCGCCTTGCGGAGATTGAATCGCTTGCAAAGTGAATTTGAGTTTTCTCTCGGGATTGTCGGTCTCTGAAATCAGACACAGCTGCCCGGGATTGTTTACGCTTTTAAGGCTTCCGGTATTGGGGACGTGAGCCACGACTTCCTGCCCTTGAAACTGAACATCGGCAAAAAATCTTTTGTAGCGCTTAAGAAAAACACCCTCGTGCAACTTTTGAGAAAATTTCATGGAACTCCCCTTCGACAGGCCGCCAAATTAGTCAGTTCCGGCTGGTTTTGTCGATAGCTTTTCATGAAGCCCCGAATTATCCGAAAGTACGGGCTTTTAACCCCTATGTCGCGGGGTGTAATTCGGTGCAATTACTCTAGGGGAAGACTAGAAGGGAGTGTTTGTTAAATTTGACGACTTTAGAAGAACTTTGGAAAGGACTTTCTCAACATGGCTACTGAAGTAAAACTGCCTGAACTTGGCGAAGGTGTTACAGAAGGTGAATTGGTAAAATGGTTGGTAAAACCAGGTGACTCTGTTAAAGCGGATCAACCTATCGCTGAAGTATTGACGGACAAAGCAACTGTTGAGGTTCCATCTCCTGTTGCCGGCACTGTCAAAGATTTGAAATTCAAAGCCGGCGATGTTGTGAAAGTGGGATCGACAATGATCACTCTTGAAGGTGGCGCGAGTGCGGCGGCTTCGGCTCCCGCTTCTAAGCCTGCAGCTCCCACTGCTTCTGCTCCCGCTCCTCAAGCAGCAAAACCGGCAGCCGGTGGCGGTAAAGTTCAAGACATCAAACTTCCTGAATTGGGAGAAGGTGTTACTGAAGGTGAACTTGTAAAATGGTTGGTAAAACCAGGTGACTCTGTAAAAGCGGATCAAGCTATTGCAGAAGTTTTGACGGACAAAGCGACGGTGGAAGTTCCAACTCCCGTTGCGGGCGTTGTGAAAGATTTGAAATTCAAAACTGGTGAAGTTGTAAAAGTCGGATCTACTATGATTACTCTAGAAGGTGGCGCAGGTGCGGCTCCTTCAGCTCCGGCAGCTCAACCTCCAGCGGGTGCGCAACGTGAAGTTCCGGCTTCGGCTCATGCGAACTTTGCAGCGGCTCACTCTGCTCCGGCGCAAGCTTCTTCAGCAGCAACTACGGCTACAGGGATCTTCCCTCCCGTTGCAGATTCGAAAGTTCTTGCGACTCCAGCGACACGTCGTTTGGCTCGTGAAATGGGTGTTGATATCAATTCATTGGGTGGTACAGGTCTAGCGGGTCGTGTGACTCGTGAAGATGTCTTGTCAGCAAAAGGTGGCGCTCCAGCCGCGGCGAAAGCTCCGGCTTCGGTTCCAGGTATGTCGATCCCGAAACCAGCTTATCAAGGCCCAGCAGGTGCGGCGGAAGAGCGCGTTCCATTGATCGGTATCCGTAAGAAGATTGCTGAAAACATGCAACGTTCTAAGCACGTGATCCCTCACTTCACGATCATGGATGAAGCGAAAGTGGATGCGATGGTTGCAATGCGTGAGTCTTTGAAAGAACACGCTGAAAAGCACGGCACAAAAATCACTTATCTGCCAATCGTGATGAAAGCATTGATCGCGACAATCCGCGAATTCCCAATGTTCAATGCATCTATCGACGATGCGGCGGGTGAAATCGTTTACAAAAAATACTTCAACCTTGGTTTCGCGGCCGACACTCCAAACGGACTTGTTGTTCCAGTGATCAAGAATGCAGACCAAAAAACGATCTTGGAAATCTCTAAAGAAATCTTGGATCTTTCTAAACGTGCTCGCGACGGTAAGTTGAAACCAGACGAAATGAAAGGTGCAACTATCACTGTAACAAACATCGGCTCTATCGGTGGCACATACGCGACTCCAGTGATCAACCACCCCGAAGTGGCGATCCTTGGTATGTACAAAATTGATGAAAAACCAGTGATCAAAGACGGTCAGTTGAAAGCTATCAAAGTGATGAACTACACAATGACAGCGGATCACCGTTTGATTGATGGTGCTGTGGCCGCTCGCTTCTTGGCTGCCTTCATCGCGCGTATTGAAAACCCTGGTAAACTTTTGGTGGAGCTTGTCTAGCCCCTGGCTAGCTTGGAGATAGAAATGGCACAAACTTTTGACGTCGTAGTAATTGGTGCGGGTCCTGGCGGTTACGTCGCTGCGATCCGTGCGGCACAACTTGGATTTAAAACAGCTGTTATCGAAAGAGAATTTTTAGGCGGCGTGTGCTTGAACGTGGGATGTATCCCATCTAAAGCCATGATCACAGCCACTCACCTTTTGCATAAAGCGCAACACAACTTCAAAGACATGGGTTTAATGATCAAGGGTGATATCACTGTTGATATGAAACAACTTGTGACTTGGAAACAATCTGTTTGCGATAAAATGTCTGGTGGCGTGAAGCAACTTCTTAAAGGTTACGGCGTTACGCACATTCCTGGCGAAGCGAACTTCAAAAACTCGAAAGAGATCACAGTGAAGTCTTCGGCTGGCGAAGATACGATTCAAGCAAAATACTTTATCGTCGCAACTGGTTCTCGTCCGATTGAAATCCCTGGTTTCAAATTTGATGAAAAAGACATCTGTTCATCAACAGGCGCGTTGGCTTTTGATACTATTCCTAAGCGTGTCGCTGTTATCGGCGGTGGTTATATCGGTCTAGAGATTTCTTCTTACCTTCGTAAATTGGGCACAGAAGTGACTGTGATCGAAGCTCAATCTGCATTGCTTGCAGGTGTTGTTGATCCAGACTGCGCACAAGTAGTTGAACGTAAGCTTAAAAAAGCCGGCGTCAACGTCATGTACGGGGCAAAAGCGAAAGGTCAGAAAAAAGTCAAAGACGGTTACGAAGTGACTGTTGAGATCAACGGCAAAGAAGAAGTTGTTAAGTGCGATAAGATTCTTGTGACTGTAGGTCGTCGCCCTAATGGCGATCAAGCCAACTTAAAAGCGGCGGGTATCGCGGTTGACGAGCGTGGCTTTATTAAAGTGGATGCTCAACGCAGAACCAATGTTCAAAACATCTTTGCTATCGGTGACGTCGCGGGACAACCCATGCTAGCGCACAAAGCTTCTCACGAAGGTGTGTTGGTGGCTGAAGTTATTTCCGGTCAAAATCGTGTTTACGATGCGAAAACAGTTCCGGCGGTTGTATTTACGGATCCAGAAATTGCATCTGCAGGCATGACCGAAGCTGAAGCCAAAGCGAAGGGCTTCACCGATCTATTGATTGGTAAAGTTCCATTCGGAGCGAATGGTCGCGCCGTGAGCATGATGGAAACGGACGGTTTCGTTAAAATGATCGCTGATAAGAAAACGCATGTTTTGTTGGGCGTTCACATTGTGGGACCAGAGGCTTCCAATTTGATCTCTGAAGCTGTTCTAGCCATCGAGATGGGGGCACGCATGGAAGACATCGCATTGTCGATCCATCCACATCCTACGCTTGGTGAAGCAATGATGGAAACCGCTGAAGCCACACTTGGCCACGCGATTCACATCATTCAAAAACCACTTCCGAAATAAACCAAAAAGCCCCGTCGAAAAACGGGGCTTTTTTTTGCGCAAAATCATAAACAGACTTCGTGACTGACGTGATCTCGCTGAGCAATTGTACTTTTTGGCACCGAATTTCGCGGCATCGTTTGTGCATATTTATAGTAAAAAAATATTTTTTGGCGTCACTATGACACCTTTCCATTGGGGGAATACATGAAACACCTTTTCGCAGCGCTTCTATTGATGTGCTCTTCGGCACCAGCAGCTCATGCTGATGTTATGGATTCTGAATATCAGGCAGAAACTTCTTATATCAGACCGGGTCCTCGTCCTCCGGGTCGCCCTGCTCCTTATCCAGATCCTGTGCGCCCAGGTCCACGCCCTCCGCACAATCCAGGCTACCCTCCGTATCCAAATCCGCCACCATCTTACCGTTATGAATACGTGACATGTTCTTCTTACGGTTATCGTTACCAAGAGTGCTACTTCAACTCTTACGGTGTTTCTCAAATCCGTTTGTACTCTCAACACTCTTATGATGCTTGCATCTGGGGTCGCACTGCGGGTGCTTATGGTGACCGCGTTTGGGTTGATCGCGGTTGTAATGCGACTTTCGAAATCATTCGCTATTACTAATTTCTGTTTCACAAAGTGTTTTAAGCCCGCCGCGTGCGGGCTTTTTTCTTTCTGTATCTTGTCGCTTCTGTTGCATGACAACGACAAGTCTCTTCCGCATTTGCTAACGTAAAAGAATGGAAATACGAATCGGCATTTCAGGCTGGCTCTATCCACCCTGGCGCAAAATATTCTATCCTGAAGATCTTCCGCAGAAGCAAGAGCTGCACTATGCAAGTCGGCAGGTGTCTTCTATCGAAATCAACGGTTCGTTTTATTCTTCGCAAAGCCCTGAGTCCTACCAGAAGTGGTTCGTCACAACACCGAAAGACTTCGTCTTTTCGGTGAAGGGCCCGCGTTACATCACTCACATTCGACGCTTAAAAGACATCGAAGAGCCCTTAGCGAACTTTTTTGCAACGGGTGTGTTGTACCTTCAAGAAAAGTTAGGCGCTTTTTTGTGGCAATTCCCACCCAACTTTCTATTCGATGAAGAACGTCTGGAAAATTTCTTTAAACTTTTACCAACGACATTTTCTGAGGCGGTGAAGCTTTCGGAATCATCACCGCGTTATGGGAAGCGATATCCTCGGCCTTTTAAAAGTATTAAAAAGAAACTTCGTCATGCCATTGAGGTCCGCCATCACTCGTTTGAAAATCCCGCCTTTATTGATCTTTTAAGAAAGTACAATATTGCGTTGGTGTTTGCCGATACGGCGGGGACATGGCCTTACATGGAAGATCTAACAAGTGACTTTGTGTACTTGCGGCTGCACGGTCCTGAAGAACTCTATGCCAGTGGGTATGACGATGCGACACTGCGGTGGTGGGCCGATCGGTTGAAACTGTGGACCGAAGGAAAAGAGCCTACAAATGCGCTTTCAATCAGCGACAAGCCTGCGACCGAAAGAAAGCGGGACGCTTTCGTTTATTTCGACAACGACATCAAAGTGCGCGCTCCGTTTGATGCTCAGTCCTTGATGCGAATGCTGGGTAAGAAGGCTTCTAAAGAAGATTCTGCCAGGCGGCCGCCAGAGCTAAATTTATAATCGCACCTAAAATTTGAGCCTCGTACAGCCACCGAGCACGCCAAGAAGAGCTGTCGAGCGAAAAATTCAAAAATATATTAAGGGCCCGAAAGACGGGCTTTTTTTCTTCCATAAAGTTTCAATAAAAGACGAACTCTTATACGAGTTGCGCCGAAATTGTTGTCAGTGATGAACTCTTAGACAGTGAAGCTTCCTGAGCTGTAATTAACGGGCTTACAAAGGCTGTCTCCCTAGCATCACTCTTGCTCTTATCAAAGGCATGAAGACCCTTGAAAACATGAAGAAAATTATCAATGCCGTCTCAAAAAGAAGCACCCGCAATGTGTTGGGTTCGCTCGTCATGATGACTTTGGTGATTGCTCTTTTTAACTCTGCTAGTTTCCCGGTCGTTGTCGCGCAAATCAAAAAGATCCAGAAAATGATCTTGGACGGCGTCGTCTTTTCACATGATCCGGAAGTGGTCTATCACCGCGAAGAAATTCTGAATGACTATCAGAACCGCATCTCTGATGAGTTCTCAATCCCTGCAAACCTACGTGATCGCGTCGGGTTTTGGTTTGATATTTACACTCGCTATGACTCGAACAAAAAGGTCGTCCACCACGCGATGTATCCGTGGATTGTTTTTAAAGTGATTGATATTTCTCACATCATTAATGCCGAGACTCCAAAGGCCCGCTGGATGCGCAATATGAAAGCGGATGATTTTGTTGACGAGGAAATTAAGAAGATTAAACAAGCGATGAAGTCCTTGGCTGAAGGTCAAGACGTTGATGACGAAAACCCGTATCAAGTCGCCATCGCTAAAGCTTTTGAAAACGTCGAAGGTTCTTTGCAGGAAAATGCTCAGGATGCACTTAAAAATATTCGCTCGCAAACAGGCCAAAAGAACTTCTTTGCTGAAGGTATCGAAGTCAGTCCTTTGTACTTAAGTGGTATGGAAGAAATCTTCCGCAATCACAAACTTCCGGTAGAACTCACGCGTATTCCTTTCGTGGAAAGCAGCTTCAATCGTCATGCGGTTAGTAAAGTCGGCGCTTCGGGCATCTGGCAATTTATGGATTACACCGGTAAGAGCTTTATGACGGTGAATGATCATATCGATGAAAGAAATTCTCCGTTCAAAGCTACCGATGCGGCGGCTCGCTTGCTTAAAGAAAATCACATGATTCTAAAACGCTCTTGGCCTATGGCTATTACGGCGTGGAATCACGGCCCTTCAGGTATTCGTCGTGCGGCGAAAGCAGCGGAAAGTGACGACCTGGGTGTTATTATCGCCAACTATCAATCGAAGACTTTTGATTTTGCTTCTTCAAATTTTTATTGTGAGTTCTTAGCGGCTCTTTATGCGGAAAAGTATCACGAGCAAATCTATAAAGATCTTCAATACGAAAAGACTTTAGATTTACACACAGTGAAATTGGCGCGCGCTATTTCAGCGAAAGAACTTCTTCGTCGCAGCGGTTTAGCTAAAGAAGATTTCGTTATGTACAATCCGGATCTTAAAAAAGCGTTGGACAGAAACGTCGCTATTCCATCAGGCTTTAGCTTGATGGTGGACACACCGGCGCGCCTGGTTTTAAAGAGTCTTCTGACTAAAGACACTCGCGCTGTGGAAGATACTAAAATCACGCAGAACGACGACTTTGAATCCACTTCGGCTATCAGCAAAAACTAAAAGGGCCTTGGTAGGCCCTTTTCCCGCGACGTGCTGAAATATTTCGGTCTATTTCAAGCAAGAGTAATAAACTTCGTAATCGCCTTTCGGCAACATATCGCTAAAAACGACATTCACACCATTAATCGTACGAGCCCCGTTATAAACCTGTCCATCTTTCAGAACAAGCAAGGATCTCATGCTGTCAATAACAGGAGAACATGACAGGGTGATGGATTTAAGTGTCTGGCGCACACCTTCAGCGATCCCTTGGACTTGCGCTGCATAGTCTGTTGCGCACACATCACCAATCACACCCCCTGTCAGTTTTGAAATCTGTTCGTATCGGTAACCTGCGGAATAACCTTCGCCGCTTAGGCACGCTTTATCGTCAGGGCGAGCGATGATCGAGTGAAAGCTCACACTTTTTTGTCCGTTGAAGGCTGTTTGCACATACTTCACAAAGTTTGCCGGGTCGTTTTTAGCTCCGTTAGCGGACTCATCTTCGTCAGAGATCAAGACCACCGCCAACTGCGAGTCCGAGCGAATAAAGTTTTTATTAGTTGCCGTCGACGCTAAAGATCTTTCGATCGCGCGATAAGCCGCATAAATCCCTTGTTCATCGCCACTGCCTGTTTCAGGTCTTTGCAATGTCATACCTAAGGCATTTCTGGCTACCGTGTCGCTCATTGATGAATTCAAAATGTAGTTATTTGTTTGGCCATAGATGGGAACTAAACGTCCATCACCCAATGTTGAATTTGATGGATCCGTCGTCGTCACCGCGATCTGCCAATCCAGTCCTTTAACGACATCCAAAAAGTTGCGCACACGTGAAGCCATGCTTTTTTGCTCGTATTCCATGGATCCCGAGTTGTCGATCACGAATAAGATATCGACTTTTTGATACTCGTTGACCTTCACGTTTTGAACCATTTGTTTGTACAAAGACGTGACCGTGAATGTGACGGACTTTTCTGAATACTGATTGAACTTGTCCGTCGCTGACACCTTCAAGGTGTATTCGCCGCCAGCAAGTTTGGGGAATACTATTTTGTTCGTCCCTGCCGCACAAGGCTTGGATACGGCCCCCACCATGCAGGTCACACTTTGGACACCCGCACCTGGGTCCGTCACCGAGAACACCACTTCAACATCCGTACCTTCTTCAACCGGAGCTGAAGGGTATTTGGCGAAAACGATTTCTGGGCCCGCCTGATCGATATAAATTCTGCGAACATAACAAACACTTGTTCGGCCGTCATGGTCACGGAATTGAACGCTCAATGGAACACTTTGATTTGTTTTAGAACTCAGGAAGTAACGGCTTCCGACAAAGCTTGCAAAAGTTCCTGCAGAGCAAGTTTCATCTTCAGAAATTTTCGTGTAAGCGCTGGTAAATGGAGGATAGAAATCAAGAAGCAGATTATTAGATCCCGTAAGAACTTCGCCTTTATTGATATCAAACCCGTTAGGTTCAGTGGATTGCGGGACAGTTCCACCGTTGTCCCCGCCACCGGTACCACCACCACCCGTGCTGCCAGGATCCTCCGGAGGAGGCTCCGTGATCACAGAGAAATCGCCGTTGTTATTATTTGAAGGAGCTTCCGTGCCTCCGCCGTTTTCAAGACATCCTGTCAGTGCGATAGCTCCTAGCAGAACGACGATCAATCCTAGATTCTTCATGAGATACTCCCTCTCTGAATTCCATTGTGAAAGCAAAGATGGGGGCATTTCAAACGAATCTCATTTTGAAATTTTTGTGACTAAAGCGTTTACACACCCAAAAACATTGCTGTCCAATTTTTTTTCACTTCAAAGAAACCAGCCCTTTTCATCGAAGTGCATGACAATGTTTCCGTTCAATGGCAAAAAAAGGTATGTCGGTTTTGCAGTTTCAAGATTGGGGTCTGATCAACTATGAAGACGCCCTGAAAAAACAGTTGGCTTTGGTAGAGAAGATTTCAAAAGAAAATCTTCCGGGTGTTCTTGTATTCTGCACGCATCCCCCCGTCGTGACATTAGGTCGCTCTACGAAGCCTGGAGATGTCTTTGCTTGGCAAGGCCCTCAAGTTGAGGTCACTCGCGGCGGACGCGCGACCTATCACGGCCCCAGCCAGCTTGTTGTCTACCCGATTATTAATTTAAATCAGATGCGCAAAGGTCGCAAAGAACGCGACATCGTTCCTTTTCTACGCGTTTTTGAAGAAGGCATTGTCGAAGTTCTAAAATCCTATGGTCTTGAAAACGTAGAAGGTCGTTCGCTCACAGACGATACCGGCGTATGGATCGGCAATAAAAAAGTGGCTTCGGTCGGCGTGGGCATTCGTCAATGGGTCAGCTTTCACGGCGCCGCCATTAACATGACGTACGATTCTCAAGCGTTTCAAGGTTTGAATCCTTGTGGTTTCCCACCTGAAACGATGATCAGT
The DNA here is from genome assembly GCF_001592755.1 of Bdellovibrio bacteriovorus. Taxonomy (NCBI): domain Bacteria; kingdom Pseudomonadati; phylum Bdellovibrionota; class Bdellovibrionia; order Bdellovibrionales; family Pseudobdellovibrionaceae; genus Bdellovibrio; species Bdellovibrio bacteriovorus. Next base: position 224,426 of record NZ_LUKF01000014.1, on the reverse strand, counting down.
CTTGAAGAGCTTTTGAAACGTCCCGTAAATTTGGACGATTTTAAAGAGAAACTGAAATTAAAACTTCTGGATATTTTATAGAATAAAGGGAAGGTCCCCGGTCGAACCTTCCCGAAAAACATGGCTATATAATTAATAGTAATTCGAGGAACGGTGGTCTCTTCCGTAGTCTTCGTCGGAATCCATATCGTCATCTTCATCCCAGTCTGACTGAGTTGAATAACGATCTTCATCATAGTCGTCATCCCAATCACGTCCTCGGCCTCCTTGACTCGCGCGTCCGCCCATCGAAGAAATGCGTCTTTGTTCCTCAGAATCCATCGATGCGAAACCGCGATTGCTACGGCCTTCACTGCGACTTCCACGATCATCGTCATAGTCTTCGCTGCGACTGCGACCGCCTCCGTGACTCGCACGACCTCCCATGGAGGAAATTCTTCTTTGTTCTTCACGATCCATGGCTGCGAAGCCGCGATTGCTGCGGCCTTCACCGCGACTTCCGCGATCGTCGTCATAGTCTTCGTTTCGACCACGGCCACCACCGTGACTTGCGCGTCCACCCATTGAAGAAATCCTTCTTTGCTCTTCTCGGTCCATCGCCGCGAAGCCACGCTCGCTGCCGCCTCCGCCACGACTGCTACGGTCCGATCCTTCGTAGCTTTCTTCTTCTCGACGACCACGACCGCCGCCATGACTTGCTCTTCCTCCCATGGAAGAAATCCTTCTTTGTTCTTCTGGATCCATCGCCGCAAATCCTCGTTTAGAGGATCCCCGACTGCTTGATGACCTAGATGCCATAACACCCTCCTTGATTATTCTCAGACCGAGAGTTGTTCTCGGTCCCACAACCTTGAAGCAGATGTCGTAAAGTGAAAAGGCAGAGGTCTAAGAATCAGAAAATCAGTGCGGAAAATGCTCTGAAACAACATCAAAAAACAAAAAGACGGAGCCCGTTGGGACATCCGTCTTGTGAAGAAAAATACAGCTTTTTTGAAATCAAAAATTCGTTTAAAAAAATTTGATTGGCGCGGTGGATTGCAAAAAAGAAGCAGGCACCTTTAATTTTTCTTGGTGATGAAGTGGTCTAGAGACCAGCGACCGGCACCGTGAAGTAGGAAGAATAATGCTGTGAAAAGGTAGAGCAAAGCCATTTCTTTTTGCTGGAAAGAATCTGCCGCGTGGACACCAAAGACGGCTACTAGCATGGTGATAATGACGGTTAAAGCTGCCGGACGGGTTAGAAGACCTGCTGCAAGTAAAAGTCCGCCGGCGAATTCAGCCAAAGCGGCAAGCCATGCAAAAAGTTCTGGTGCCGGGAAGCCCATTCCGGAAACGCCACCGATCAACATTTCATTCGGAGGAAGCTTTCCTAAGCCGTGGGAAAATGCCATCGTCAATCCGATGAAGACGCGCAAAATGGCCAAAGCCACGTCGTCTAAATTTGTATTGTAGTTTTTAGCTGCAAGAAGTCGCATCATGAAGTTTTTCATTGTTGTGGTCCTTTGATGTTTATTGAGGTTCCGGCGCCGAGGCCTGGAACTTTTTAAGCATAGGAATAATAACGGTGCGACGGCTGCCAGTTAGACACGTGTTGAAAAGTTCAACCAGGTCTTCGGTTTCATTGTGCGAAATATCGCCGTCATAAAAAGCCATCGACCATTTTTCAAAAAGACGATCCACCGCCGTCGTCTCAATAAGCACGCGGATCGAATGATTGCGATCGTCCATCAGAATTTTACTTAGAACTTTTTTGACGTCTTGTTCGCGGCCTTCTAGAAGCTGCAAGAAATAGCCATCGCGAAAAATAAGAACTCCGGTGACCTCTTCCGTCTCGTTATTAATGCGTGAGACTTCGAGAATATCCTGAATATCAGAATAGCTGATATCCTCGGCAGCCTGACTTAAATAAACCAGTTGGAATACAGGTCCCATTAGTTCCTTTGTCTGTTAGGCAGGGCGGCTCATCATGATGACGGCTTCACCCTTCACCACGACATCGCCATTCAGTTTCGCCGCGTTTGTTTCAACAGTGGCGATACCTTTTTCTTTGCGAATGCCCGTGATTTTGATCGTGATCACAATCGTATCATCGATGAATACAGGATTTACGAATTTCAAAGACTGGCCTAGGTAAATACCGCCGCCACCGATGCCATCAACAAGAGCTCTGGAAATCAGAGCCCCTACGATCATACCGTGAGCAATACGGCGACCGAATCTGCTTTTAGAAGCATAATCATCATCCAAGTGAATAGGATTGCGATCTCCGGAAAGATCCGCAAATTGCTGCACCATTTTGTCAGTCACCTGAACAGTAATGGAAGCTGTGTATCCTACATCAATCGAAGTCGCCGTATCAGTCATCTTAAAAAACTCCTACAAAATATTCGCTGCCAGTTCTGCGAGCTCAGATCTTTCACCTTTCGTCAGAGTGACATGGGCCGCGATAGGTTGGCCTTTGAATCTCTCGACGGCATACGTAAGACCGCTGTTCGCTGAATCCACGTAAGGGTTATCGATCTGGTAAACGTCGCCCGTAAGAACTACTTTCGTCCCTCGGCCGGCACGCGTAACGATCGTCTTGATTTCATGCGGAGTCAAGTTTTGTGCTTCGTCAACAATGAGGTATTGCTTCGGAATGCTGCGACCGCGAATGTAAGTCAAAGGCTCAATATTCAGCATACCCTGATTAATAAGCTCTTGCGCGCGACCGGCTGCTTTTTTGTCCGCACCCATCAAGAATTCAACGTTATCAAAAATTGGCTGCATCCAGGGATTTAATTTTTGCTCAATGTCACCTGGCAAATAACCGATGTCACGTCCCATAGGGAAGATCGGACGAGATACGAGTAATCTCTGAAATTGACCTTGATCCAAAGTCTTATGAAGACCCGCAGCAATCGCCATCAAAGTTTTACCCGTACCGGCTTTACCCACCAGCGAGATAAACATGATTTCATCGTTCAACAAGCAGTCCAATGCGAAAGCTTGTTCGACGTTGCGAGCATGAATGCCCCAAATAGAATCCGCTGCCTGAACAAGAGGCACGATCGCTTTTTCATTATTGCTATAGCGACCAATAGCGGAATGATTTGGATTCGCAGAATCCTTCATGATCACGTATTGGTTGGCGTAAAGTTTCACATCTGTGACGAAACGTTTTTCTTTGTAGAAAGCATCGATCTGATCTGGAGTCACCATGATCTCTTGATAACCTTCGTAAAGGTCGTCGCGATTGATGTCGTTTGTTTCGTAGTCTTTCGCAACAACACCGTAAACGTCCGCTTTGATACGAAGATTGATGTCTTTAGAGATCAATTCCACTTTGTAGCGTGGATGTTGTTTTTGCAAAGCTAGCGCCGTATTCAAGATACGGTTGTCCGCTTTTTGGTGATCCAATTCTGAAGGCATCCCCGCCAACATCAAATCCGTATTGATGTAGACCATGGTTTCAGAATTATCGATCTGCACGCCACTCGCTAAGGAACCCTTCGCACGAAGCACGTCGATAAAACGGCTGAATTGACGGGCGTTACGTCCGTTTTCGCCTTGGTCTCTTTTAAACTTATCCACCTCTTCGATAACAGAGATGGGAATATGTACGTCGGCCTCGCCGAATCGCAGGATAGCCTGAGCATCGAAAAGAATGACATTCGTGTCGACAACAATTTTTCTGCGTTTAGCTTTACTCAAGGACATCCCTCCGTAGTTATAGTCCTGAGAAATTCTGCAATTCAGACAGCAGAACTTCTACTGTCTAAATTGCAACAAATTGCAGGACTAAAGTCTACGGAAAAGGGCCGCGTGATTAAATTAAGAGATGTGGGAAACGAGAACGTCCCCGGAATCAGTTTTCAGACTAGCGCTGACGTTTTCGATGAACTTTACAAAATGATGAAGTGCGACATCATTCATCGTGCCTTTCACGAAATTAGCACCGTGACGAACAACACCTTCATCTTCGATAGCACGACTGTTTGTGACACGAATCGTGAATGGGAAATAAGTCGAATGATTCAAGTACACACGCATAGCCACTTCGTCTCCTTGAGAGAAGCCGCCTTCAGTGAGTTCCAAATCAAACGCCATCCCGTTTTCAGAGATATCGTACAAAGCTGCTTTCAAAAGACCTTTTTCAGGAAGGACTACAAACGCCCCCACGAACTCAGTCAGAATCGTACGTTTTACATCACGACGATCGCGGCTCAGAATTTCTTGACGAGCCTCAGTAATATCAAGGACCTCAGCACGCGCTTCGAATTTTGTATTTTCTAAAGAATTTTGACCTCTTAGGCGCGGCGTAATATCGAGAACCTTACCCATTTTTCCCCCTGTGACTCATTTCTTATCGGTAAAATATGTTTCAACTTTAGCCGTCTTGCACCAAGGTCCAGTTTCGTCTTATATTGAGACATGCCTGTTATTCGCGCCGTCTTTATTAGCGTTTTAGTTCACTTCCTCTTAATGGGGACAGTAATTTGGATCGCGCCGAAATTTCAGCTTCCTGAACCGGAAACTATTGAAGTGGAACTGACACCGGAAGCGCAGATCATGCAGGCCCTGAAACCCAAAGAGCAGCAAATCGTTCGACAAGCGATAGTTCCTGAAAAAATGAAGCTTCCTGAAGACGACACTTTGGCGAAATTCCTTTCTGAACAAAAACAACGTGTGAAAGAAGAAACTCGCGCTGCTCAATCAGGGATGACTACAAATCGCAGCAATCAAGCTGCGGTTTCGGAACCGAAAAAACCGACGCCGACCCCGCCCCAAAGATCGCGCAATACCGAATCTCATCCAAGTATGGACAAGGATGGCTTTAAAGAGGTCGACATCAGTAAAGATTTGCAAGAGATGAATCGCTTCAACGAGGGCATGTCCACGATCGGCGAAACTATGCCGAACGAAATGAAAGTGGGTTCCTTCACCGCACTCAATACGGATCGCTATTTGTTCTATACGTTCTATGCACGCATGGAAGAGCTGGTTCGCTATCGCTGGGAAAGCCGAGTGCAACAAGCTATTGATAGATTTGATCGACTGACTTTGGTGAATGCGGGAAATCGCAACTGGGTCACCCACATCGAATTTCTTTTGGATAAAAACGGATACCTTCGTCAGTCTTTGATCATGAAAAGTTCCGGCATTCCGGCATTTGATGCCGCAGCAGTGAACGCGTTTCGTGATGCCAAGGTTTTCCCTAATCCTCCTCCTGAAATGGTGCAGGAAGATGGTTATATCCATATTAAATTTTCGTTCACCGTGAACTACGCGCCTCCTGTTCTGGTGAATAGAAATTAAGAGCTGCTAGAGATCGCCACTTGGACTTTAGGATGACTCATCAACACCATTTCTGGTTTCCATTTCCACTTTTGTCTAGCTGCGGTCTTAAATTTCTGTCACTCGCCACAGTCCTTGCTAGAATGAAAAGATATGAAAAAAGTATTTTCTGTCTTTGTTCTGACCGTTTTGTTCATGTCTTCCCCGGCCCATGCTCTTTATACGGAATTGGGTCTTTCTTACGGACGAAAAACGACGACTTTTGATGAAAACAACTCCTTCGACTCTGAATCTATCACGGGCTCGATCTCAATCTACTTTCTGGAACGTCTCGCGCTGGAACTGAGCTACACAGACGCGCGCGGCTTGCGTGAAGAAAAAGCGAATTCTTCGGATCCTCAACGTACAACAACGCAAAAATCCCAAATCATGGGTGCGGACCTGATTCTGGTTTTCGCGGATAAAAAATCTTTGTTTCAACCCTACATCAAGGGTGGCGGCGCGCAGATCAGCCGTTTCCAAGAAGTTAAAATCGAAGGACAGGACTCCTATACGATCGAACCTGAAAATGCGACCGTTCCCAGTTACGGCGCCGGTTTAAAAATTCAAATGACAGAGACCTTCGGGATCAAGTTGAGCTATGACGTTTGGAAGACGCCCATTGGTGGCGGCATGCAAACGGATGACTCTTCAGTTCGTGCGGGCATCACTTGGGTGCTCTAAAATCTCTGACTCTAGCCACTCTTCTGATAGGTCTGACGGGATGCCAGATGGGCTATCTGATGAAATCTGGCATGGGACAAATGCAATTGCTGAGCAGTCGCGTCCCTTTAGAGGAAGCTTTAAAAGATCCTAAACTAGAAGACAGTAAAAAGCAGAAATTGCGCTTAGCTCAAGAGGCCCGCGTATTTGCCGAGCAAGAGCTGCACTTGACCGCGACAAAAAACTACACGTCTTACGTGGAACTAGGTCGACCTTATGTCACGTATGTCGTGAGTGCGGCCCCACGTTGGGAATTAAAGCATTATCAATGGTCGTATCCATTCATGGGAAAGATGCCTTACAAGGGCTTCTTCAATGAGGCCGACGCTCAAGAACTTGAAAAAGAAATGCAGAAAGAAGATCTCGATACATACATGCGGGGTGTTTCTGCTTACAGCACATTAGGTTGGTTTAACGACCCTATTTTAAGTTCCATGCTTCGCTATGACGATTATACTTTGGTGAACACGATCATTCACGAAACCGTGCATGCGACCTTGTACATCAAAAATTCCGCGGACTTTAACGAACGTTTGGCAACATTCTTAGGCAATAAAGGCGCCGAACAGTTTTATTTAAAACGCGAAGGCCCAAATTCTCCGACGTTAAAAGAAATTCAAAAAGAAAGTTCTGACAGCAAAACATTCTCGAAGTTCATCTCTGCGGAGCTTAAGGATTTAGAAAACTGGTATAAAAATCTTCCCTCCAATAAACGTGACGAGGCACAACGTCTTCGGCGGATTCACGAAATTCAGGACAAGTTCGTTAAAGAGATCCAGCCGCAGATGTTGACAGACAACTATGCAAAGTTCCCCGAACTGAAGTTGAACAACGCCCGCCTTCTTGTTTATAAGACATATATGCAGGACTTGAGTGAGTTCGAAAAACTTTATGAACTTGTCGGATCCAATTATTCTCGTTTCATTGAAACCTGCAAATCCTTGGAAAAATCAAAAGATCCAAACCAAGGTTTGAAAGATTTGATCCAAAATCTGAGCGCCGCAAAATAGCCTAGTTGTTTTTTCCTGACGATGACTTCGTCTTTAAAAATTCGTATCCTCTTTCAAAGTTCCCGGAGGATTCAAATGATGAAGTATGTTGTTCTTACTTGCGCATCCGCACTTCTTTTCGCCTGCACCACCACCTCAAAACCAGAAACACGTTTGCAAAAATTAAACGACGTGGGTGTTGTCGCTCTTTTTGATGACACGCTTCCGGTAAAGTATGTAGGCACAAATAAAAAGACCAATAAAGAAATGTCCGCCAACATCAGCACCTGGTCTTTAAATCAAAGTGTGGCCGCTGAAATTCAGAACAGCTTGAAGGATAAAAATAAAAAAGTCTTCGAGCTGAATGTAGATCCCGTAGTGATTAAAACAGGGAAAGAAACCGGAGCCCAGTTAAAGGACATTTACCTTGGCAATCGCTATCAAGCTCTTCAAGAATATCTAGGCACCGAAGCCGAAAAACAAGGGGCAAAATACCTCTTCGTCATTCACCCGGCAACTCATGAGTCTTACACAAATTATCGCGCGGGTTTTGGCTTCTTCTGCCAATCTACCACGAACGTGAAAGGAGACTTGCAAGGCTACACGCTGTTGCGTGCGCAACTCTGGAATGTGAAAACAAAAGAGTTGGAAGCCACGGTGAATATCACGCCAGAAGATCTGGCATTTAAAACGGGCAAAACTTGTGCGGAGGCCCTGAAGCTTGGTCCTGAGAAAGTCGCGACTTTGTACAAGGAACAAATGATGGACCTCGCTAAAAAGTCAGCTGATCTAGTTTTAATTCGCACAGGATTGCAGAATTAATACTGATTAATCACACACTATCACCTTCTCACGATTGTATTGAGTACAATAAGGGCAGATCAACCGTAGGAGGTGATATATGGCTAATCAAAACATGAACCAACAGAATCAGCAGTCTTCGAAAATCCCTTCTAAAGAACAAAACCTGGAAAAAGAGTCACGCAACCAAGGCCAACAACAACAGCAGCCTGGTAGCCAACAAAGCGAACAACAATTCCAAGGTAATGTTGAAGACGATTCCGAAGAACAAGCTCCTTAGTTTAGCTGTTCCACGAAATTTTCTGAGATAATGTCCTGGGAAGTGTTCCGCCATAAAAAGCGAAACATTTCCCAGACCTAATAAACTTCTGTCCTATCCTCAAAGTGTTCCACGAGCCCGAATATTACGATTTTCCACATAGACATCAATTTTTCTCCTTGATACGCAGGCGGCATCTAAAGGAGAAACCATGAAACAACTTATTGCTATGGTAACTGTTGTACTTTCTTTTTCTGCTGCAAATGCGGCTTCAAACTGTGTATCTGAAATGATGAAGAAGACTCACGGTGACCGTGAACTTGCTTCTCAACTTTGCCGTTTGGGCGAAGCGACTTGCAACGTTTCTGAAATCATCAGACAGAACAACGGCATCAACTACGCTGACGCTATCCAATTGTGCGCAAAAGCTGCCGGCCCAGATCGTTCTGAGTTCGAAGCTTGTATCCGTTCAGGCAAAAACTACTCTGACTGTAACTAATTATTTTTCTTCGATGAGTTTTGGCGAAGGGAGTGCTTTGCTTCCTTTGCCATTGCTTTCAGGATTGGCGAGCATGGATTTAATTCGATTCGTTAAATCCTGCTTGATCACCAGATATTGAGCCATTCGCTCTGACCCCAGAAGGGGTTTTAGTTTATCGAACTCCTCTTCACCCACTCGTCCATAGCTTTGCAACGTTTTGCGGTACTTTGTAAGTTCGTCCTCTTTGGATTTCGCGTTCGCTGCCTTCTGCATTTTTTCAACAGAGACTTGCAACTCGTGATTGAGGTCTGCTTTTTTCCGATTCAGGCTTTTAACAATGTCCGTGAACTTTTTTTCTTCCACCGGAGTCAGCTTTAATTCGTCACTCATTTTCCAAATAAGCAACTCTTCCAGCTGATTGCGTTTTTCCGCCGCGTGCGCAGCGGAAACCAACGACGTGGAAAACAGAATTGAAATAGTGAACAGAAAAATCAAACGCACTTTTATCACCCGACAATGGGTGATTAGCGTCCGCTTTCACCCATGATTTTATTGAATTTAGATCCTGATAAATTTTCGAATGATTCGCGAGCTACGTCCATATAAAAATCAGATTCGCTCTGAGTGCTGATTAAAGTCTGGGATAAATCCTCTGGGGACAACAAGGCTTCTGCTACAATTCTTTCATGACCATCGCTCAACAATCCTACGCGTTGCATGGATTGGTTTACTTTTGACACCTGAGTGAGCAAGAGTGACGCCAAAATAAAAAGAGATGTTACACCGCCTGCAGGATAAAGCCATCCTCTCCAGTGAGAGCGCAAAAGATTTCGTGGCGTCATCAACATCGGCGCGGGAGCAATTGCAGTCTCCTCGACCTCGGCCATGATCTTGTCGTGCAGACGATTGAAGAAATCTTCATTCATCGGGAGTTCAAGATCATCGGCTTTCTTAAGTCCTTTTCGAACTTTGTCTAATCGATCCATACGATCCATTGATTATCCTTCTGCTTCCGCAAATCTTTGATTCACTTCCATAAAGAAACCACCTACTTCTTCCGTCCAATTTTTGAGCTCTGCTTTTTGCTCAAAAGTTTGACGAAGTTTAAGGAGAGCGTGGCGGTAATTCGCCTTCGCAGTGTCGTAAGGACACTCCATAATATCGGCAATCTCGTTAAAGCTAAGGTCTTCGTAAACGCGAAGAACCAACGCTGTTTTTTGTTTGAAGGGTAACTTCTCCACCTCTTGCTGAAGGATGTCAGCCACCGCCGTGTGAACCAGAGTTGTTTCAGCTTCAGCATCCACTGCCAGCTGCACATCATCTATATCGACGGTTTCCCTTTTCCACTCACGGATTTTGTTTCTTGCTGTATTCACAGCGATTTGAAACAACCAGCTTTTGAAAGAAGCTCTGCCCTCAAATGAGTTCAGCTTCTCGTAAGCTTTGATGAACGCTTCTTGCGTCACATCCTCCGCGGTGTCCATGTCCTTCACAAACCTCAAACTCAGTCGCAGCACACTTCTCTGATGTCGTTTCACGAGTTCGGAAAAAGAACGTCTGTCGCCAGACTTTACTTTTTCAACCAGTTCAAGATCCGATACTAAAAGATCTCTCTCCATACTTTGACTCGCTTCTGTCTAAATTCGGTTAACGTTCTGAATTTTTTTCCCAGTGAAGCCGTCTGGCCCCCCTCAGCTCGCGGTAAATTCGCCCCCAAACCCGCGCTGCCTACACTGTTTCGTTAATGCAACGTTGATGCCGAAGAAAGGTGGTCAAAATGGCTCTAAATATATGAAATAATTTAGGAATTACGCATTCCGTTATAACACGTATTAGCAAAACTTATGGATCCGGGCCTTGGTCTAGGAACACGACGACACTGGAAAGATTTCTGAATGGGTCCGCGCCCCCTGTGGGAATCACCGGAACTCTGCTAAAACAGCGCTCATGAAAAATATCGGACTTTTACTAACGGCGGTGCTCTTTTGGGGATCGGTGTCACTGGCGCAGGCTCTTCCTGAAGAGGGTGCACTTCGCCACCTTATGCTCGATCAAAAAGATGAACTTTTTTATGATCGTGGTGTGATTCCCGCTAACCAATCGAGCTCTTTATGTGGTCCTACCAGTGCCGCGAACTGGTTGCAGCTTCAGGCACAAACTTTTTCTAAAGAGGAGTTGGTAGACCTTATTAAAGAAACCGGCGAGGCACTGCGCCCTCATTATATAGAGATCAATCGCGGCTTGCTGGAAACAGACCTAGTCCGCTTTTTAAAAATTCTTGATACTAAGTTGAATATCAAGCGTGACTTCGTTATCAAAGGCCGCACGAATTTCAATATTGAAGAAGTATGGTCAGACAAGATTCAAATCTTGATGTTGAACTATACAGAGATTCGGCCGCAAAACCCACCAGGACGTGGGGGACGCTTTCCTCCTCGCCGTGACATACCCTTTCCTGATGATATGCTTAATGACCGTCCTCCGGTGCGAGGAAATCATTTTGTCTTAAAGGTCTTTGCAGATAAAGAAAAAGGTCTGATCGGCGTGATCGATCCCGAAAGCCCGACACGCTATACTTGGCTTCAGGCGGGTTCGGAAAACTTCGTTCGTCCTGCCGGTCGCGAAGACTTTAAAGAGTTCGCGTTCGGCATCCCTTTACGTTGGACTGTCCTTAGCCTGATTGAAGAAAAATAGTTCGGGTAAAAAAAAGGGCCTCTTTTCAGAGGCCCTACACACATAGGAATCAAAACTCATTTCTGATTCAAAATAATTATTCAAGACAAAGTAACGAACCCAAAGACGCTGGTGGCATTGGGTAGATTTGTTCGCGTTGGATGTTCGCGATCAAATGACCTGTGACTCCGCGCTCAACTTCAACAAGAAGTTTACCGTCACCTTTGCGAGACTCTGCACATTGATACACAGAAGTTTTATCAGCTAGTTTTGATTTCTTGCTGTCGCGGCAGTGAAGGCTGATAGTATCCTCACCGATAGTCAAAAGACCTTGTTTCAAAGTAACCGCGTAAGTGTCACGAATTTCAAACACCACTTGGATGTCATCAATTTTACCAGTGCAAACGGCGTGAACTACAGGTGTTTGGGCTTGAGCTGAAAACGCAGTCAAAAGAGTGATAAGAGCAGCGCTAAGTTTCATGGCATTCCTCCGAATGTTTCGGAAGAGAGTATTAACAAATCTTAGCCGGAACCGTAAGAGAATTCAGTGGACGGGAGCTTCTTTCAAAAGAAAGCCATTTTTTGTACTCGCTGGCCCCCGAAATAAAAAAAGCCTCCTATTGGAGGCTTTCTCGTGGAAACCTATGGAGCAATCGTAACCTTGTTACGGCCACCTTGCTTCGACTGATAAAGCGCCTTGTCTGCGCGGTCGTATATCTGAGTCCACTCAGTTTCTTGTGGTAATTTCGTGGCTACGCCGACAGAAATTGTTACAGGAATCTTTTTATTCTCAAAAACGAATTCATGAGCTTCGATAGTTTGGCGAATACGCTCACCCACTTCGCCGGCTGTTTTCGAAGGAGATCCTGAAAGAAGCAGGACGAACTCTTCTCCACCGTAGCGTGCAAAGAAATCGTTCGAGCGAATCAATTTAGTGATGACAATCCGGCATAACTCTTTAAGCACATGGTCGCCACCAGGGTGTCCGTAGTTGTCATTGATTTTCTTAAAGTGGTCGATATCAAAAGTCACTAAGCTCAGCGGCTCGTTGAGGACTTCGGCGCGTTTCATCGCCTCGGGTCCCTTTTCAAGAAGAGCCCCTTTGGAGTGCGCTCCCGTCAACGCGTCTTTTTGCGCGCGCTCGTACATCGCCGCATTGGTCATCGCTTCGATACTTCCTTTTTCAAGGAACTTGAAGATGACATTCCCAGTTTTAATCTGGTCATTATTTTTTAGAAGACAAGAAGCCAGCGGCGGAATGACTTGGCCATTCACGATGGTTTTATTTGTAGAACCTAGATCAATCACCGACACTTCACTGCCATTCACCGCAAATTTTGCGTGCGAACGACTTAAACTTTTATCGTCGATGTAAACTTGGCTTTCCACCGAGCGACCGATCACGATGTCGTTCGCGGTGATAGGATATTGTTTTCCCACGTATCCCGGAGGACCAATTAAAACAACAATCGCCGGTGGAACTTCGTCGGCCTCTTTCAGACGACCGCGGAAAGTGTCACTGGCGACAATACTGGTTTTTTCTAAGTTGTCATTGGAAGAATCATCGTTGTGAGCCATAGAGGAAAGTATAAATCTCCTCTACGACTGATGACAATCACGCTTTCTTCAATTTCTCTTTCGCTAGTCTCTTGCCTAGCTCTACACCTGGTTGATTAAAGGCATCGATTTGCAAGTATTCACCTAGGCCCGCAACGACAAGTTCCCAGAACATAAACATATAACCCAATGCATGTTCATCTAGGACCTTTGTCTTAAGAGTCATCGTTGACACTCCATTTTGAGTGAGCGCTTCTTGTGTGGCCAAAGCTTCTGCCCTCAATAGCTCACCCATGGTGCGGCCTTCAAGATCCATAGTTTCTTTGAACTGCGCTTTTTTCAAACGCTGAGATCCGGCTTCGGCTTCTTCGATGCGCATGAAGATCACGAATTTATCGCGATGACCTTCCATCACTTGTTGCAAGATCGAGTGCTGATCAGAAGCTCCGACCGCTGACATCGGAGTGCTGGCACGTGCCGCAGGTCCACCGTCACGACCGTGAGCTTTTCCTAAAGACTCGGCCCACAATTGTTGAAACCAAGCGCCGAAGTTTTTAAGGCGTGAACCATAGAACCACAAAAGAGTGATCCACTCTTCGCGCTTATAACTTTGCGCTACATGCGCCATAGTTTGCGTCACTAAGGCCGTGTCTTGCAATGCACGCATTGCACCTACGCGAAACTTTTCTAAGTCTAAGCCAAAATAAGCTGCGGGCATCATTCCTACGGGTGACAGAACGGAAAAGCGTCCGCCGACATCCACTGGAATTTCGCACATAGGAATGTCATTCTTTTTCGCCCACTGAACTAGCGTGTTGTCTTTGCTTTCAGAGATAACAACACTTTGAGAAGCCAGATTTAGATTCTCTTGCTTGTACATTTGATCGATAAATTCTAATGAACACAAAGATTCGATCGTTGTTCCGCTCTTAGAGATGAAAACCCAGCCAACCTCTTTCAGGTCCCCGAGCTCTTCCATCAGAGTTTCAAACTCTAAGGCATCCACATTATCGACAAAGAACATGTTCTTTGCGCGAAAGACTTCCGCCAAAACACGATTTCCCAAAGAGCTGCCACCAAGACCGACCACCACCAATTGCTTGAAGCGACGGCTGAACTCTTGACCCACTTTGTGAGATTGCTGCCACAAAGGAATGCGCTCTACCAATTGAGGAAAGCCAATGTCCTTACGGTGTAAAAAGATTTTTAGGGATTCCTGGCACTTTTGCAGGATAGCATCATCGAGTTTATGACCAGCTTGAACAATTTCCAACATACGTCCGCCTCATTGTAAGAGAGGCCAGTATAGTTGGCCCCTAAGAAATCGCAACGTCTTCTTCGATACGATGATAACCCTTCCACTCTTTCAGTCGGCCACGAGGACGACCTCCGTCTTCAGGGTACTCAATCAGCACATAAGTCAGCTTTGTGATTTTTCCTAGGGACACAATATCCAAAGATGTGATCTCCGTCCATGTTCCCGAGTTAAAATATTCTTTATTCTCGGACCACTGACGATATTGGTAAACATGGGTGTGGCCAAAAACAACTGTATGCACGCGGTCATCGTGAAGAATTTTACGCGCTGATTCACTCAAATCAGGAAAGATCGCACTTTCTGCAATGACTTTGATGATCCGCTTCAAAGGATAGTGACGACGTGGATCTTTAATGAAAGCACTTTTGGCAAAATAGAAAAGCGCCATAAAGAAAGCGCGAATCATGGTTTTAGTTTCGTTCATCAAAGACCAGCGCACCATTTTTCCGAACGGACGAATTTTATCGACGTGCGGATAGTGTTGTTTGATCTTTAACACCACTTCCAAGAAAAAGTGGGAACCAAAAGGCAAATTCAAGATGGGCTCTACCAAATCTTTCTTTAGGAAAAACTTTTTGGGGTCCATACGGTTGGCCGCTTCGTGCATGTGCCCATGCTCAATGTGCACACCATCAAAAAAGTAAACGATGTTTTTGAAACGAATAGGCGTGCCGATCACTTGGTTCAGATAAGCGCGACACGCAGGCCACAACATACCTTGATCGTGATTGCCTACGATGTAAGTCACGGTGTTGTTCGGCTTAGAGGCAAATTCCGCCAGCGCTTTGAAAACGTTTTGGTGACCTTTGACGATCTCTTTTAAAATTTCCAGAGTGACGGATTCAGTGATGACGGAAAGAAAATGGCCTTTGTAATCACACTGCAAGAAGTTAAGAAAATCCCCGTTGATGATAAGTTCCACTTCGTAATCGCGGTACACACCCGAAGAATAGTAGTGGATGAACTCCACTAACTTTTCCCCATAGTAGAACTCTTCTAAAGAGTTGATTCCGCCTTGTTCCAATAGACGACCTTTCCCCAGATGGAGGTCGCTCACAATCACTTTGATTTTTTTAATAGGAGCGGGCTTCACCGCGACGGCGGTCTCGTTGCTCTCTTCTGGGGAAGCAGATTCCATACTACTCAGCTTTCTTCAGTGGAATGGCACTTTCCTCTTTAGCTTCCAAGTTCGTCAAGGCTAAACGCAGAGCACGCTCTGTACGTTTGACCTGATCTTGGTTGGCCTCGATAGTCTTGTTAAGCTCAAGACATTTCTTACGGTAATTATCGAGTTCCTGAGAGAGCTGATCAATCTTTCTTTTCTGTTCTAAAATATACTCATCTTTGGACCGAACAAGAGCCGACTTCTCTGCACGCAGCAGTTCCAGACGGTTTTCAAGTTCTCTTTCGCGAACGCGGATCTTTTTAAAGTCAGATTTAAGTCTAGTTTCCAGTTCTTCAACTTTAATACGCGCCTTGGCAACTTCGTTTTCTTTGTACTGAAGATTGCCTTTTAAAATAAGAATTTCACTTTGCGCGGACTCTTGAATCTCGGCTTTTTCTTTTTCTAAAGCCGTAATGCGAACTGTCAGTTCATCCGTGCGGGAACGAATGATTTCACCAGCCGAAGCCAATTCTTCATTGTCGCCACGAAGATGTTCCACTTCTTTTTCAAGTTCAAGGATGCGTTGTTGCGCCAGCTTCAGGTTTTCGGCCTGAGCTAAACTGGCATCCACAGATGTCATCACGTTGGCAGAGCCCCGGCTTCCGCGGAAATTACCGACGCTGACTTTGACATCCACGTCAGCAGACTTGCGCGCACCCAAACGAGCGTTAGCAAAACCATCCACTGCCACAGTTTTATCAGCGTCCGAATTTGTCGACGCCACCGAAGATGTCACATTGAAATCTTGTTGAATAGAAACCGTTTTGTCTTCACCACCACTAGCTTGTCCACTAAAGACCGGTCGAGTCGCTTCGTCCTCATCGGAAGAAGAGTCACTCGATTCGCTAGATGAAAAATCTGGCGTGGGAGGAGAAAATAATTCATCGGAAGATTGGTATCCACCACCGGCAGAAGGACCTTGATAGCGTTCTTCTTCAGCGGTCGGAGCCCCGTTCACCATGAAACGCTCTGACGGTGGCAAATCACCGAAGCCTTCTGGCATATCAAAATCTTCAACGGGAACTTCTTCCTCGGAAGAAGCTTCCACTCCGCCGGTAAACTCAGAGGCATCAAGATCTTTCTCTAAGCCCTTTTCTAAGTTGTCCCACAGATTATTTCCCGCACTGGTATTTTCCACGCGGTGAGCTTCGTCTTCCAGAGTTGGCAAACCAGAAAAGTCATCCTCCGATTGCCCCGCATGATACGAAGAATCGGCCTGAATATCCTTAAGATCATCCATCAAGGACTCAATAAGGTTTTCCGCGGCTGAAGATTTCTTTTTCTTTTTGCTCATATCTATAGGGAAATATCGGAATTTTTCCTGGTCCCCTTTAAGAATAAAACAGCTTGCCCCCTACATCAGGATCAAGGTCGGGAGATTCTTAGTATGAGACACTCTCGCCCTTCAACCTGTGGTCAAAACCGGTTGAATTGGCCACCGATCGTAAGTCCCAGTCGCGTTTACAGAAATTGTGAAACACTCTATTGTTTATATAAACAAAGGATATTTATGACGTCACTTTCTGTCGAATTCACCGAGAGAATGTCGGGATTCGTTGTTCCGAAAAAGTTTGTCTTGTCTCCTGGCAAGCCGCTTTCACATTCAGATTTTCTAGCCGAAAACGATCGTTTCGATAAGCAGCCTTTTGAGTTTACGGTGACGATCAAAGTTCCAAACCTCGACAAGTTTTTAGCCGATCACAGCACACCTTCGCAGATGTATGGAAGAATCACGGATTTTCGTTTTCGCGATGAACTGCGCATCGAAAAAGGTTACTTCCAACTTTTTACTTTGCCAGCCGCAAGTCCCCATTTCGATACCGTCAAAGAGATGCACTACACTCTTTTTCTGACGGATCGTGAAGGAAAGAAATGGACTTTTTTTGGTTACAAAGCCCTTTTAAAAGAAGATATTTCGGAGGTGTGGAAGCAAACGACGACTTTGTACTATTATCTTTGGGAAGGACATTCTCCGTTTGATAATTACAGTGACAAAGAAGTGCATGCTATTGGCAGCTTGCGTATTTCGCTGAGTGATTTCTTAACCCAGATGAAAAGTTTTAAAACAAACGCCTCTTCTTTTTTACAAGAAAAAGAAGCCTTGATGAAGTACTTCAAAGCTTTCACCGACACTTTGTGGGAAGGTTATGCTCCGTTTATCTTCACAACGACTTCCGCTCGGTGGAATGAGCATCAATATCCCATGCATACGACTCAAGGTGTGGCTTTAGGAGAAAAAACTCTTCATCCCTTAGACACCCGCGACGGACTGACAATTTCCGTGCAAAGATTTAAACATCAAGAATCCAAAAACGTGGTGCTCTTACTGCATGGACTGACGACATCAACAGATATGTTCATCATGCCTGAGCACCAAAACCTCGTGAATCAGCTTCATACGTCGGGCTATTCAGACGTGTGGTCGCTGGATTGGCGCGGCAGCGGAAGGTTTACTTACAATATGTCTCCGCATCGCTACACCATGGATGACGTGGCAAAGTACGATATTCCCCGCGCCGTCGATTTCATTCGAGAATCCTGCGGCAACGACGTAAAAATTCACGTCATCGCTCACTGTGTGGGCGCCTTGTCTTTCATGGCTTCGTACGCAGCGGGATACGTCAAAAATATTGCGAGCATTGTGGCAAACAGTGTCTCGCTAACTCCGATGGTTCCTTGGCAGGCCATGGCTAAAATGATGGTGGGGCCTGAAATCTTAGAGCAGGTTTTAGGTTATCCCTATGTTTCACCTAAAATCCCCTATCATCCCGGCCGTGCTTTTGGACGATGGTTGTACTGGATGGAGCGCAGTCTGCGCAGTGAATGCAAAGAGCCGGCTTGTCATATGGTGAGCTTTATGTGGGGTTGGGGTTTTCCCGCCGCATTCAATCATCGTAATATTCATCCGGTGACTCACCGTCGTTTGATGGACTTATTCGGCGGCACAAGCTTTCACTATCACAAACACATTCGTAAAATGCTGTTAGCGAAGGCGTCGGTTTCTTTTGACTCGAAAATCAATTATTTGGAAGAGATGAAAAAACGAGACATGCCTCCTACTCTGCTGATTTCGGGAGCGGACAATCATATCTTCCCGAACTCAAATAAGACGACTTATGAAATTTTAAGTCAGACGAAGAATGCGGCAAAAGTCTCTTATAAAGAATTTACGAACTACGGTCATCAGGACGTCTTTATGGGACAGTTTTGTC
Source organism: Bdellovibrio bacteriovorus (assembly GCF_001592755.1). NCBI lineage: Bacteria > Pseudomonadati > Bdellovibrionota > Bdellovibrionia > Bdellovibrionales > Pseudobdellovibrionaceae > Bdellovibrio > Bdellovibrio bacteriovorus. Next base: position 205,932 of record NZ_LUKF01000014.1, on the reverse strand, counting down.
ACAACGAAGTATTTCCCGAACTGATAGAATTTTTAAAACAACATTCCGGTATCTCTGGTGTCGAAACCCGCAAGCTTCGCATTGCGTGAGGAATTAAATGAAGTGGGACTATGATTATATCGTGATCGGATCCGGCTTTGGCGGGTCCGTGATGACGTGCCGACTTGTTGAAAAAGGTTATAAAGTTTGTTTGCTCGAGCGCGGCCGCGAATGGAAGATGCACGAATTCCCTCGCCGCCCCCATGAAGTTCGCAAGAATATGTTCTGGGATCCGATCGACAATAAATTTGGCCTGATGGAAGTTCGTGACACTCCTGAAAGTGATGTCATGACTATCACGTCCAGTGGCTTGGGTGGCGGCAGCCTTATTTATGCCAATGTCCTTTATAAAATGCCCGAAGATTTCTTTAAGGGATGGCCGGGAAATATCAATCGCCAAACACTCGAACCGTATTATGAACGCGTTCTTAATGTAATGGAGGCGAAACCCTATCCTTACGACACTCATCCTTACTATCGCAACACGCCTAAAACCACGTTGCTAAAAAAGCTGGCCGAGGAAATGGCGACTCCTCCAGGAGCGACTGAAAAACCATCCATGGTCTTTCCACCTATCGGCGTACGCTTTGAAGGAAAGTTTCCTGGGCATCAAACGCGAAATATTCACGGGGCTCTTCAATCTCGTTGTAATAAATGTGGAGATTGTGACATTGGTTGCAATATTCACGCAAAAAACACGTTGGATTTAAATTATCTATTCCGTGCCCGAAATCTGAAAGAGGCCGCTCATAAAGCAGAAGTGCGCACGCATGCCGAAGTGACAAGAATTGAAAAGAAAGATGATCACTACGTCGTCACTTATGTCATTCCTGAATTTCCAATGCAGGAAAATAAGTTCACGGCCAAAAACGTGGTGCTTTCGGCTGGTTCTTTGGGCTCGACCTCTTTGCTTTTAAAAATGAAACGCTATGGGCACTTGCCTCTTCTTAATAAGTGGCTCGGAAAAAAATGGAGCGGCAACGGAGATTTTATTTCCCTGATCTTTAAGTCTAAACACAATGTCGATGGAACGAATGGCCCGGTGATCACGGGATCCATCGAATATAAGTATAAAGATTATGCTGACGGATATCCGCACGGAATGTTTATTCAAGAAGCGGGTTTTCCTGTGGGATTTGCGTGGTTTCTTTCAGGCAAGGTGCCTCAGTTCAGTGGACTTGCGGGTCTAGCCACTATGGCCGCCCATCACGTGAAAAAATATATTTTCAAAGTTTTAAAAATTGTCGGCCATGATCAGATCAATATTGGTGATGAAATGGCTAAAAGTATCGACCGAGCTGAATTCACGAAACGTTGCCTGGTACTTCTAGGTATGGGGCGGGACAAGCCCGACGGAGAGATCCAATTGCGCGATGACGATCAAGCATTGATTCGTTGGAAAATCGACGAAAGCCAAGAGCACTTTACGCGCATCCGCACTGAGATGAAAAAGTTGGCCGAGATGGTGGATGGCGTTTATGTCGAAAACCCACTGACTCACTTAAAGAAAGTTATTTCAGTTCACCCGCTCGGCGGCTGCCCGATGGGAGATTCCGAACAAACAGGTTTTGTGAGTACAAAAGGCGAAGTATTTGGCTATCCCGGACTGTATGTTGTCGATGGAAGTATTCTTCCGACTTCAACTGGGACCAACCCGTCTTTGACGATTGCGGCGATGGCTGAATACATTGCCGAACAAATTCCCGAAAAGCACACCGTTAAGACCAAAGATAAAATGGAAGCTTAGATCATCACGTCTACGAAGGCTTTATAAAATCCACCGGAACATTTTTGAACATCGTTATAAAGCTTCGTAGCCCTGGCCGCCTCGGCGGAAGTGGCGCGAGGCTGTCCTCCTGTGGTTGTCGCAGGAGTTGAAGAAGTTTTTGGAGCTACGGAAGCTTCGTTGACCGAGGTCTTTGCCGAGGATGTGGGTTTCGTTGGTTCTTCGGTCGGACGACTTGTTTTTTCAGTGCTCTTAGATGTTTCAGCACTTTGTTTAGGCGGTTCTTGCGTTTTTTTCACCGGCTCTTCGGGATTGATATTACCGAAGTCATATTTTTTATATGATGGAGTTTCCGCTTTGGGCGTCGCCGAAGATGAGGTCGTATTATAACGTCCTGAGGCTTTGAGTGTTTGATCATAGCGCTGGCGCAAGTTGGAATCCATGAGGGTGTCACGCGTGGTGTTTAGCTTCGCGGTTACCTGACTCATGACTTGTGATTTTACCGGATCCCCTTGAAAACGATCTGGATGATAAGCGCGCACCAAACGACGATAAGCATTTTTAATATCACTCTCAGAAGCGTTCGGGGAGACCCCTAAAACTTCGTAAAGCGAAGTGCCTCTATTTAAAATCTTCTTGGCCTCTTCCACAGTTTGCGCGAAGGTTTGAAAAGAAAATGTCAGGCTTAAAAGAAGAATAAGTTTCTTTAATTTCATCGGCAAACTCCGGATTGAGTGGATTCGCGAATAGATTTAGCGACTCGATCTGGCTTTTCTTTGATCATCTCTAAAACTTCTTTTCGCTGTTGCGCGGGAAGATCCGACAAGTAACCTAAAAATGTTCCCATTTCCTCAGAGCTCACCTGTTTAGAAGAGTCTTCTAAAACTTTTAAAGCCGTTTTATCTGTTGAAATCTCTTTCAACGAAGCCGATAGAGCCTGAACCGTTTCTTTTTCTACTTTCACACCTTCTGAAGCGACTTTACTTGCGGACCCCAATTTTGAAGCGGCTGCCGCATTTTTCATATACTTGAATCCCGCACCGAACGGTACGATGGACACGGCAGAAAATCCGGCTTCAGCCAATTCGTCGTAAGCTCGGTCCGTGGCTTTATCAGCGCGTTTCATATTCGATGAAGAAGATTCCGAAAATCCCGCTGATCTTAAAGTTTGTGCTTCGATAAAAGAAGCATGAGACTTCGAGGATGAATAAAGAACTTCTCCGCCCGCGGTGACGGTACCCGCTAACGCAGCACCAGCGGCCACCGTAGTTAATGTCGTCGCGGCCGTCGCACTAGAAACCACCATCGCTCCAACACCGGCGCCAATACCTGTTGCCAGTAGGACGCCCCCGACAACAAGACCTCCCCAGAACACGGCTTTATCTATAAATGCTTTTTTCGAAGCCTCTTTGTCATAGGTTTGCAAAGAACGGCAAAGCAGATCATAACTTTCTGGATTTTCTAACATATACTGAGCTGTCGCGGCTGGATTACTGACCACCAACTTTTGCAAAGCTTCGTCGGACGAAGCCTTGGCTAGGTCTTCAAGATACTTTTGGTGTTTGTTCAGTTCTGCATCCACTTCGGTAAGTGCCGAATGAACATTGGCGCTAGTGATTACGTTTTTATTAGATCTTTTCTTAATCGCTTGGGTGTAAAGCAAAAGTTCAACCCCCGCCTTCGGAGGAGAGTCCTTAAGATCGCGCTCTTTTTCCATCAGCTCTACGGCGGTGTCGATCGGGTCCTTTGATTTTACGTTCTTCCAATAGTTCTGGGTTTGTTGGACTTGCGATTGAGCTATCGACAAAATACGTTTTTGGGTTTGAGCTTTTTGATGTTCGACCAAGCCTTTAGCAAACTCGAGGGCTGGTGCATCCTCGCGACAAGGATCGTAATTGGAGAGGTCCGTCGCTGCTTTTCCGTTAATGGCCGCGATCAATGCCTTTTGCACTTCTTGAGAGGCCTCTTCTTTGACGGTGCACTTTTTCAACTTCTCTTGCAAAGACACAACATTCAAAAGTCCACGGCCTTGACGAAGCAAAAGTTTTCCTTCCGGCGATTCCAAGGCTTTTTTATTTACGGGATCGCTGATGAATTTTTCAAAGGAACTTTTGAAAGCGGACGTGACCGCGGGATTCTCAATGTTCGCCGCCGCCCAGGCGATTTGCTTTGAAAGCAGAGCTTCTTTTTCTTGCGAATGTGCGCCCCAAGAAAATAAGCAGCACCAAACCAGAATGTTCACGGCAAAAATAAAACGCATATCTATTAAGATATCGTGGATTGAGAGGGATTTAAGGTGGATTTATCAGGAAGAAAGAACTCTGGACAATAGTCCCAGAGAGTCCGAAAGACCCTCTGGGAAATCCGGTATTTTTTAAAGCGTGATGACTTTCTTATAGTCAGCTAAGCGTCTTTCAACGTCGCCCAAAGTCACTTTAGACAGTGCACGAACAGAGAAGTCTTGGATCGTATGGCTAGCCATCATAGAGCCCATGATGCAGGCTTGTTTCAAGTGACCCAATGTCGGCTTGTCTTTTTGTGCTGCCAAGTAACCGAAGAAACCACCAGCAAAAGTATCACCCGCGCCCGTCGGATCAACAACAGTCGGAATCGGCATTGCGGGAAGGATGAAGTACCCTTCTTCCTTCGTGTACATAGCAAAACCGTATTCGCCACGTTTGATAACAACGGCCTGAGGACCCATCGCCGTGATCAACGGAGCTGCAGAAATAGCATTCGCCGCGCCCGTTAACATTTTTGCTTCACCTTCATTGATAAGAACAAGATCGACCTTTTTAAGAACTTCGATCAACTTTTCTTTTTTGATCGAAATCCAGAAGTTCATCGTATCCATGCCGACAAACTTTGGTGATTTCACCTGCTCAAGAACCTGCAATTGCAATTCCGGAGCGATGTTTGCCAAGAAGACGAAAGAAGAATCTTTAAAGTGCTCTGGCAATTGCGGATTGAAGTGTTCAAAAACGTTCAAATCTGTTTGCAACGTCTTTGCTTCGTTCATATCGCCTTCGTAAGAACCCGCCCAATGGAAGGTCTTCCCAGCTACTTTAGAAAGACCGCTCAAATCAACCCCACGAGAATTTAAAAGCTCGTAGTCTCCTTGATCATAGTCTTCACCAACAACACCAACCACACGCACTTTAGAAAACAAAGAAGCGGCCAAAGAAAAGTAATTTGCGGAACCACCCAAGGCGCGGTCCACTTTTCCTGAAGGAGTTTGAATGGAATCGTAAGCCAAACTTCCAACGACTAAAATCTCTGACATAAAACTATTGCTCCTGTTGTGATGCCGTTGCGTTTTCTAGCATCTCGCGTTTGTATTTTGGTAGACCTGCTAATTTTGAATTCGAAATGTCCATAGAAACAGGCTTATTTGGAACTTGGCTTGTTAACTGGCCGCAAGCCGCGAAAATATCGCGACCCATAGAGCGGCGAAGAAGAACGTGAGCCCCAAGACGCATCAATTCAGAGTGGAAAGCCTCGACAGCTTCATCTGAAGGACGCTCATATCCTGAACCTGGATGTTCGTTGAACGGAATGATATTGATCTTGCACGGAACGTCTTTCACCAGTTTCACCAACTGACGTGCGTGTTCGATTTGATCCGTTACACCTTTTAACAACACATACTCGAAAGTGATTTTATCTTTCGTGATACGATAGTGCTCTTTACAAGCATTCAAAAGTTCTGTTGTGTTCCACTTTTTATTGATCGGCATGACTTGGGTACGAATCTCATCCGTAGGACCATTTAAGCTCACCGCCAAACGAACTTTTGCTTCTGAAACTCTCCACATCTCTGGAACAATACCGGATGTAGAAACCGTGATTTTCTTACGAGACAAGTTGATGCCCCATGGAGAATGTAACACATCGATAGTTTGGAAAACCGCTTCAGGATTATCCAAAGGTTCGCCCATACCCATGAACACGATGTTCGTGATGCGCTGACCTTCGCCTAAACGGTCATGCACTTGCATGAATTGGCCAACGATCTCTTCTGTGCGCAAACGACGCTTTAATTTTTGTTTTCCAGTGAAGCAGAACTTACATCCAATGTTGCAACCCACTTCTGAAGAAATACACAAAGTCAGGCGGTCTTCAGATGGAATGACGACGGCTTCAACGCTGTTACCGCCACCCATATCAAAGAGAAGTTTTTGTGTTCCGTCGACAGACTTTAAGTGAGTCAGAACTGGAGGAAGATCGAAAGAAAGAATTTGGGGTAAAGAGGCACGGAACTCTTTTGACAGATTCGTCATTTGTTCCGGGTCTGTCACACGTTGTTCGTAAACCCATTTAAAGATCTGTTGAGCACGGAATTGCTCTTTCCCTTTGCCTTTAAGATAAGACTTTAGACCCTCTAGTGTCAGAGAGTAAAAATTCACCGGCTTGTTTTCGAGGGGTTTTGCGACATTATCGTCAGAATAGTTTACGGGCGCGCTAGCTTGAGTGGTGTTAGCACCGTCATTCAATTCCATCTTCGGGGCTCCTTGGCTTGTTACAGCCATGCTTATTACAGCTGGGACCTTGTCAGTCCCTTTGGTTAAGGATTTATGTGGGCTCCGTTTGTAGCATAGCACCCCTTTATTTCCTAGAGATTTCAGTAAATTGAGCAGGACTCCCAAGCATTTTCTACATATTGTGCCTGCCCGATAGACACGTCGGGCGCGACCTATTCCAAAGCCGCATAATTAGTTGCCCTTGTCTTCCTAAGAAGCGGTCTTTATAGTGGGTTTCATGATTTGGCCCTTTATTTTTCTCTCTTATGCGAGCTTGTTTGTATTTGGTCTGACTGACAATATCAGGGGCCCTCTTTTTCCCGAAATCTTAAAGCAATTTGGCGTCAGCGACTCGATGGGGTCCTTGATGTTTGCGTTAAGCAATATCTCAGGATTTATTGCGAGTTACGGCTGCCGATACATGCTACGACGTTATGACCGCCTTAGCGTTCTTCAAGGGGGCGCGGTCGGTTTGATGTTAGCGATGTGGGGCTTAGCTGCATCCCCGATCTTCCCGATGTTCTTGGTTTGCAGTTTCGTTTATGGGTTGTGCCTGGGTATTTTAGGTCTGGTACCAAACATTTTGGTGCCAATGGGATCGACTCCCCAAAAGAAACAACAAATGCTTTCAGGCCTTCACACGATGTATGGCTTAGCAAGTTTGATGGCGCCACTTTTAGCCGCCGGCATGGAGTATGTCACAGGAAGCTGGCGCTGGACATTTGCCGCCGCCTCTTTAGCCCCGATGATTTTTGTGGGTTACACTTTTCATCCAAGTCACAAGTCGCTGCACACGAAAGCGACTTTTTCACCTGAAACGCACAAAGCGAATAAAAAGAAAAACTTCAAGCCTCAGCTTTTCCTAGCTGTGATGTTAAGCTTAGCCGTCGCGGCTGAAATCATGGTCTCATCACGCTTAGCTCTGTACATGCAAAGAACCTGGAACTACGACATGGAATCGGCAAGTATCTATGTCACCTACTTCTTCATCGCGATGATGCTAGGAAGATTGCTCTTCGCCGTAGTCCACTTCAAACGCTCTCCGCAATTCCTGCTTTCAGCGTCACTCGTACTCACGGCAATCTGCATTCTGGGAGGCGTCTTCATCCACCCATTGTTCCTAACAGGAACAGGCTTTATGATCGCGCCATTTTATCCACTAGCGATCTCCTGGATCTCCTCTGAATTCCCCGAAGATCTAGACACCGCCGTCTCTTACATGATGGCGACCGACTCAATGATGTTAATCATCATGCACTTAGCAATCGGAAAACTCACCGACCTCTTCGGCATCCGCGAAGCCGTCCTCTTCGGCCTAGCCTTCGTCGTCGTTTCCCTCCTCATGGTCAACACCTACAAATACATCTTCAAACGCCACAAAGAAGAAAAACACCCACATTTCCACCACCACGACACCCACGCCCCCGCCAAATAAAAATCCACTCACATCTCATCGGTTGGTCAAAAAGGTCCAGCCGCAAGGCGGAGGATTCCAGCTGCCACGGAGGCGTACTTCTAGTACGTCGGAGAGCAAGCTGGAGTCCGACAACGCAGTCGGATGGGCCTTTTTCACCAGCCGACTAGGAAGGGTGGGGGATTTGTGGCATACTTTGTTTCTTATGACTCGTGAATTTCGTAAAGATATCCGCGGTCGTGGAGCCAGTAGCAACGTCACCAATCGTTACGACTCACTCAAATACGAAGCTACCGAAGAAGATTTCGACAATTATCTTGAGGACGAAAAAGCTCTTCTTAAAACGGAAGTTCTGAAAGATTCTTCTCGCACGATTATCACGGAAAACAAAAGCCCCGACATCGGCTTCACATTTTCTATCAACGCTTATCGCGGCTGTGAACACGGCTGCGCGTATTGCTATGCTCGTCCCACACACGAGTACTTAGGCCTTTCACCCGGTTTGGATTTTGAATCGAAAATTTTCGTGAAAGAAGAAGCTCCAAAACTTTTGCGCGAAGCTTTGATGAAACCTTCGTGGAAGCCTGCTGTGATCGCGATGAGCGGAATCACCGACTGCTACCAGCCTTTAGAAAGAAAGATGCAGCTGACTCGCGGCTGTCTTGAAGTTTTATTAGAGTTTAAAAATCCAGTTTCATTAATTACTAAAAATGCTTTGGTCACTCGCGATGTCGATATTCTTTCGCAGATGGCGGCTTACAACGGCACTTTGGTTTTTCTTTCGATCACGTCTTTGAATGATGATCTGGTGCAAATCTTAGAGCCACGCACGTCCCGTCCCGCAGCTCGTCTTAAAGCGATCGAAACTTTGGCGAAAGCCGGTGTCCCCGTTGGCGTCAACGTCGCACCGTGCATTCCAGGATTGAATGACCACGAGATGCCGGCGATCTTAAAAGCCGCCAAAGATGCGGGAGCCCAGTACGCGGGTTACGTGCCTTTGCGACTTCCTTCGTCCGTGCGCCCTATTTTTGAAGAGTGGCTGGAAGTCCATCAACCGTTAAAAAAGGAAAAAGTTTTAAACTCGGTGCGTGATATACGCGGCGGCAAATTGAATGACGCGAACTTCGGATCGCGTATGCGCGGAGAAGGGCCTCGGGCCGACCAAATGGCGCAAATGTTCAAGCTTTATACTCGCAAATACGGTTTAAATGTGAAAAAGTTTGATCTCTCCACCGAGCACTTTCAGCGTCGTGGTGATCAACTCAAATTTGATATTGAATAGTGATGAGAAAAATAACGTTGGATCTAAAACAATTTGCATTGCCTGCGCCTCGTGTTGGTAGCATCGAGACGCATTCAGGCTATGGCCCCATTCCCACAAGTGGGCAAGAAGTGCACGTCACAATCCAACGTCAGCGCGTGCGCGAAAATCCCGGCTACACTCCAGAAAAAAAATTAGTTCACTCTTTTGAAGCGGGTCCTTATGAATTTGTCGTCTCGGGCCGGGCCGATGGCTTTGTCGAAGCGACAGGCTTGATTGAAGAAATCAAATCCGCCTTCGATATTGATGAACTGCGCGCAAAATTAGAAAGAGAACCGAACCATCCTTACGTGTGGCAACTGCGCACTTATGGGTACATTCATTTTCTGCAAACGGGTCAGTTCCCTACTTTAAAACTGCATCTGGTTTCTTTGCGCAATTTTAAATCGCATGATCTAAATATCGAACTGGATCTAGATGGCTATGAAGCGTGGTTGAAAATCCGTCTTGAGGAATTAGTCGAAGAGACGAAAGAAAAAGAAAAGCTTTTTAAAAAACGCCAGAAGGCCGGCGAAGAAATGACATTTCCCTTCGCATCCCCGCGCAAAGGCCAAAGAGAGCTCGTCGATACGATTTCAGAGAACCTGCAAAGTGAAAATCCACTTTTAGTTCAAGCGCCGACAGGATTAGGAAAAACCATTGGTGTTCTTTATCCGTCGTTGAAAGAGGCTTTGCCTCGCGGTCAAAGAGTCGTTTACGTCACTCCAAAAAACTCGCAACATCAGGTCGCTGAAGAAGCTGTCGAACGCTTGCAAGAGCAAGGTTGTAAAATTCGTTCACTTACTATCACTGCCAAAAGCAAGATGTGCTTAAAAGCCGAGCCTTTGTGCAATCCTCAGTACTGTGAGTTCGCGAAAGACTATTACAAAAAAGTCGCTGAACACGACTTAGTGAATAAGCTTTCGCGACTTCGCAGCCTGGACAGTGAAAAACTCAAAAAAATGGGTGAAGAGTATCAAGTCTGCCCGTTTGAGTTGTCCGTAGAGGCGATTGAGCGAGCTGATGTCGTCATTGGTGACTACAACTATGTTTTTGCGCCAAGAAGTTTGATTGGCCGCTTGGCGGAGCCACTTTTAGAGCAGAAAGAAAAAGCCAATCTAGTGATCGACGAGGCTCACAATCTGCCTTCTCGTGCTCAAGATTATTTTTCTCCCAGTATTTCAACTCAACAACTGGCTTTATTAGAAAAAGATTTTTCTCGTCTGCCGCCGACATTTTATATGCAGGCCCAAGCCCTTTGTCAGCGCGCGCGCCGGTTGATTTCTTCTTATGGCAAAGATGGCGTTTCTAAAAAGGTAAACATTGATCTAGATCCATTCTTAGAACTGGAACAAGACGTTCGCGAAATGACGACGTCTTATCTAGAATCAGAAACCGAGATTCTGTCACAAGACCCCATCTTACGTATGATGAACATGTGGTCAGAGTTCGTAGCGTCTTTGACTTTAAGTGGTGAAGAGTTTTTTCAAACTTATCAAAGAAGTACTTTCACCGAAATGCTGAAGATCACTTGTTGTGATGCTTCCGAGCATTTGTCTTTAGCTTACAAAGAATTCAAAAACGTCGTCGCGTTTTCGGCGACTTTAAAACCTTTCACTTATTATCAAGAGCTGATGGGTTTTCCGACGGAATCAACAAAACAAGTTGAGTTTTCTTCACCGTTTGAGAAAGAAAACCGCAAACTGCTTATCATCCCGCAAATCTCGACAAAATTTTCGGATCGCCATGCTAGCAGCGGGAAGATTGCCGAAACCATTCAGCGCATCACCGCTTTAAAGAAAGGGAACTACATCGCCTTGTTCCCAAGTTTTGAATTTATGCGCATGGTGGAATCAAAGCTTTCTTTGCCAGACTTTCAAATTCTGGTGCAAGAGCGCGAGATGAAGCAAAAGCAGACTCAAGAGTACTTAGATGAATTAAAGTCAGGGCAAAAGCCGACTTTGTTATTGGGTGTCCAAGGGGGCGTGTTTTCAGAAGGTGTCGACTTTCCGGGTGATATGTTGATTGGGGCTTTCGTCATTGGTCCCGCTCTGCCTAACTTTGATTTTGAACGGGAACAAATTCGTTCTTACTATGAGCTTCGTTATGGGAAAGAGCATGCCTTTAACTATGCTTACGTGTATCCAGCAATGGCTAAGGCTATTCAATCAGCAGGCCGCGTGATTCGCTCTGAAACAGATCGTGGTGTGATCGTCATGTTAGACTCGCGCTTTTTACAGACAAGCTACTATGAAACTATGCCCGAGGGTTGGTTCACACAGTCCCCGCAAGAACTAGTATCTCGCCAAATTTTGAATGACATTAAAGAGTTTTGGGAGACACCAGTATGAGTCTTCTTAAAACACCCGTGCTATTTTTAGATCTTCAGACAACCGGAGCTAAACCCGACACGGCAAGCATTCTTGAGATGGCCTGGGCCTCTCTCGCCAGCGAGCATATCGAAAGCTCTTTGATTGAACAGGCCGAGGAAGTTCCTCGTCGTATTCAATTCATCACGGGCATCTACAAAAAAGACATGGAAGCGGCTCGCCCGTTTGCCAGTGTCTTTTCCGACTTAAAAAGCTTTATCGATAAAAATCTGGGCGCAAATCCCATCGCCGTGATTCATTTTGCTCAATTTGAGCGACCTTTCTTGTTGGATGCTTATGAAAAGCTTCAAGAAGAAATGCCGTTTTCAATTCTGTGCACGCACGAAATTGCAAAGCGTCTGTTCCCGAATCTGCCCACGCGCGGAATCAAGGGACTTGCAGGATATTTTGGCTGCCCTTCAGGTGAGTTAAAGCGCGCTTCTAATCATGTGCAGGCCACCCAAGTGATCTGGCAGGGATTAACGGCGGCTTTGTCAGAAAAAGGAATTCATTCTATCGAAGACCTGCAAAAGTGGCTTCAAGACACACCGAAGGCCGCGCGGGTAAAGTACGAATATCCTTTGCCAAAAGAAAAACGTTTAAGTCTTCCCAAGCAGCCCGGCGTTTATCGCATGATGAGCCGTTGGGGCGAAGTGCTTTATGTGGGTAAAGCGACCTCCTTGCATGATCGCGTGAATAGCTATTTCCGCGGGCAAAAAAATCGCGACACTCGCAAGTTAGAGATGTTAACGCAAGTTTGGGATCTGCATGTCACTCCGGTAGGAAGTCCTCTGGAAGCGGCACTCTTAGAAACAGACGAGATCAAACGCCTGGATCCGCCATACAACATCAGTTTAAAAACCGGCCGACGGGAATTAGCATTCTTCAGTCGAGATTTCACCTCCTTCCAAACGGAAGCAGATGAAAATCATTGTATTGGCCCCTTTTCAAATGCGCTGGCTTTGGACTCGATCCTCAAGCTCAGCGCTTCTTTGCAAGATAAGTCGTTTAACGAAAACATGTTCTATGAGCCGATTGACGCCACTCTTTTAGAACAAGGCTTTGATCTTTTCTGCGAGCGCCATGGTTTTTCCAAAGACGCGTTTACGTCGGTTCGTTCTATTTTAGCTGTAGGTTTGAATTGGTATCGTCAACTCGAAGAGGAAGAAGAGACGGAAGATCTAGAAGAAGTCGAAGCTTCTGAAACCTCCGAGTCAAACGAAAGCACGCCCGAAGAAAGCGAAGAAGAAATCTTAGAAGTTGAACTGACCCCCGAAGACTTGGCCGATAAATATGAGCGCCACTTTATCAGGTCTGCGGCAACCTATCTTCGCACCAAACGCCTGACAAAGCTTTTGAACGTGCATATTCAAATTGAAGAAACGATGACTTTGAAAATTCAAAATGGAAAAGTCGTTGAACCTGAAGCCCCGCTGATAAAACAACGCGGCTCGTGGAAAGATCTGTCGATTGATACTTATGATCGCATGACCGTGCTTTTCACCGAGCTCAATAAGCTCAAAAACCAAGATCGAAAAATCGATTTTATTTAAAGCGCTCGTAAAGAAGCGGCACTTCTTTGCCCAACCAAAGCGCTGCTTGAGTGTGATCGTAAAGATCATCGCCTGTCAGCTCGTGAACTAAAACCGAAAGGTCCCCGCGTGCTTTCATCAACCAGAGCACTACTTCTGTAAATAGAGACAACGGAAAATTGATTTCAAACATCGGAATCGGATGAGGACCAATAGCTTCAGGAATCATCTGTCCGACAAAGACCTGGCGCCCCGCAAATTCTTTTATCGCCTTTTCACGTAACTCCGTCGCAAACTGCAAGGACTCATTCGAAAAATAAATATGCGCATCAAACTCGCGCGGAAATCCTTGAGGCAATAACTGAGAATTTACTTTGTAAGTTCTTTCCATGCAGATCTTCTAACACCGAGAAACCAAAAGGTGCCAGAGATTTTTTGGTTTAGAGCAGGCTTTCCGGGACAAAAAGACTGAGGACGCCGGCTTGGAAGCTTTTCCAGAAGGAGGCCTCAGGTTCTTTCTTCAAGGTGACGGAACCTTCTTCTTCACGAGTCGTCCAGCGCAAATCACCATCGTCTAAGGTCACCTTATACGCAATATCCGGAAGCTCGGTGGTCATTAAGTTGACGAAGTGATTGGCGAAGTCTTTGTTTTCAAGAAGGACTCCCATTTCTGAATTTAGCTCCACAGAGCGAGGATCCAAATTCATCGAGCCCACGAACATCACATGACGATCAAAAACATAAACCTTGCCGTGCAAACCCAAGCGAGCCCCTGAAGAACCAGCGACTTTGGATTTGCGAGCTTTCACATTCACGCGAGGTTTGATTTCATAAAGATCGACGCCGCCTTTTAGCAAACCTTTGCGATATTTCTTATATCCGGCAAATACCAAACTGACGTCATTCGATGCCAATGAATTTGTCACGACTGTGACTTTGATGCCGTCTTTACTTTTCTTCGCAAAGTAATCGACACCTTTTTTACCCGGAATAAAGTAAGGTGAAACGATAAAAACTTCTTTAGTCGAGCGAATCGGAAGAGCCGTGATCTGATTCAGCATCAACTTACTTTTGCCATTTTCCACTTTTTCAGGTGAATCGTAAAAAACCTTGGCGCGTCCCCAAAAGGCTTTTACGTCCCGTTCATGGACCTGTTTCATCAAGCGCGAATTTTCTAAATCCTGACCATATTTGGATTTTTGCACTTCTGCTTTCGCACCTTCTAAATTTTGGCGAAGCTCTGCCAGTTCTGTGCTTTTAAGTTCGCGTTTGTTCAATATCGGAATTGGAACAGCTAGTTTGTTATTCCAATAAAGGTCAAAGGACTGAGAACTTTCTTCGGCGACAGGACCAAAGCACCAGACATCGAAATCACCAAAGTTTTCTTCTTCGCTGGCCGTGAAATATTCATTGCCGATATTGCGCCCGCCCAGAATGGCTGCTTGATTGTCGGCGATCATCACCTTGTTGTGCATACGCCTATTGACCTGGCTAAAGCGAAAGGCATCTAAAAATCGAAGCTTTCGATTGGCAAAGGGATTAAACATTCGCACTTCAATCAGAGGATGAGAGTCCAATATCAACAGTGTATCTTGGTACTGGCCAATATTCAGATCGTCTAACAATAATCTTACCCGAACTCCCCGGTCGGCCGCTTGCAAAACGTCGTGCATGAGCATGCGACCCACAAGATCGTCATGCCAGATATAGTACTGAATATCTAAAGTTCTTTCGGCCTTACGAACAGAGGCCAAGCGCGCAATAAAAGCATCGGGCCCGGAGGCCAAAGGGACAAAACCCGATTGATCAGGATGTTTTTTTATCTCGGCAGCCAGGGTTTTTGCCCACCAAGTATGTTCCGTGTTTTTTATATAATAGGATTCAGGCGCTTTGAAATCTTTGGGTATGCTTTGACAGCTTGTTAAAACGCCCAAAAACAGAAAGGCCCCAAAAACTACAAGTTTCATATTCATCAGTTTATGCTGCTTGTAGAGTTTAGAGCCATATGTCATTTGAAACCGCTCAGTGAGCCGTTTGTATATACTCTTTAAGCTCAGGAATCTCGCAAGGAACGCAGCCGACTTTGCCGACAACCACACCTGCTGCGAAGTTCGCAAGCATGCAAGATTGAACCAACGAAAGGCCAGACACCAAACCCAAAGAGAGAGCCGCAATCACCGTGTCCCCTGCTCCAGTCACGTCAAAAACTTTGCGCGCATACGTTGGCACTTCCGTGATGTGATCGCCAGAGAAGATCGTCATTCCATCTTTTCCTCGAGTCAGAACAACTTCTTTTGCACCCGTGATTTTTTGAAGAGCGCGACCCACCTCGACAACTTTATTCGGATTGTTGCGAAGATCGTCAAAATCCATTCCGGCCAGAGTCACCGCTTCATCAAAGTTTGGCTTGATCAAATCCACACCTTGATAGAAAGGACCCGACGAAGTTTTATGTGGATCAACGAGCACGCGTTTGCCTTTTTGTTTGCAAATCGCGACAACCTTTTCGATGACGTTGCGAGAGATCACGCCTTTTTTATAATCTTCAATTACCACGCAATCTGCGTCTTCAACATTCTTTTCCACCATGTGGATCATCTGGGCTTCCACTTCCGCAGAAAGGCTGGAACGAACTTCGTAATCCACGCGCACCAAGTGATGATGTTTTGCCATCACACGTGTTTTGCGTGTCGTTGGACGAGATGTATCCGTAACAAGAAATTCAGAGCTCACTCCGCTTTTAGCGCAAAGATCGCGAAGAAGGTTTGCGCCCGTGTCGTTACCGACAACAGAAACCAGCATTGCTTGTCCACCCAAGCTGCAGACGTTTTGTGCGACGTTGGCCGCCATACCCAGGCGCACGTCTTCTTGCTCTACTTCCAAAACCGGAACCGGAGCTTCAGGGCTGATACGACGAACTTCACCCAGGACGTATTCATCAACGCAGACGTCGCCGATAATGAGGATTTTTTTACCTCTCATTAGAGGCAGTTGATTGATCAGAAGTTCTTTTTCTTGCGGACCTACGGTCGCCTTTACAGGTGTTGTCATTTTTTCATCCTTCAGGCCTTGGTTTTAACGGAAGGCAGGGGCCCTGTCACCTTCTTATCACTCGGCCGTTGGCCATGAGCCCCTAGCTATGGTATGGACATCCCATGACAAAATCCAAAGGAAAATTCTTCGGTAAAGGACCTTCGCGACCTCCGCAAAAAGGTGCCTTTTCTGCAACGCGACCTTCTTCCGAGAAGAAGGCTCCGGCGCGAGGTCTGGTGTATAAAAGTGGCTACATCAGTCCCCGTGAAAAAGAAGAAATCCTTAAGTATTTAGCGACTCTTTATCCGATCTGGGAGATGCGCTATTCCAAGAACAATCCTCCCCCCGAAAACCAGAAGCAACGGCCATTGTTGCGCCCCGTTTACTGGCTTGGAAACTGGCAGTTTGCGTGTCTGAACTACTATCATCCCCCGAAAGGAATCTATAACCGCTGCGTTCAAGCTGAAGGTTACCCGCCGGTTTTGGAATATCTGGTGCAAAAAATTGAAGCCTTGGTTCACGAAAGTTTTGAACCGCGCGACATTCCGCGAGGCTGGCACCTGAACACCTGCCTTATCAATTACTATGGCAATCAGATCACTGAAGAAGGCAAACGCATCGACTGCGCTCGCGTCGGCGAGCACAAAGATTTCGAGCCTGGACCTGTCGCTTCTATTTCTTTTGGCGAACGCGCCCTCTTTCAATTTGTTTCCAGCAAAGGGACCGAGTCAAAATCCAATGTGATCTTGCAGCAGTGGTTGGAAGACCGCTCTTTACAGATCTTTGGTGGTGATAAATTTAAAAAACACCTTTTTCACCGTGTGCAACGCGTAGATACCAAAGAAGGTCACTTCTTTCCGTTGAATGAGATTTCAAATTTTGAAACCCGTCGAATCAACTTCACTTTCCGCTATGTTCCTGACGAACACGTCGTCCCGTTTCAACGTCTGCCAGAGACTGTGAAAGAGGATGTGCAGGGTTACGTAGAAAAGCTTTCCGAGCGCTCAGAATTCTTTAAAGAGCAACTCGCAAAACCTCAGACCTAGACCAAACTTAATCCTCTTCTGGTCACCGGCTTCAAATTGTGACGCCGGTCTTGCTTTTGCCTCAGAAAAATCTTTGAATAAGATCCATGCAAAAAGAGTTCGATGTTTTGATTGTAGGGGCAGGGATTATTGGAACTTCTATCGGCGCAGAGCTATCTCGTCGTGGAGCCAAAGTCGGAGTGATCGATAAAGGCACTGTAGGTCGCGGGTGTTCTTATGGGAATGCCGGTTGGATGACACCTTGCTTTGCCATGCCACTTCCGATGCCGGGAATGCTTTTAAAATCGATGAAGTGGTTGCTAGATCCAGCAAGTCCCCTTTACATCAAACCTTCTTTGTCTTTGGATTTGGCCTCTTGGCTTTTCCAATTCATGAAAGCGATGAACGAAACACAAGCTCGCCGCGCGGTGGATGCCTTGGTCGTTTTGTCGCAAAAAAGTCTGACGGAATACGAAAAACTAGGACAGAAATATCCCGAGATCTTTTTCCAACAAAAAGGTCTTTTGATGGTTTCTAAGACTGAAGCCGGCGTTACCGCCGCGGTCGAAGAATTAAACTACGTGAAGAACTTAGGGGTTCCCGGAAAAGTTTTAAACTCGGATGACATTCGTCAGATGGAGCCGGCTTTAAAGTCACCACTTTTAGGTGGCGTTTATTTTGAAAAGGAAGCGATGGCGGAACCCTATCAAGTGGTTCAAGCACTAGCAAAAGAGATTCGCGCGCACGGTGGAGAAATTTTAGAAAACTGCACGCTTCAAGATCTACCGGTCAGTGGAAATAAGATTGAAAAAGTCGTTACTTCGCTAGGTGAAATCAAAGCTAAACAAGTCGTTATGGCGACAGGCAGCTGGTCTAAATCCATGGCGCGCATGATGCGCCTGCGCGTCCCTGTTTTAGGTGGGAAAGGTTATGCGATGATTGTTCCGCCTTTGGAAAATCAACCGCAATATCCCATGATGTTGGTTGAGAAAAAAATCGCGATCACTCCTCGTCAAAATTCATTGAGAATTGCCGGAACTTTGGAACTTGTGGATCAGGATTTTTCCATCACTCCAAAACGCGTCGACAATATCAAAAAAGGCGCGCGTGAATTCTTGCATTTACCAGAAGAGCTTCAAGTTCAAGAATTATGGGCGGGTCTTCGTCCTTGCACTCCTGATGGTGTTCCTTTGGTCGGCTATCACGATAAGATTTCAAATCTGATGTTGGCTTTAGGTCACCAGATGTTGGGACTGCAAAGTGGCACCGGCACAGGTCTTTTGGTTTCAGATCTTATCGAAGGAAAAACACCTTTTGTTGATATGAAAGTTTTAGACGCCAATCGTTTCTAAGAAAATAAAAAAGGCTTTGCCATTCACTGCAAAGCCTTTTTTTTCAAAATCATTCAATTCAAATTATTGAGCCACCGGCCATGAAGCTTTAAGAATGGCTTTGCCTGTCGTTGTATCCAAAGTGAAGCGCAGATTTTGATTCAACCAGCGCACGATCATTTCTTGTTCTGAACCACTCAGTTCTTTATTCAAAAAGCGGAAATCAAATTGAGAGAGCGGCAGACTTAAATTCATTGTCTTTTCTTTACCAGCGGCATTTTCAAGTTCAAGCTCGACAGTTACAAATCCTGATTTTTTACCGGGCTCTTCCACTGTGAATTTCACGGAAGAACCTTTGTCAAAAAAACCCTTCCATTCTTCATCGGTCAATTCGATAGAAAGAGATTTTTCTGTCATCTTGAAGTTCGGAGAATGCGAAAGAATCTGGGACTGCAGAAGTGTCGTCAAAGCCCCCCAGTCATAAGTGATCGGCAGTGAACAATGAATGCCTTGAGGCAAATCCACCACACGAATATTTTTGCTCTCAATCTTGATATCTTTATTCTGGATACGCTGGGAATTGATATTGAAAGGAACTGCCGGGTCTTGCTCGGTCGCATAGATCAACACAGGTTGCTCGACGTTTTTATAAAACTTCCAAAAATTATTCAAACCCCAAAAATCCGGTCCATCTTTCATTCCGGGAGGCAGCTTCACACTTGAAATATACGACAGCCCGCCTTTGTAAGTCCGAGCAACTTCCGTAATAGCCGTGGATAAAAAAGAAAAGCTTTCATAGCTAACCAGCGCTGGCATCTTTGTACCCAAAGCGCTTAGACGCTGACGCCCCCACAAGTCGACAAAGGCCGACTTCACTCCACTGTTCGTTAAACTTAACATCGTGGCATTCAAATCAACAACCGGACAAAGCGCTGTAAAACTTTGAATCAAGGGGCGTGATGAAGAGTTGAATTTATTCAAAAGCGAAGCAAACAAAACACCGTGTCCACCCAAGCTGATACCAAAGAAGTGAACGGAATCGACAAGCTGAGACAGCGGTTCATTATTGTCGTTCAAAAGTTTTGCGAGCAAAATATTCTGAATGCCTTCATCATATCCGCCGAATGAAAACTGATTGTTATTGGCGACAAACTGGCCACTGGACATGTTTTCCAGCAGAAGCACGTTGAACGGAGACTGTTCAAAAAGCATCATCATCCATGCACGCTCCGCCTTAAAATCTTCGCTGTTGGCGAAAATCCCTAAGCGAATGACGACCAGAGGACGCCTTTTGAAATCTCCTTTAAGCCCCAAAAGACCTTTGAGCTTCACGTTGCCCGGGAAATTTAGAACGACACGACGAAGAAACGGATGACCGAAAGGGTCGTATTTCATCGTCAGCATGCTCATGTTTGCGAAATAACTATTGTCACCCGTTTCAAGCTCGGCGCGGCAATCTTGGAAATACTTCTGAATCAAAGCCCCTTGCAGTTGCGAAGAGTTTTTCAGACGCGGATCCTTCAGTCGTTGACCCCAAACATCGGGGTTGCACATGGCACTAAAAAGCTTTGGTTCCCCGCGCGGGATCCAGCTCACGATATTCGTGAAGAGGAAGTTCAGAGGTTCGGGATACTGCCCTGATGCGTCAGTCAGAATGGGCGCGTTTTCCGCTGGAAATTCAATACGCGAGCTATTGAACTGCTCCATGAAAGTGCGTTGCGGACTACTGGCGAAGACCGGAAGGGCGAAAACAACGAAACCAAGAAGGCTAAAACAAGACCGAAGCATAGGCCTGATTGTGGCCAAAAAGAACCACTGAGTCATCTCCTTTTTCCGGAGTGACTTTGAGTATTTGCTTCATTAGACTCTGGCGAGTGTATTTTTAAGGAGACACAAATCATGGAACACAAGATAGAGCCCCTTTATGACGGGCCTCTTTTCAGAAACGCTATTCAAACTCTCGAAGAAGCGGCAAAAATTATCAACTGTGACCCGAACGTACTTGAGCGCTTGAAACGTCCTCGTCGCGCGATCACAGTTTCTGTTCCCGTTCGTATGGATGACTACAGCGTTAAAGTTTTCACTGGGTATCGCGTGCAGTACTCTCCAACTTTGGGCCCCTACAAGGGCGGCATTCGCTATCACCAAAACGTAGACCTTTCTGAAGTTGTCGGCCTTGCAGCTTTGATGACTTTCAAAAACTCGGTACTAGGTCTTCCTTTGGGTGGTGCAAAAGGTGGTATCACTGTTGATCCCACAAAACTTTCTCGCACTGAAAAACAAAATCTGACTCGTCGTTATGCTTCTGAAATTGGACCTTTCGTAGGACCCACTAAAGACATTCCGGCTCCAGACGTGGGCACGGATCCACAAACAATGGCTTGGTTCATGGACACTTACTCGCAAGAGCAAGGTGGCTTTGCACAACCGGGTGTTGTGACTGGTAAACCGGTAGAAATCGGTGGATCTTTGGGCCGTAACCACGCAACAGGTTTGGGTGTGGTTTATGTCGCTGAAAAAGCTTTCGAAGTTTGCGGCATGAAAATGAATGGTTCATCTATCGCGATTCAAGGTTTCGGTAACGTAGGTTCTTTCGCCGCGAAGTTCGCTCACGAACGTGGTGCTCGCATCGTAGCAGTTTCTGACGTTTCTGGCGGTATCTACAATGGCGATGGCCTTGATATCCCTGAAGTGATGGAATACGTAAAAGCTCACAAATTCTTGAAGGGCTATCCAAAAGCTCAACCGATCAGCAATGAAGAATTGCTTGAGGTGAAGTGTGATGCTCTATTCCCTTGCGCTCTTGAAAATCAAATCGACACTCACAACGCAGAAAAAATCCAAGCGAAAATCATCTGCGAAGGTGCCAACGGTCCTGTAACAAATGCAGCGACAAAAATCCTTCATAAGCGTGGTGTTTTCATCGCTCCAGACGTTATCGCGAACGGTGGCGGTGTGATCGTTTCTTACTTCGAATGGGTTCAAGACATCATGTCGTTCTTCTGGGACGAAGATGAAGTGAACGGTCGTTTGAAAGGTATCATCACGAAAGCTTTCGACAAAGGTTATGCTCTTTCTAAAGAGAAAAACGTCGACATGAGATCTGCTGCCATGGCGGTTTCTGTTCAACGTCTTGAAAAAGCGATGCTTCTAAGAGGCCTATATCCTAGATGATTAAGTTCGGTTGCGCGGCTGCGGCCGCTCCACCTTCTGCGCGAGGCTCTCGATGAAGCCTTGGATGCTCTTACCACCCCAATGGGCTCACGATCTGAGCTCTTGGGGTTTACCTCTCTACTCTTTGATTCATGGAAGAAAAACGCCCGAATGGAAAAGCTTCACTTGGCGTGATCTTCATTTCAAAAATCCTCTAGGCATTGCTGGCGGCGTTGATAAAAACGCGGAACACCTGAAAGAATGGTGGTCGCTCGGCTGTGGTTTCGTTGAGGTGGGCACGGTCACTCCCCTGCCGCAGACACCGAATCCCGGTAAAATTTTAGATCGCGATGTAAAGCTTCGAGCGATGTGGAACAAGATGGGTTTTCCGAGCGAAGGAGCCGAAGAGACTTTCTACAATCTGACGTACTATGCTCCGAACTATCGCACACCGATCTTTGTGAACATCGGAAAGAATCGCTACACTCCTAACAACCAAGCGGTTTTAGATTATTTATTTTTGGTCGATAAATTCCGTCCGTTTGCAGATGCTTTTGTTGTGAATATCTCTAGCCCCAACACCAAGGGACTTCGAGATCTTCAGAACAAAGAAAATCTGCGCTCTTTAATCGGCCCTATTGTCGATCGCGTTTCCCACTTTGAGCCCACTCCGGTGTTGGTCAAACTTTCACCCGACATGGGCGATGAGGCTTTAGCGGAAACTGTTTTGAATTGTCAGGACTTAGGCGTTGATGGTTTTGTGCTAACAAACACGACTCTTTCACGTCCTGCCGGCTGTCACTTCCCTGAAGAAGGGGGTCTTTCAGGTGCACCTTTAAAAGATCTGTCTCAACGAGCCTTGAAAGTGGCTGTTGAAAGTTTAGGCAAAAAACGCGAAGGACTGCTTTTGGTCAGCGTTGGGGGCATATTAACTCCTGAAGATGTCTTTGAAAGATTGCAAATGGGCGCAGATCTTGTTCAAATTTATAGTGCACTTGTGTTTCATGGACCGAACTTTTTCCATGATGTAGCTAGAAGGTATAATGACGGACGATAGCGCTATTGAAACTAAACCCAAAAAATCCAAGATCCGCAAAGGTCACTGGATTCCAGTTGTCGCGGGTTTTTTGCGCAAAGATGGCAAAATTTTAGTCGGTCAGCGTCCTGAAAATAACTCCCTTGCCGGTCAATGGGAATTCCCTGGCGGTAAAATCGAAAATGGTGAGACACCTGAAGACGCTCTTTCGCGCGAGCTTAATGAAGAGTTGGGTATTGAAGCCGAAGTGGGCGAGCTGAAACTTGCTTGTACACACTCTTATGGAGATGTAGGGATTCTCATATTATTTTATGAAATCCTATACTGGAAAGGCGAACCTCGGGCTAAGCACCATATGATGCTAGAGTGGATCCATCCAGAAGAGCTCAAACATCGCAATATCCCAGAGGCCAATCGCAAGATCCTGCACAAGATCTACAAAGCTTTAGGACTTGAATGGCGAAAATAATCCTCGTAAGCAAACATGTGAACGCAACTTCGTGGCAGCTGGCGCAAGCTTTAAAAAGTCAGCAGCATGAAGTGGTTCTGCTTACGAGTTATGGTGAAGTTCCTCCGGAAGATACAACCGGTATTGAATTCATGGGGTACTTCAAAAGCTGGAGCGTGCTTGAAGGCTTTCGCATCATTCCGGGCCTTTTTGGACTGCACCCGCAAATCTTGCATGTTCTTTTAGATGAAGATCAAATGAATCCAGCGCAGATGATTCTTTCGACATTTGCGAAATCTCATCCTTCTTGTGTTCTTACGACTTCTTTATTGAATATTCGTCGCGGTTTAAATCGCCGCAATCCGGTTCGTTACTTAGTGGAAGAAAGCGACATTATCACGTGTCCAACGGTGGAAGCCTTAGGGCAATTGCGTGGATTGAATGTGCGTTCTCCTCGTCAAGGACGCGGGATTTTACCTCCGGTTTTGGATTTGAAATCTGAATTTGCCGTGAATGTCTTTCATGAAGATATCGAAGAGCAGTTTTTCCAGGCGCTGGAAACCCGACCTTATGTGGTCATTCCCTTCCGCGAGACTCACTTTGACCCAGAATCGGAAAACTTCGTGCGCATTCGTACGATGGCTCAAAAGTACAAAGTCGTTCTTTGGGGAAGCTATTCGCACTGGAGTCTTCGTGATCGTAAGAAGTTCGCCGGGTGGATGGATGAATTTCAGTGCGGGCACAACTGGACGGTGACAGGAAGCCTCAGCCCTCAAGCTGGTCGCCAACTTCTAGAAAAAAGTACGGCTGTAATGCTGGCCGGCCAGGGATTCACACCGATTGAGATGACGGATTTCTATATGAAAGCCATCCATTCTCATGCGGTTTTGATTTTAGATTCTAAACAATCTAGCGTGCATTCGGATCTTTGGAAGAACACAGTTAATTGCTGGATCTTAAATCACGACCATATTCATGCGGATCTGGTGAAGCTCTTAGCAAAACCTCACTTGCGTGTCCCCGAAAGCCTGTCTGAACAGCTGGCAGAAGACCGTCACCTGATTGATTCATCATTGAATGAACTCAATCGTCTGTACAATCGGGCTTTAAATCATTTAAGATGAGCTTATGCTCAACAAACCTCGTTTGCCTGAAACCTTAAATATCTGCCTGACTTCGCATCGCTTTCCGATTTTAAGTCGCGCGACAGATCATGGTTTTTTGTGGCCGATCGCAAGAGGCCTTGCAAAAGAAGGTCATAAGGTCACAGTTTTAGCGGCAAGTTCTCCTCTGAAAAAGCCTGAAGTCGTGCGCGATGGTGTTCGCGTGCTCTTCCTGCATGAAGGTGCAAAAAATCTTTCGCACATGAGCTTTCAAATGGCGGTTCGCCAACGCTTCATGCAGCTTCATAAAGAAGATCCGTTTCACTTGGTTCATAGCATTGATAAATCAGGTTACCGCATTGGCAGTCGCAAAGACGATTTAAAAGTCGCCGTGGCCTATGACGTGGAAGCGACTCAGATGTCGCAGCTCTTTGCGATTCGTGCGATGAAGCAGGACACTTTGGGAAGTATGCTTTCAACGGCCATCGCGACGACTTATAAATTCCTGACCACTTACTATGGCGGCGATCGACGCTTGCTTTCCACAGCCGATGGAATCTTTGTTACCAATCCCGAGCAAAGAATCATTCTGGAAAGATATTATCTTTACCCGGATTTCCACACCTACACGGTTCCCTATGGAATTGAACTGGGTGACCTGACACCGAAAGAAAAGTCTTACGAGCTTCGTAAAAAATTGGGAATTCCTGAAAACGCGCATGTGGCCGTGACATTGTCGGATATGACTCAGGCCCAAGAGCTCACACCTCTTTTAAAGGCCTTTGAAAAGGTTGCGATCAAAAAGCCCAACAGCTATTTGATCGTTATCGGAAATGGTCCCAAATTTAAAGACATTGAATACCAGGTTCTAAATCACGCTTTAGGCAATCGTGTGGTTATGCCTGGCGCTGTTCCTGCCGCTGAGATCGAAGACTATATTGTTTTAGGTGATGTTTTCATCAACATGGGGTCTAGAACGACAGGCTTTGAACCGACGACTTTAGAGGCCATGGCGCAAAAAAAGGTGGTTTTGGGTTCGGAAGTGTCCCCGATTGCCAACATTATTGAAGATGGGCGCGATGGATTTTTGCTTCGCCCGGCCGATGTGGACTCCATGAGTAATCTTTTGGTCGAAATTTTCTCTGGAACCATGCCTGCTGACGAGATCGGCGATCGAGCACGCCAAAAAGTAGTCGACCTTTTTGACACGCCTAAAATGGTCCAGGCGACGCTTGATGCCTATCGTAAAATCCTGATCAATACGGGTCTGTATAAGAAGCATTGAGTTAAATGCTTGAATTTTGATGTCACAGCACTTCATATCTGTATAATCGAGAGTGTTATCAATACTTTAAGCTGAGCCCTTTAGGAAAGCCGACGATGACAAAAGCGGATTTGATTAATTTGATTTCTGAAAAAGCGGGTATCACCCGTGTTAAAGCCGAGACGGTTGTGAACACCATTTTTGACTCTATGGTTGAAGCATTGATGCGTGATGACCGTATTGAAATCCGTGGTTTTGGTTCATTTGTGAATCGCCAATATGGCGCCTATAAAGGACGCAATCCGCGCACGGGTGAAATCATCAATGTGGAAGAAAAGAAACTTCCATTCTTCAAAGTCGGAAAAGAACTTAAAGAGGACATTAACAACGGGCCTAAAAAAGGCTAAATAAAAAGGGGCTTGAAGCCCCTTTTTTTATTCCCGATTACTTCGCTTTTTCACACTCGGAGTGAGTCACTTCATAGAAGCTTTCAAACTTTACAAAATAAGTAACACAAGAAAAAAGAGGCACTTCGCCACGAGTGCGATAGTAACCACGCACCTGAGTTTGCACGGCTAAATCCGCATTCGGAATTTGCAAAAACTTGTGACCTTCGATAGCCACGATGCCTTCATCAAAGCCCAACTCAGACAAGACGCTTTCATTCGTCATTTCCCAGATAGCTTTCATTTTTCCAGCATGGGCAGGAGCTGCAGATAAAACTAATAAAGCGAGAACAAGCTTCTTCATCGAAAACCTCTTTGCGGTGTTTATTTAAAAAGATGCTGAGGTTTTATAAAAGAAAACCTGGCTTTCAAAGTCAGGTTTGCGTTGTTTGTTATTTTTACCGGTTAAACCGTGGAATTTCCAAGAACGGCTGTGAAAAAGTCTCAGGGACCTCGCGAATGGGGAGAGAATCAGTACTTTTTTACTTTCCGAGCTTGGATTCAATTATTTGCAGGCGTTTTTCCAAGGCCTTATTCCGCTCTTCTAATTTTTTATTCGTCTCTTCAAGTGAAGCCATTTTTCTTTTTTGTTCGTCCAGTTCTTTGTGCAATTCTTGGCTGTCGTTGTACCAAAGAGTATAAAACTCTTTGAGCGCTTCAATCATCGGCGAAATAAAGCCCAAATAGTTCACTTTTTTTAGGCCCTTTTTGTCCGTCTTTACAAGATCAGGATAAATCTCTTCCACTTGTTGAGCGATCACTCCTCGTTGCAAGCCTTCGGAATACTGGAGCGGCTCTTTCCAGTAGTAACTCACCCCTTCGACTTTCAAGATTTTTTCGAGGGAAAAATGCAAAGGCTGAATGTCTTTCTTCAAACGGCGATCCGAAGGATTGAGCGATCCCGCATACGTAATATTACGCGCTTGAATGTCCATCGCGTAACCACCACCACGATTGTAAAATACGAGCGAGTTCTGCGCCGTGCTTGTCGTTCCGATTTCAAGATCCGCACTTGCGTCACCGCCCATGTAAATCACAGTGCCCGGACCATTACGAGCGGCGATTTCCCCGGCAACATCGAGTTTGAATGAGGGAGTCGCATCACCAATTCCCACCTTGCCATCACCTTGCACACGCAGCAATTGATTGAAAACGCCAGCACTCGTGTAACCGACAGAGAAAGCATCCTGAACTTGATTGTTATCCGAGAAATTCACACGCAGCTCGGATTGATCGGCCGCAATATTATAACGAGCCATCCAAAGAGGATCGGTGACGTCACTGTCTGAAGTTGCGGGCGCGGGTCCGCCGTGGAAATACAGAAAGTTTCCGTAGTTTGGCAGTGTCCCGGTATTTGCGGGATTTACAGGGCCCAGCTTTATATTGCCGCCGACATGCAAAGTGGCTAAAGGCGCAGTGAGACCAATACCCACGTTTCCACTAGAAGCGATTCGCATTTTTTCCGTCGAACTTCCATCCGTAGCACTATGGAAAGTCAAAGCGGCATTGTTGGTTGTCGTCGTGGCCGTCCAGGCTTCCTCTGCCGCGAAACGAATACTTCCCGCCTCCATAAGAGTCGAACCATTGTAACCGCGAACCAAAAGACTTCCGATATTTCCTAAAGCCAGGGGCGTCGGTGTCGTAGCGTTGCCACGGTATCTTGTTAAGATCAATGATGGCGTATTCGTGTCGGAATAGGTCTGAATATTGATATCATCATTCGCGTCGCCCACAGCATTGTTCACCAAGGTCAGACCCGAAGTTGGCGTCGAAGTTCCAATACCCACATATCCCGTACTCGCAATGGACATCGCTTGTTTCGAAACGGTGCCAATCGGTGATTCATAGTTGATTTGTAAAGCATTATTCGTGTCTGAACGAGTCAGCGCAAAGCCCGTATTTTCAGCGCCATTATTGATTTGTAGAGTTGCGTCTTCATTTAAACCACTGGCCGAAACACGCGCCACCGCGCTCGCCCCTGAAACATGTAAATTCGCCGTGGGATTTGTCACGCCGATACCGACGTTACCATCACTCTTGATTGTCATACGCTCAGTATTGCTCGTTTTAAAAGCGAGATTGTAAGCATCGTTCGTTCCTAATGTCGCTGCGGCTCCGAAACTGTTTCCTCCATTCAGGAAAACCGAGCCGGTCGTGAATGACGAACAGGTCATCAATCCCGTCGCATCGAAACTGACAAGCTGTCCGACCGCGCAGCTAAATGTTGTCAAAGCGGCGCCCGTACCGTTCGAAGCGATAAGACGATTTGCGGTCAGCGATGTTACGCCCGTACCGCCTTTACTCACAGGAACAGCGGCCGGAAAGTTCGCAGGATCCGCGCTGATAGTTCCAGATGAAACCGCGATACCAGCCCCAATTTGCACCGCGCCTTTTGCAGAGGTCGATGCATCAGTAATTGAAATCGCAGGTGTCGACGATCCCGTTGCAACAACGATCGGAGCCGTTCCCGTGACATTCGTCACAGTTCCATTTGTCGGCGTCACCCACTGAAGTCCCGAAGGCTGCGCAGAATTCGCAGAAAGAACTTGTCCATTCGTACCTACGGCAAGACGAATGTCATTCGTTCCATCGTTAACAACGACATCCCCTTTCGCTGCCAAAGGAGAAAGCGCATTAAACGCTGCGACCGCTGTCGTTTGTCCTGTGCCGCCATTCGCAATCGGCAGAGTTCCTGTGACTTCTGTCGCAAGATTAACGGCGGATCCGTTAGAAGCGGCAGTCAACCGACCTTGAGCATCGACTGTGAAATTCCCTCGCGTGTAAGATCCGGCAGTCACTGCCGTGTTCGCAAGCGAAATAGTTCCCGTCGAAGTAATCGGGCCGCCGGTTAAACCCGTGCCCGTGGCGATATTCGTAACCGTACCCCCTGCGTTCGAATCACTCGCAGGCGCCCATTTCGTCCCATCGTATTTCAAAACCTGACCGGTGGTTAAACCAGTCGTATCCACGTCCACGCCTTTGATTTTGTTAACGGTCACAGCGCCAATCATTCCGCTCACATCGCCCGCAACGGAGACGTTGATCGACTGACATTGGAAGGACCCGGAAACAGAATTCCAATAAGGAGTTTGATGAGCCGCACAGTTGGCACTTCCCACCGCCGAATTGAAAGCCGACGTCGTCAGATATGTTCCTAAAGTGGCTGACAGATTCGTCACGTCACTGATAACGATCGCCGAACTCAACCACTGAGCACCGTCATATTTTAAAAAATGTCCTGAGGTCGGCGCCGTCGAAGAGACAGCGACACCCTGAAGTTTTGCAACAGAAGGATTTGGATACAAACCGCTTAAATCTCCACTTGCAGTTCCTGTTGGAGGACGCGCATCTGTGAAGCGTGCATCATTCCCGGCTGCCACCGTTCCCGCCGTCGTACCCACGGAAATACCCAGCACAGGAACCGAAGCCGTTCCGCCTTTTGTGAGCGGAGCGGTGACGTTGACGTCAGAAACCATGCCTGCTCCCCCGGCATCATTCTGACAGGCGAAGCTGGCGCCATCAAAGGTCAGGTACTGCCCCGGCAGACACGAGGTCACACTGGTTTTTAAAACGAAGTCCGAAGGAAGCTTGTCGCCGAGCTTCGCTGCGGAATAAGAATAGTTCGCAAAAGGCACAGAGCGAATCGTGTTGTTGGGAGTAATCGCCTTCCAGCCAGCGCCATCATGAAATTGTACGCGCAAGACACGCACTTCATCTAAAGAAGGCGTATAAGTCGTACCGCCATCACAATCATGTGTGACGGAATTGTTGAAAGCGTCTCTTAAAGAATAACTGGCTGTTGATGGAAAAAGTTTAGTACCTTCACCGATGGGAACATCGAAGACACCCTTCGAACCTTGCATATTCACGGCATTACGCTGTTCACGATAATAGACACAAGTTCCAGAGACATTCGTGATTTCAAATGCAAAGCTCACGTTGTTATATTCTAACGGCGTTCCGTCAGACTTAAGAATGCGACCTTGATAATTCAAAGTCGTGGGCGTCGCGACCGCTTTTGATAAAAACAAAAGCGCAAAGAAAAACAATCCTTTACGTACCGTTTGCTGTTCCATGATACACTTTTCGGAACAGTCCTCAGCACCCCTTACGATTTTTTCTTAACTATAATATGATAATACTCCACAAAGTTCCGCGTGAATCTCATGATGAAACGGACTTTGTTAAGCAGCTCGTAAAGCCGATTTGAATCTTACGATTTTGAAAAGACCCTAACATTTGTGATGTCAGAGAGGCCGATCAATGCCATGAAAAGTCTTTCTAGACCTAAGGCGATTCCCCCCGAAGGCGGCATCCCCGCTTCTAAGCACTGAAAGAACTCTTCATCCAGAGTCACGACTTCTTTCCCCATGTCCTTCTTTTTTTCAAGATCCTCGTTCGAGCGCAGGCGCTGAATGCCTGGGTCGTTAAGTTCATGAAAGGCATTGGCAAGTTCTAAACCCTTCCAATACACCTCAAAGCGATCCCCCCAGCCGTCTTCCGTAAGGCGGGCTAGAGCCGCCTGATAAGGAGGATATTTTTCGACGAAGATAAGCTCATTTGCTGGCAGCACCGACTCAATTTTTTCCATAAAGATAAGGAAGAAATAGTCGTCGATACTTTCGGCACTTCGCACATCAACGCCAAGCTTTGTCGCGAGAGATTTAAGTGCTCCTTTCGTCGTGTCTGGCTGCAAATCAAAGTCACAGTAGTGCTTAAAAAGCTCCGCGATGCTCACGCTGCGCACTTTTTTGGGAGCTTCGACTTTTAATTTTTTTGCTAGAAAAACCACCAGCTTTTCCACGTCTATTTTAATCGTGGAAAGATTGTCATAAGCACGATACCACTCCAGCATTAAAAATTCGGGCTGGTGTCTTTCGGTGATTTCACCATTGCGAAAACAAGGAGCGATTTCGAAAATCTTTTCAGCCCCTAAGGCTAAAGCTTTTTTCAAATGAAGCTCAGGACTGGTAGGAAGGTACAGCTTTTCTTTGCGGGATCCGACTTGCAAAACAGTCGAAAAAACATCCAGGCTGGGTTCCGTACCGGGACAGGCTACTAAAGATGGCGTTTTTAGTTCTAAAAACTCTTCCTGAGTGAAAAAGTCCTTAATCCCTTGCAGATACTCAGACCAACTTGCCAGCAGGTCCTTATTGAAAATTCGCTTCGGTAGAGGTGCTTTTTGCGGCGCTAAGAGCACGATTTGTGTGGCCGATACGACGGCGACTAAATCCCCTTCAAGCAAAAATTCCGAATGTTCTGGAGCTTTGGCAAATTCAATTTTATGGATTTTATTATCGCGGGACAGAGTCAGCTTGAGCGACTCCCCGTCTTTTTCGATCTTGTAGATGCGCCCAGCCGCCTGAGCACCAGACGGCATCGCGGGATAAGATTTCCAAATAAGGTTGAGATAGTCTTTTCTTGTCAAAGCCCTGCCACTTTAGCGGCAAAGGCCCTCGCTGCGCAAGTTTTCAAGTTGAGCTAGAATCGAATTCATATCGTTCGCACCATAAACCACATCTTCGTTCACATAAATCCGGTGCTTCACCCACAAGCCCTGGAAGATCCCTTCGCTCGCCATTGTGCATGACGGAACCGAAGAAACTGCCGCGTGAGCCGGTACAAGGTAAGTAAACATCGCGATAATCATTGTGGATAGAAATGCTAGTACGATTCTCATAAACTTCGCCTTTTTCTGCTGGGTCTTAATGACACCAGCTCCCTCCTGCCAGATCTATAAAGCAAAGTGCTTGCCAGGAAATTTTGCTACCGAGTCCTGCGAGGCTTTCCCTCGGTATTACTCAGTGCGACTTTTAACAATCGGACGTTTCAGGATTGTTTTTTCAAGTAGCATCAATTATTTCAACTGTTGAATTACATTGAGGAAAGGAGCTCATAATGCTCGATTTGCAAAGAACCCTCAACCAGGTGAAGTCCGATGCGGACTGGGTCAGTTTACGTCAGGTCACTGAAAAAACCACACACCGTCGTGTCCGCGATGAAAAAATCGACGGCAATTCTGTCTACTTTGATCAAGGTGTGATGGTTGAAGTTTTGGTGAATGGTCACTTCGGTTTTGCGGGAACAAGTGATCTGACAGAGTCTGGTATCAAAAGAGCTCTAGGAAAAGCCGTTGCGATGGCCAGGTCAGGATCTTCTCAGAAGGTTCATAACTTCACCACAGCTCAACGCCCTCAAGCCAAAGGTATTTATTCTTCTCCGGTGATTCGCCCGATCGATTCTTTATCGGCAAAAGAAATTACCGATATTTTTGTGGATGCGACCAAGGCGATGAAAGTGTCTGACAAAATCATCAGCCGTTCTGCGGGCACAATGATTGTTGAAACGTCCTTCCACGTCGTGAACTCTTCAGGTTCTGAAGTCCAACAAAATTTTTCCATCGTTAGCACGGACTTTTCTGCAACGTCGGGCGGACCTGGCGAAACACAAACTCGTTCTGATAACGGCGGTCTTGCTCGATGTTTCCAAGTGGGTGCGGAAGTGTTCGATCGCGCCGATATTTTATCTCGCAGCAAACGCATTGCGGAAGAGTCTTTAGAACTTCTCTCTGCCGACAACTGTCCTGACGAAGCGATGGATTTGCTTCTAGCTCCAGATCAGATGACGTTGCAAGTGCATGAGTCCATCGGTCATCCACTTGAGTATGATCGCATCTTGGGTGATGAGCGCAACTATGCTGGCTGGAGCTTCGTAAAGCCTGAAGACTTCGGAAACCTTCAGTACGGTTCAAAACTAATGAACGTGACTTTCGATCCGACGATTGCCGATGCGATGGCTTCTTATGCCTTCGATGATTCCGGCTTGAAAGCGACGAAAGAATTTTTGATCAAAGATGGAGTGCTTGTTCGTGGATTGGGCGGTTTGGAGTCTCAAGCACGTTTGAATCTTCCAGGGGTTGCGAACTTCCGTTCTTCTTCTTGGAATCGTGCTCCGATTGATCGTATGGCGAATATCAACTTAGAACCTGGAACAACCAAGTTTCAAGATATGATCGCGTCCATCGAACGCGGTGTTTTCATGATGGCGAATAAATCTTGGTCGATTGATGATTACCGCAACAAATTCCAATTCGGTTGCGAGTACGCAAAGTTGATCGAAAATGGAAAGATCACGAAGACTTTGAAAAATCCAAATTATCGCGGCACGACCGTGAAGTTCTGGAATGGTTTGAAAGCCGTCAGTGAAAATCGTGAAACTTACGGGTCTCCGTTCTGCGGTAAAGGTGAACCCAATCAAGTGATTCGCGTGGGTCACACGACTCCGTATTGCTTATTCTCTAACGTTGAAGTGTTTGGCGCTTAGGAAGGTTGATTATGAATTTTACAGAAATTACAAAAAAATCCTTCAATACAGTTGCTGACTATATTCTTGGAAACTTGCAAGCCGGCGAAGAAGCCAACGTCAACCTTCACGCCGAAGAATCGGTGTTCATTCGCTTTAACGGCAACAAAGTTCGCCAGAATACAACCGTGGAACAAAGAACTTTAAGTCTGCTTCTGCAAAAAGATGGCAAGACGGCTTCTTTTAGTTTCTCGATCACTGGTGATGAAACCGAGGATAAAAAACGCGCGGATCAATGGTTGGCGGAAGCTCGCAAAGAGTGCGCACTTCTTCCTGAAGATCCTTATCAAGTGCCTTTGAAAAATAATGGCGTCAGCGACAGTACTTTCAAGGGCGCCTTGCTTTCTGAAGAATCCGTTGTTGCTGCTATCACAGCACCGGCCGCGGGAGTAGACCTTGCGGGTCTTTATTGCGCGGGTCCTTTGATTTCGGCCAATAAAAACTCCAAAGGCCAAAGTCATTGGTTTGCGACGGAAAACTTCTTTATGGATTATTCGCTATACCTGGGCGAAAAAGCCGTGAAGTCAGTCTACGCTGGCACTCATTGGAATCAGAAGGAATTCGAAGCAAACCTCGCGCAAAGTAAAAATCAGTTAAGCCTGATGGATCGTCCCAAAAAGACTTTAGCTCCAGGGGCTTATCGCACTTACCTTGCTCCAGGCGCCGTGGCTGAAATGGCTTCGATGTTTTCTTGGGGGGCTTTAAGCTTCTCGGCTTATAAACAGGGTAACAGTGCTTTGCAAAAACTGGCGGATAAAGAGAAGTCTTTGTCTTCGCTCTTTTCTGTCCGTGAAAACTTCGCCATGGGTTTGACTCACCGATTTAACGGTTTGGGAGAATTGGCTCCGGAAACTTTGAACGTGATTCAAAAAGGTCAATTGCAAAGCTTTATGACCAGCACTCGTTCGGCGAAAGAATACTCGGTGGAGGCCAATGGAGCTGACGGTGGGGAATATCCACGTGCAATGGAGATTTTGCCCGGCTCTTTGAAAGAACAAGACATCTTAAAAGAACTAGGCACGGGCCTTTACCTTTCCAACCTCCATTACTTGAATTGGTCGGATAGAATGAATGCTCGAATCACGGGTATGACTCGCTATGCGTGTTTCTGGGTGGAAAACGGCGAAATCGTGGCTCCGATCGCGGATTTGCGTTTTGATGAAAGCCTTTATGACTGCTTAGGGGAAAATCTTTTAGCCGTAACCGACTTCCAGGCTGTCGATCCGATGGTTTCAACCTATGAAAGCCGTGCTTTCGGTGGAAAAAAGGTTCCCGGTATGCTAATCAAGGACTTCAAATTTACCTTGTAGGGGTTATTCGATGGTTAAATACCTTGTTCACGTGATGGTTCGTCACGAAGTGTATTCTGAGTACGTAGACTGGCTTAAAAACGAACACATTCCAGAGATGCTGGCGTTGCCGGGCTTTCTGGGGGCCGAACTATGTCTGCGCAAGGGTGGAAATTTAGAAGCTTCCAGCAAAGACATCAAGATCATCTATTCGATGAAAGACGAAGAAGCGATGAAGGTTTACATGACCGAATACGCCATGAAAGCCCGCGAAAAGGGTCTTGAGAAATTCCCAGGGCAGTTTTCTGCTCAACGCGAAGTTTGGTTAGAAACTATTAATTTTACGTCAAAATAGTCCCAAGGGGCTTTTAATTCGCCCCTTCGAGGTGTATGTTAGGTCTTAACAAAGGAGACTCTGGTGGCTACAGCTTCATTTCAAAAAATTTTGGAAAATATCTCTGCTAACAAAGGCGTTCAAAACCTTCTTGAAAACTTCCAAAAGCTGAACGACGAAATCAAAAAGAAAGAGTCTGAGCTTAAAAAAACTTTCGATCAAAAGAAAGAAGAGCAAATCGAACTTGCTTGGAAAAAGTATCAAGAGATCGTAAAAGTATTGAGCACTTCCGAAGCGAAAATCGAAAAAGAAGTGAACACAACAATCGCGAAATTGAAAAAGTCTGCCGATGATTTGGAAAAAAACATCGCGGCTTACAAAAAGAAAGCCGTTGCTCAAAAGGCGAAGCTTGAAAAATCTCTTTTCAACAAAACGATGAAAAAATCTTCTTCGAAAAAAACGACGACGAAGAAAGCTGCAAAAGCGACAACTAAAAAAGCCGCTTCCAAACCAGCTGCTCGCAAGACCACAAAGAAAACGACTAAAAAAGCTTAATCGTTTTTTAGCGAATTCTAAGATGAAAAAGGAAGGCCGAAAGCCTTCCTTTTTTTTTATTGGTCCCAAACCCTTTAATGGCGCCAAAGATGGTCTCTGTGGTTAAAGCTTAGCCTATTTTTTCCCTCTAAATCCCCCAATTTTCAGCTCTGCCCCCTTCCTGGCGGCGAAGGAATTGCTTTGGTTCTGGGTATTATGAAAAGGTCGGCGTTGAAGCTTAAAAAACAGGGCTTATATATTTGCGCTATTGCGTTTGCTCTGGCTTATGCCGCCCGCGTTCAAGCGGCTAGCTGGAATGAAATGAATATCCGTGCGGACCTTTATTCTATGCGCGGTCAGGAACTTAACAATGGTCAGGATATTGCTGAAAACAACCGCCGTCTCATTGATGAAATCAATAACTTTAAACCCACCACCCAACATCGTGTGGATGGGATCACTTCTGAACAAGCGCAGAGTATCATTCAAAAAATCAATCTTAACGAAGTCACTGGTTTTAGCGCGGGCAGAAAATATGATCCGAAAGGCATTGTAGGTTTTTGTTTTGGTCGCGCGCTCTATGCCCACTTAGAACTGCTTCGTCATGGTGTTGCGAAAGATTCTATCAAAAAAGTGTTCGTTGTCGGGCCTATGCGTACGGGAACAATTGATTGGCAGTTTCACGTCACGACTATCGTAAAAGCTAATGATCATGCGGGATGGTATGCAGTCGATAACTTTATCGGCAGACCCGTTCCTCTGGAAGAATGGTTTAAGAAATTTCAAGGCTACTCGACCGACGGAAAACTTCGTATGTTTGTAACGGAAGCGAATAAAATCGGGCCTAGTGCTTGGGAGTACAACATAAAGCCCGGTGGTTTGATGGATCCTTTTTACAACGATTATTTCAAGGACATGTTTGAATACTTTAAAAAGAACCGCCTTTCGCCAGAGGAAAAATTCTTTCAGCGCTGTTCGAAAGTCTTTGCCAGCTAAAAAGTCTCTACGCAGGTCGTGGTCTGTGCTGACAGCCCTGTCCCCTTCTGTTAGTTTCAAGATGCCATGCGCTTTGTAAAACGGCTTTTAAAATATGTTTTGTTCTTTGTATTGGGTGCGATCACCTGCGCCCTTCTTAGCGTCACGGCTTTGTCTTACTTAGCCATCGATCAACTGAGTAAAGCCACCCGTCCCGAGCCGTTGAAGTCTTCTAAAAAAATGCCTGTCGCCAAAGCGACCATGATGCCGACATTGCCTTTAGATGGCGAAGGCAAAAATACCGATGTGAATCCCAATCTTCGAGAACTCACTCACATTGGTCATAACTATGTGACAGAGTTAAATCTTTTTGACGAACTAGCTTCTTCCATTGCACAAAAAAACATGCCTGAGATCTGCTCGGTGCTTTGCAATCCTTCTTACATGGATCGAGAGCGTTTAACGAATGAGCGCACACAGTACTTAGTACATTACTATAAAAACGAAGGCGCCCGCGCCTTTACCGATCCTATTTTCCGAGTGAAGCTAGAAGAAGTCGGCTTGCTTTCGGCTCTTTTTCCCGTTTCTTTCCGTAATGTTCTTTCGCAAATTGAAGCGGCCAATGCAGAGACAACCACACAAAAACTCGCGTTGGCAGTGCAACTTCAAACTGCCGTCCTTAAAGAGGCGACTTCGTTTTCAGATCGCATTGAAACAGCGAAACAAGATAACGAGAAACTGAAAATCCTGCGTGAACTTACTCGCTCCTGCGAGCGAGGTTTAAAATCTCGTAAGCAAGTCATTTCCGAATGTCATTCTGAATTGGGAATCTAGCTTGTTCTTCTTCTGAATATGGATTAACACCAAGAGATGGGCCAAGGTCTTTCTCGATTTCAAGTATCCTTCATGTTCGTTGCTTGCGCTCTTGTCGTCAGCAACCTCTACTACAATCAACCTTTACTAGGAATGTTAGCGCGTGAATTCGCGGTGAGTGAGAAGTCTGTCTCAATGGTGCCGGCTTTCACCCTGATCGGGTACGCTTTGGGAATTTTGTTTCTTGTACCGCTTGGTGACATGGTCGAACGACGTCGTCTGATGCAAGCAAGTATGATGGTCGCGGGACTTTTTGCGATCTCTTTAGCCGTCAGTCCCAACATTTTAACTTTGGGTATTCTTAGCTTCATCATGGGATTCTTCAATGTCTCAGCGACAGTGTTGATTTCGTTTTCAGCAAATTTAGCAAAGCCTGAAGAGCGAGGACGTATCGTCGGTATTGTGCTGTCAGGAATTCTGATTGGCTCCTTAATGGCGCGAACTTTAGCGGGATTTGTGGCAGAAAATTTTGGCTGGAAGATGGTTTTCATTTTCGCAGGTTCGGTGAATCTGATCTTAGCCATCATCACTCAATGGGCTTTACCTGCAGCAGAGTCTCACTTCCACGGCACTTACAAAGCACTGCTTTCTTCCACTTGGGATTTAGTAAAAACGCATGCGACAGTTCGCGAAGCGGCCTTGATGGGCGCGATTCTTTTTGGATCGTTTTCAGCTTTTTGGACCACTTTGACATTCTTGCTTGAAGGCGAGCCTTTCAGATACACGCCGCAAACCATCGGTCTTTTTGGTGCTTTGGGAATGATTGGTGCCTTTGCTGCGCCTTTAGCAGGACGCTATGCCGATAAAAAAGGACCCGCAGCGACCATCCGCTTAGGTCTTTACTGCGCAATGGCGGCATTTGCGATTTTAGCGGTTTCATCTACGGCCGTCGTCGGCGTAATCCTAGGAGTTCTTATTCTGGATTTGGGCATTCAGGTAGCCCATATTTCAAACCAAACTCGCATGTTCGAAGTCTCCGCTGAAGCTCGCTCACGTTTAAGCTCGATTTACATCTTCAGCTATTTCGTCGGTGGCGCTCTAGGCTCATATATTGGTTCTCTGCTATGGAGCTTAGGCCGATGGCCTGCCGTTTCCTTGGGCGGTCTGGGTTTTTGCTTAGGTGCGACCCTGCTTTTTCAGAGAGGTCAGAAAAGACGAGCGGCTTCGACAAAACTAGCGTAAAATACACCCATTTCGCCTTGCATTAGCCCCAGTGCTCCCCTTACAAATCGTTCATTCCTAAGGGGGCCTGTGCTAGTCTCGACGGCGTTATAGAGGTGCACATGAAAATTGCCGATCTTTCTTCTAAGAACGAATTTATCCCCCGTCACATTGGTCCCACTGATTCAGACATCCACGAGATGCTTAAAACTTTAGGTTTTAATTCTTTGGATCAAATGGCTGACAAAGTTATTCCTCAACAGATTCGCACTCAGCACAATTACGCCGATGTGGGTCCGGGAATTTCTGAATACGGTCTTTTGAATCATTTGAAACAAATGGTTTCAAAAAACAAAGTTTTCAAAAATTACATCGGCATGGGCTATCACGACACAATCACACCGACAGTGATTCAAAGAAACATCTTTGAAAACCCTGTTTGGTATACGGCGTACACTCCTTATCAACCAGAAATCTCGCAAGGTCGCTTGGAAGCTCTTTTGAATTTCCAAACTATGATCAGCGATCTTTCCGGTATGGAAATTTCAAATGCCTCTTTGCTTGATGAAGGAACAGCCGCCGCCGAAGCGATGTTCATGGCGCACTCTCTTTGCAAAAACAAAGCAAATGCTTTCATCGTATCACCTGAGATGCACCCTCATGTGATCGAAGTTATGGGCACGCGCGCAGAGCCTCTGGGCTTTGAGATGATCGTGATGGATCCAGCGAAATATGATTTTGCAAAACCTGTTTTCGGCGTGTTCTTCCAGTATCCAAATACAAGCGGTGTGGTTGAAGACTACGCAGATCTTACTAAAAAGTACAAAGACCATGGCGCTCTCGTCACAGCATCGGTTGATTTATTGGCGATGACTTTGTTAACTCCTCCGGGTGAGTGGGGCGCTGACATGGTTGTGGGTAACTCACAACGCTTTGGTGTACCACTTGGATTCGGTGGCCCTCACGCAGGGTTCTTGGCAACAAAAGATGCTTACAAACGTTTGATGCCAGGTCGTCTTGTGGGTGTCAGTGTAGACTCTCAAGGTAAAATGGCTTTGCGTTTGGCTTTGCAAACTCGTGAACAGCACATCCGCCGTGAAAAAGCGACTTCGAATATTTGTACAGCGCAAGTGTTGCTAGCGAATATGGCTTCGATGTATGCGGTTTACCACGGACCAGAAGGTCTTAAAAAGATCGCTCTTCGTGTTCAGCGCTTGACTGGCATCTTGGCTGAAGGTTTGAACAAATTGGGTTTGAATGTTTCTAAGAATGCGTTCTTCGACACTGTGACGGTGACGACAGACAAAGCAGCCGCGATCATTGCTCAAGCTGAAAAAATGCAGATGAACTTCCGTAACTTCGGTAACGGCAAGCTGGGTATTTCTTTGAACGAAACAACTTCTTTAGAAGATGTTGAGATGATCTGGGCCGCTTTCAATGGTGGCAATGCCGCTCCTTTCTCGGCTCTATCTATCGATGAAGCGATGAAAGATGTAGAAGTGCCTGCGAAACTGACACGCACTTCAACTTACATGACTCATCCAGTGTTCCACTCTCATCACAGTGAAACAGAGATGCTTCGTTACATCCATCACTTGCAAAACAAAGACATCACATTGACTCACTCGATGATTCCATTGGGATCTTGCACGATGAAGTTGAATGCGACGACAGAGCTTGTACCAGTTTCATGGCCTGAAATCAGCAAGCTTCACCCGTTTGCGCCCACAGCGCAAGCAGCGGGCTTAATCGAGATGATTCATGACCTCGAGAAAAAACTTTGCGACATCACCGGCTTTGCCGCTGTGAGCTTGCAACCGAATGCGGGTTCTCAAGGTGAATACGCGGGTCTTTTGGTGATTCGTAAGTACCACCAATCTCGTGGTCAAGGTCACCGTAACATCTGCTTGATTCCATCTTCTGCACACGGAACAAATCCAGCGTCCGCGGCTCTTGTGAATATGCAAGTCGTGGTGGTGGCGTGTGACGATCAAGGGAACGTTGATGTCAGCGATCTTAAAGCGAAAGCCGAACAACATCGCGACAACTTGGCAGCACTTATGATCACATACCCTTCGACTCACGGTGTGTTTGAAGAAGGTATCGTTGAGATTTGTAAAATCGTTCACGACAACGGCGGACAAGTTTACATGGATGGCGCTAACATGAATGCTCTTGTGGGCATGTGCCGTCCCGGTGTGTTTGGACCTGACGTTTCTCACATGAACTTGCATAAAACATTCTCAATCCCTCACGGTGGTGGCGGTCCGGGTGTAGGTCCTATCGGTGTTGCGGCTCACTTGAAAGATTTCTTGCCGACACACTCTTTGGTTCCTGAAGCGGGTCCTAAAACTGGCATCAGTGCAACGACGTCCGCTCCTTGGGGCAGCGCCAGCATTCTTCCGATTTCTTGGGCTTACATCACAATGATGGGAGCCGAAGGTCTTCGCAAAGCCACTTTAGTAAGTATCTTGAGTGCAAACTACATCGCGAAGAAATTGGAAGCTCACTTCCCTGTTCTTTACAAAGGTAAAAACGGTCTTGTGGCTCACGAATGTATCGTGGACGTGCGCGAGATTAAGAAAACTTCGGGCGTTGACGTGACAGACGTTGCAAAACGTTTGATGGACTTTGGTTTCCATGCTCCGACAATGAGCTTCCCGGTTGCGGGAACTTTGATGATCGAGCCGACAGAGTCTGAGTCTAAAAAAGAACTCGATCGTTTCATTGAATCCATGGTGACTATCCGTAAGGAGATCACGGCGATTGAAACGGGCAAGATCGATAAAGAAAACAATGCTCTTAAAAATGCTCCGCACACGGCGCAGATGTTGATGAAACCTGAATGGAATCATCCGTACTCTCGCGAAGAAGCGGTTTACCCTGTTGAGTGGTTGCGCACGAACAAGTTCTGGCCTGTTGTTGGACGCGTGGATAATGCGTACGGTGACAGAAACTTAATTTGCTCTTGCCCTTCTGTGGAAGAATACACTTAAGAAGTGAAAAAGGTTCTTCTTATCCGACTTGATAAAATTGGCGACCTGATCTGCACCATGTGTGTTGATCAGGTTTCTTTTTTAAAAGACCGCGATGTTCATTGGGTGATCTCTAAAGGTTTGGGATTTGTTCCCGACAATGCAGACCCCAAAAGAAAGTACCTTGAGCTTTCCAAAGAAGATTGGAAGACGTCCCTCCAGTCTTTACGTTCATTTTTAAAAGACTTTAAACCCGATGTGGCCGTGAGTTTTCAAGCCCCCTGGTGGGTCAGCTATGCGCTTTGGGCGGAAAATGTTCCGGTGCGTGCGGGTGTTAAATCTCAATGGCATAGTTTCTTATTTTTAAATCGTGGTCTGCGCCAACGCCGCAGCCAAGCTGTACAACACGAATCCGATTACAACTTGGACCTGCTTCTGCACGCCTTTCGTGTGAATGAAGAAATCACGCAAGAAAAAACTCCCGAATTAAAGCTTGTTGCACCCATGAATCCAGAGCTGTTAGCCAAACATGGATTGATCTCTGGGAAATACGTTGTAGTTCATCCGGGCATGGCCGGTTCGGCTTTAAATTGGCCGATTGCGAAGTACATCGAGTTCATTGTCGAAGCAAAGAAGAACTATCAAATCGTTCTGACGGGCACCGCAGCCGATGAACCTTGGT
Source organism: Bdellovibrio bacteriovorus (assembly GCF_001592755.1). NCBI lineage: Bacteria > Pseudomonadati > Bdellovibrionota > Bdellovibrionia > Bdellovibrionales > Pseudobdellovibrionaceae > Bdellovibrio > Bdellovibrio bacteriovorus. The sequence continues at coordinate 164,008 of NZ_LUKF01000014.1, read as the reverse complement.
TGAAAGAAATCAAAGAACGCTTCGCTGGCGACTCGCAAGTTTTATCCTTACAGAATCAATTGAAAGCAACAGAGCTTTTTACGGTTTTAAAAAATTCAAAGGCCGTCGTGGTTCCTAGTACGGGTGTAGCGCACATGGCAGCCTCTTTAGGCGCTAACGTTTTAGGTATTTACAGTCCAGTTCGCGTTCAACATCCTCGCCGTTGGGCTGCTAGAGGCCCTCACGTTCGCATCTTTATGCCTCACAGTCAGGATCAGGATAACGTCGATCCTCGCTGCATGGACGAGATTTCTGTCGAAGATTTGCTAAAAGCTTTGTCTTCGCTTTAAAATATCAGCATGCAAAGACAGTTTACTTTTCCAGCTTCATTTCAAGAATCTATTACCAAAGCTTTAGCGAGCTATAAATTGTCTTTGCAGGACTCTAAAGCCCTCGCAAAATGTGTTCTGGCTTTATCTGACTATTTCATTCATAAACCTGAGGACGTAACCCCTTGGCATGAATCCTGGGCACAAGTGGCCTATCTTTGTTATTACTTGCCGCTAAACTCCACTCGTCTTGCAGGCATTATCGAAGAAGCCGACAAAAGAAATTTCTTCGCCGGTCTTGAGCGTGTTGTTGATTTCGGCGCGGGCCTAGCGACAGCTTCTTTAAGCATTTCACAAAAGCATGCTCTGCAATTTCACCTTGTTGAGCGAGCGAGTGAACCTCAAAAAATTATCGAAACTTACTTTCCTCAATTCAAAGCCGAAGAATGGCAGCGCACCTTCAGTGCTCCCCGCTTAAAAGATCCTAAAAAAACTTTGGCGGTCTTTTCTTATTCTTTGACCGAGCTTTCAGATATTCCGGATTGGGCTTATCAGTGCGAAGCCTTGATGTTGGTAGAACCTTCAACGCAACAAGATGGTCGAAAGCTTTTACAACTCCGTCAGAAGCTTTTAGAAAACGGCTATCATGTCTGGGCGCCTTGCACGCATGAGGGACCTTGTCCGCTCTTGACTCAATCAAAGCATGACTGGTGTCATGACCGCGTTCACTTTCAAGCACCGGAATGGTTTTTAAAAATGGAAGAGCAGCTTCCGATGAAAAACCGCACCCTGACAATGAGCTATTTGTTGATGAGAAAAACGCGTCCTGAAGTCATAACCGCGGCCCGCGTAGTGGGTGATCGTTTAGAGGAAAAAGGCAAAGATCGTCAGATGATTTGCCGAGGTCCTGAGCGTGAATTCTTAGCTTGGATGCATAAGCTTAAAATTCAGCAAGAGATCCCTCGCGGCGTTCTTATCAAAAATCCAACCGAGGTTCAGAAAGTCTCAAATGAGCTTCGCGTTTCAAAGGAAGTGGAAGTTCTCGACTGAAAATCGAGTCTCTTCATTCTGAAGTAAGCTTTCACAGAAAATGTCTCAAAGTGATACGCTAGCCCTTTCTTCACCGGAATTTAATTAAGACCTCCCTCTGAAAACGCCGATAAGTATTCATATTCGGAAAATTTATGAATACATGGAACGTAACGGTAACATTCATAATACTCGGGCTTAGTGCGACCCTTTCAGGTTGTATCAAGGCGGACATCAATCATCCCGATTTAGTTCCGACTTTGAAGTCGACGACTCCCTCTTATTACACAAACAACGCATCGATAAAAGTGAAAGTGCAGTTCAATCGTCCGCCGACAAAAATCGTGGATACGGAATTTAAAACTGAAAACGCCACTATCGTCAGCATCACTCAGCTAGATAATTTTTCATACCTTGTCGAGATGACCCCGATTGCGGAAGGACGTGTGATTTTAAATCTTCCCGAAGGCGCAGCCTTAGATGAAAGAGGTAAGAAGTCTTTCGAATCAGAAAACTTCGAAGTCTATTATGACAACTCGATTCCCGTAACGGGAACGGCAACAATTCTTCCTGCGGCCGTCAGTCCCAATCCTCGTCCTATTATTGATGGCCAAACCGAACCTAAAGCCATTGTGACTCTTTATAATTCTATTACATGTTCGGGTGATAAGCTTGCAGATACCCAAGCCGACAGTGTGACCGGGGCTTTTCACTTTCCTCTTGGAAACGCGCTGACCGTTGAAGGTGCTTACGCTTGGAGCGTTCTTAGCGAAGACGCTGCGGGAAACACCTATTGCTATCCGTATCCTTTGCCTTATGTCTTTGATGAAACCGAGCCGTCGACTCCATCAATCAGTTTACCTTACGCGATTCAAGACAGTCCGGTGATCGTGGACGTAGCCTCTTGCGATGACACAAACCAGGTGCCCGACAGTTATTTTCAAGTGGCCTTCACTCAAGATGGTGCGGATGTTCCTGATTTTTCGGATGCACTTTGGATTAACTGCGCCGCCGGGAATAATTATGTTCCAGTCACGGGCGCTGAAGGCACGCACACTTTGACGATGTGGGTTCGCGATGAAGCCGGAAATATCAATCAAAGTAATACTGTGAGTTTCACACTCGATACGATCACTCCAAGTTTGACCGTTCCCGCGACGGCCTCTTTAGATAGAAATAGCTCAGCTACTGTTCTCTTCGACGATTCGGCTGTGAGTTCAGATGAAGAAGGTGCGGGTGTTTATTCTTTGGGAACAGCTTCTGCGCCCCGTTGTTCTGACTATGGCAGCGTTTCTATTGATTCTTCAACCGGGGCTTTGACTTATACTCCGACGGCTTATTACTACAATAAAGATGGAGCCACCGACTACAACGGCGGCCCTTGCAATATCAAAGTGCAATTCACGGATCAGGTTCTGCCAACAGGACATCTCGTTGAGGCCGACGTCGCGGTCACCGTGAACTTTATCGACGAACTTCCGCAAATCACAGCATGGCCGGGTACAAATGGCACGGCCGCTGAAAAGTGCGGGAACAAATGTTTTGCAAACGCGATATTTGATTTAAATTTTACAGCCAATCCAGGTGGCGCAGGATTTCCAGATCCTCAAACTCTGACTTGTTCAGCGACGACGGCAGATGGTTACTATGTATCGGTGGCCAGCTGTTCTGTGAGTGGGACTACGGGAACACTTTCTCTGCAGATGGGATCGGCTCATGCTTCCTCGACAGATACGACGTTGATCACCTTAACCGTCGGTGACGGAGTAACAACAGTTTCAAAATCTTTTGGAGTGCATGTCGATAACTATGTGATGAGCATGTATCCGGCGCTCGCAGTCTCAAGACCACTTTCTTGTATTTTGTGTCACGCGAATATTCAGGCGGATATTGTGATGGACTTCGGTATCTCGCAAGCCAACTACACTAACGCCAATAACATCTTGGGATTTGCACGGATTAATTCGTCGCACATGTATCATGCCGACAACAATGTCATTGGCTTCACGGTGACAGGCTCTTTGTACATGCCTGACATTACGGTCACTGATAAAAATTTTATCAAACAAGTGAGCGGAACGCCCAACGGACCTGCCGTCAATCTTCGCAGTTTTCTTTTGAACCCTTGGAACTATTATGAACCTGAAGCCGATGCACAAGGAACTTTATTAACGGATACCGATGGCTTTGTGAAAGTCGCCGCAGCTCCGACGACGATGGCGGCGATGCCTCCTATAAATGGTGGAATTACTCTAAAGAACTCCGTAAAAATTCGTGCTCCTTCTGATGCAGAAATATTGGCGTTGGATTCATCGCTTTCTGCAAGTGACACTGAATTTGTCTATAAAGGTCCGAATTCAAAACCTGGCTTGAGCGGTTTAGAAATTCATGACTATGGATACGGAGACTTCGTCCGAAACAACGGAACTATTGTTTGTTACGGCAGTATTATCATCAGCGGAACTTTGTACCTAAAGAACCCTGATATTCAAACCGACGACGTCGGCTGTTCTATTTATGTCGCAGGGAACGTCTTTATCGAAACAAATCGTGGCACGGCGATCAATTACATTGGCGGAGCGGCATCTCCCACGTTGCAAATCACGTCCTCACGCAACTTGCATATGGGAATAGGACTTTACGATCTTGCGCACATTCGAAATTCCAACAACGCCGCTAATGATGCTCGAAAAATTGTGAATGACGCCAACCCGTCGGGTCTACGTGACGCCGGCGGCACCGTGGCTTCAGTAAAGAGCAATGAGGATGCGGGAGCATGGGAATATATGACCTGCCCTCTTCGTCCCGAGCACGCTATTTACCTCGACACGCATTATGTATCTAACGGGAATTACACGGCCTGCGACGCTTCTGTCGATCCTTGGAAGTGCGCTATGGCGAAAGAAATTTTCAATAATTGGACAGGTGTGGTTACGAACTATAACTACGTTCCCAATGTTCGCAACGTCTATCGTCCCGCAACGAACACGTTAATAGATATTGTACGCGCCTATGAGAGCATGTGCCGCGTGAATGGCGCCTATCAAATGACGAACTTCGCAAACTACAGTTGGACATGGGCCGGCTATTGGGGCGAACAACCTTCCAAAATTGGTGCACCTACCATTAATTCATTCCGCGTCTCGACGGTTTTTGACCATCTTCGTGTGAACGCGCACAACGTCCACAGTCGTTACTATGGAGAGTTCCGTGGCTCTGTCATATCCCCTTACGCCCTATTTGCGGTGGGAAATCTAGTTTTCAGATACGACACTCGCCTTAACAGTGTCGTCCCTTATCCCAAATTAATGGTTCCAAATCCAATCTTTGATGTGCAATAGTGTTTGCATGTCTTATGAAGAAAACGAATCACGCCCGCCTTTAGAAATTCCCAAAGAAGCCTTAAGTGAAGAGGCTTTACGTGGAATCATTGAAAACTTCATTCAACGTGAAGGCACTGATTATGGTCGCGAAGAAGTCGCACTTGAAACTAAGTTCAATCAGATCAAAAAACAGATCGACAAAGGTGATGTGAAGATCGTTTTTGATCCCAACACCGAAACAGTGGGACTGATGAACACACGCGACTGGCAAAAGCTGCAAAAATCCTAACGGTTTCCGTACGCCTGATAAAGTCTTTGAATATCTGACTGAGAAAGATTTCTTAAAGGTGCAATCTGACGTCCCGGATCTTTCGATACTAGCGTCTGCGATGTGCCTGGCTTTGCAAAAGTGTCGCTCGGATAAAGCATCAACGAGTTATAATCAAATGCCGCTAGGCCTGACACCTTCATAAGGCTGGACGGAAAAATTTCAAAATTTATTAGATACCCGTCCTCGACATTTTCTTTAAGCACTTGCACAAAGGACTCGCGGTCCGTGCGGTTCTGCTCGTGAATGAATCCCAAGGCATGCATGATCTCGTGAGCAATTTCTGCTGGCGCGCAATTCGGAGCCAGCCACACCGGTTGTTTTCCACCGATTTTTCCCAAATAGCTTTTGCAGTCTTTAGAGCCCGTTTGGAAAACCAAAACATCTTCTTGATCTGTGTAGTCCACAAAACGAATCGGTGTGTTTGCAAAAAATAGCAAAGCTTCGCGCACACGCTGCGGATTTTCTAAGTCAGGCTGAATGTAAATAGGAATTTCCGCCGAATCCCAAAGTTGCAACTCGAGCGGCTTCGTCAATCCCGTCGTTGGGGCGCCCGCCTCCACCTGACCTAAAATGATGTCACCGTCAGCGACAGCCATACCCTCTTCAAGACGATAGCGAACTGCACCCAGTTCCGCCGGAGTTTTTTGCGACGGAGTTACGGGCAAAGCTTCGACTTGTCTTTCACTTCCTGGAATATTTTCATTCGGATTCTGCGCCGAAACTGCAGGGCCTGACGGGTCATTCACTAAAGACTGAAGATTTTCTTCTTTGTTCAAAACTTGCTGTTCCGAAGGCGGTGCATTTTGTTCGCGAATGGCATCGTCGCGCTTTGAAAATAAATAGGCGCCTAGAACAATAAGAAAAATTAGAAGAGAGATTAAGAAGCGATTGCTCAATGCCGACCACCTTAAAGTATATCTAAGCGTTGAGAATTTTTAGACAGAGGTCAAAATAAAAAAACACCGGTGTCGTGAGCCGGTGTTTTTTTAAAGTCGTGTTTTAAATTGTTAAGGGTTGAAGATGAAAGCAATTAGTCGTTGCTGAATCCTGAAACAGGAAATAGCGATACGGAAATTTGATATGTCTTTCCTTGCGCTACGCCGGCATCAAGAAACTGAGCAAGTTCTTTGCGGAAGTTTTTGATTTTCTCTTTTGCTTCTGGCAAGCGGTTTTCATCAACAGTGATAGAGATTGTTGATTGCTCACGCTCTTCAGTGGGCATTTTCTCCAGAAGACGCTCAAGCTTGCGCTTCATCTTCTTTTCACGAGAAACTTCACCAAAACGTTGAAGTTCGTCTGGAGTGAGGTTCAAACGCTCCCCGAACATACGAATTGTTCTGATAGTTACTGTTCTTTTTCCATTTAGAATTTTGGACAAGAATGACGAGTCCACTTCCAAATGGCGCGCGAACGCGCGTAGAGAGTAACGAGGATAGTTTTGGCTACGGCGAGCCAGTTCATCTTCTAGGAATTGTCGGAAATCCGAGTTTTTATTTACGTCCTGCATGAGGACACAATTATGTGCAGGACTCCTAATAATCAATAAGTTGTTCACAGCCTTACAGACATTTAATAAAGCCATTCCGGCTGCGTCAATTACACGGACTCCATTACTGGTTTTTTATGTAAAATCAACAGTTTACGGGCGCGTCCGCGTTCGACAAATTCGTAATGTTCATTACAGAATTCGTACTGAAAATGAGGGATTTCGGAGAGAAAACCCACTAATTTATCCTCGTAATTTTGCGGACACAGAATCACTCGCTGCGCTTGTAAAAGCTCTTTTTGATGAAGTGAGTTCAAGATTTTAAAAATAGTGTGCGTGCCCACTCCCGCAATGACCACAGTCCCCTTGAGCACCGTGTCTAAATCCTCACCTGCGGAAGTAAAGAACTCCGCCCGGCTCGTAGACAGCTCGTCAAAATGCTTTTCACTAAAACGCGCGCGCAATCGATCCATGATATGTGCGACTTGATCGACAAAGTAGACCTCAGGAAACAATCCGCTGCGATACGCGCTGATTCCCAAAATGCCATGGTCGCAGCAAAAGTCCCAGACAGGCTGTCCGGGAAGAAGTTGATCAAAAATAAGCTGCATGCGGAGAGGCAATTTGTACATCGACGCTCTAGATATCATTGACTGTCTGCCAAGGGAAAAGGAAACTCCCGGGCTATGAAAAAGACTCCATTAGCAGATATCCACGTAAATTCGGGCGGCCGTATGGTCGACTTCGCAGGCTGGTACATGCCTGTTCAATATTCTGGCCTTCGTGAAGAGCACGACAATGTTCGCAAGAACGTCGGTCTTTTCGATGTGTCTCACATGGGTGAAGTTCGTGTGAAGGGACCCAAAGCTCTAGAAACTTTAGAGTGGCTGACAACGAATGATGTTGCGAAATTGAATGACGGAGAAGCGCAATACTCGCTTCTTCCGAATGACCAAGGCGGCTTGGTTGACGACATCATCGTTTATTGCTTGAAGAAAAATGAAGACTACTTGGTCTGCGTAAACGCTTCGAATAAAGACAAAGACTTCGCTTGGATGACGAAGAATAATAAAGGCGCTGATATCACTGATGAAAGTGATATGTGGGGTCAGATCGCGATTCAAGGCCCGAAAGCTTTGGAACTTTGCGATCGCGTTTTCGGATTCAAAGTCAGCGAAATGAAACCTTTCACTTTGAAATCCGGCCAATTCCAAAATTTCAAAATCATGGTCGCAACAACGGGCTACACAGGCGAAAAAGGCTGTGAGGTTTTCGTTGAAGCGGCGGGCACTGGTGCTCTTTGGAATCATCTTTTAAACGAAGGTAAGGACTTGGGAACTCAGCCTATCGGTTTGGGCGCTCGTGACACTCTTCGTACAGAAATGAAGTATTCATTATACGGTCACGAAATTGATGACACGACGAATCCATACGAAGCGGGCTTGGGCTGGGTTATTAAGCCAGCTAAAAAAGACTTTATCGGTAAAGCGATTATCGTAGGTAAAAAAGAGGCCGGCCTTCAAAGAAATCTTGTGGGATTTAAGATGCTTGAGAAGGGTATTCCTCGCCAAGGCTACAGCCTGTTTTCTTTTGACAACAAAGAAATCGGCAAGGTAACTAGTGGTACACATTCTCCGACTTTGGATGAACCTATCGGTATTGCCTACATCGACGTAGCTTTTGCGAAAGAAGGAACTGAGTTTCTTCTAGATATTCGCGGCCGTAAAACTAAAGCGGTGGTTTGTAAGACACCTTTTGTTCAGAAATAAGGAGCCGAAAATGGCATTTCACATCCCTGAAGACTACTATTACACAAAAGAACACGAATGGGCTCAAGTTGACGAGAACATCGTAACTGTCGGTATCACTGAGTTCGCTCAAGACCAATTGGGTGAAGTGGTTTACGTTGAACTTCCAGAAGAAGGTCAAAAAATCACTCAAGGTCAAACTTTCGGCGTTATCGAATCAGTTAAAGCGGTCAGCGACCTTTATGCCCCTGTTTCAGGCACTGTAATCGAAGTTAACACGGCTTTATCTGATGATCCGTCAGTTTTGAACGACGATCCAGTAAATGAAGGCTGGTTGGTTCGCATCGAAATGGATACTGAAAAAGAACTAGCAAACCTTATGAGAGCTCCTGACTACAAAAAATTGATCAGCGAGAAATAGTTCTTGCAAGATAGCGCGGAAATGCGCTATCTCTTTGTTTCAAATTACGGTGTTGCCCCGCTGGTGAAATTGGCAGACACGCTAGACTTAGGATCTAGTGCGCAAGCGTGGGGGTTCAAGTCCCTCGCGGGGCACCAAAAATAAGAAAACCAACCCAGAGGGTTGGTTTTTTTATTTTTGGGGCCGCCGCTTCGGGCCTCTCGGTCGGCGAACCGCCTTCGCGGTTCACCTTCCTCCATGCTCCGCAATAAAACGATCCACGGGATCGTTTTACCGCGGGCACAACCTCGCGGGGCCATCCTCCGATCGACTTTGATTTTTAGACGCTCCCCTTCGGGGTCGCTTGTGGATGGTGGTGTAACGGGTTTTATGTCCTTAACGGAACCCAAACACATCTTCTAATTCTTTTGCGATACAAGGCTTCATCCGAACTTCTTTCAAAGGAATCACAATGAAAAGTCTTGTTATCTTCGCGGCTCTTTTTTCTTCAACTTCGGCATTTGCTTCTGAAGCAGTTATTTGTGCTGGTACTTTAAATTCTGGAACTTACGTTGAATTCGAAATGCCTGTGACAGGCCCGGCAACTTTGGCTTTTGATTCTCGTGAGTTTGTTATCGACATGGATTGCATGACTTATGCGGCGGACATTCCGGTGACAGAGTGCTTGGAAAGAATTCCTGGTGACAGCAAGTACATCGTGACTTTGGCTATGGGTAAAGCCCATGTATCTCAAACTGTGGGTGCAGCTAAACCTGAAATTTACAAAGGTGCGATCGACTGCAAGTAGTCATTGAAATAAGAGCGACTGAGAGGTCGCTCTTATTATTTTAGTAGAACATTTTGTGTAAATAAATCGGTTGATAAACGAAGTTTGAATTTACGTTAGAGACTGAAACAGCTGTATCAACTTCACCGCCTACGGCTCCTTCGACGAATCCGTGACAGCGGTATTGTTTTCCAAGGGTCAATCCGCAGAACATATCCCCGGCACTCAGAATTTTTGAATATCCCAATCCAGAATCAATAATCGTAGCATTAAATTGATTAAGCACGGCATTCCCAAAAGGAGGCTGCGCTAAACCGACGGTGGGCATATGCACAGACCAGCATTTTACTACGTTGCTAGTTAAGATTCCGCACGCGAAATCCGCGCCTGAATAAACTGATAAATAGTCATTGGTTCCATCAATCAGATAAGGATTCACTACGTTTCCAGAACTTCCATTCCCGACATCTCCACTACCGCCCCAACACTTCAGCTTGCCAGCCGTCGTTACACCGCAAGTGTAGGTAGAACCCAATGAAATTGATTTATAAGTGACTCCCGGATCTACTTCCGTCGGATTAGGATTGTTTGTTGTATTGCCAATTCCTAAGTGTCCGTTGGTGTTAGTACCCCAGCATTTCAACATGCCCGTTGTGGTGATGCCGCAAGTATGATTAAAGCCGCGTTCCACTGTTTTATATTTCGTAGGCGCATCGATCGTTTTGAATGCCGCTACTGGTGTAGTCGTTCCATCACCTAGCTGGCCCGAGCCGTTGAAACCAGCGCAACGTAAATCTCCGGTTGTCGTAACTCCGCAAGTTCCATGGTTTTCCATACTGACATGAACATATTTGTAGCCAGGATCTACCAGTGTTGGGACGTTCACTCGCGGAGCGGAACCAGTAGATGGCACCGAAGACGAGCCAAGTTCACCATAATGATTTCGGCCCCAACATTTCAAATCGCCACTTTCCGTAATGGCACAATGGTCAGAGCTATGACGAGAAGCCACCTGAACGTAATTTGTATCTGCATCAATTAAAACTGGCGCCGGTCGACGTACCGTGGCCGTTGTTCCATCACCCATCACCTCGGTAGTGCCCCAACAATAAAGTTTTTTATTGTTGATACCGCAGGCAACCGTATCATGATGCCCGCCTCCTCCGAAGGAGACGGTATCAAAGCTAAAATCTTTGAAAAACTCTCCCCAGCGAGAGAAGAAGCTGATGTTATGACCCGCACCGAAGGAGTTGTATTGCGGATTGGCACCGCCATCGAAACCAAAATTTCCCCAGCAGCGTAAATAGCCTGACGTTGGAATTCCGCAGACACGCCCCGCGCCCAAAGCAATTTTATCATACAACATTCCGCCGTCACTAAGAGTCGGTGACCTCCGAGAATTCCCTGAAGTTCCATCAGCGACCTGACCAGCATCATTAAATCCGAAGCAATATAGGACTTTTCCTGTGGTGAGCGCACACGTTGTCCCCCGAGGCACGCCCGCATTTGTATCCGTATTCACCGCGACGGAGACGAAAGTTTCAGAAGAATCCACGTTGGTAGGACTAGATTTTGCTATATTTGTACCGTCGCCAATCTGACCCCATGAATTAGCGCCACCCCAACATTTCAATTGGCCCGTCATAGTCACTGCACACGAGTGTGACGATCCGACAGCCACCATGGAATAATCCGTGGTGGAGTCGACATCTTGCGGGGTATTGTAGCTGCCACCGGTTGGTAATGCGCCATTTCCGTTATTTCCCCAGCAACGCAACTTATGAGTGGAAGTCACTGCGCAGGAACCATCTGCACCCGCGGATACATATTTATAGTCTGTAGCTCCGTCAACTTCGACAGGGTCTGAAGGGGTAGGGCTCGTCGTGCCTTTTCCGATTTCGCCGAAGCTATTCGAGCCCCAGCAACGAAGTTTGTTGTTGGTAGTAATACCACACGTATGTCGATTGCCGGTGCTTATCATCAAATACAGATTGGGAGAGTCTGCTATGACGGGACTTGAACGATTCGTATTAGTGCCGTCGCCAAGCTGTTTGATCGAGTTAGTACCCCAGCAATACAGCACACCCGCAGTAGTAATAGCACAAGTGTGGTCGAGTCCTGCAGATACACTGGCGAATGTAGGATTCCCAGCAACAGTGACAAGAGTGGCTCTGTCTCGGAAATTGTTATCACCCGTCCCTAGGGCTTGAGAGGAGTTGTGTCCCCAGCAACGAATAAATCCATCCGATAAAATCGCGCAAGAGTGTTTTTGGTTGAGCGCAACCGCCGTCACTTTCAAATTCTTTTCATCATCAGCAATGAAGTACTGCGACTGATAGTTAATTCCAAGAATCGCCGCAATTGTCGACGTATGAGTGATGTGCACATTCAGTACTTTTTCACCTTCCGTGAGCGCATTATCAGGGAAGTTCGCCGTGATCGAAGCCGAAGCCGTATTAGCAGGAATCGTCACAGAACCAGAACTTAAATTATGATGAGTTGGATTCAACGCATCTCCAGTCACCTTGTAATAGACGATCACGTCGTAGTTTTTAACTGGATTGATGGTGAACGTGATATTTTGGCCGCTATCCCCTTCGTTCACTCTATTTTGCGAGGCCGAAGTAATCTGCACTGTTGAAATGGCATCTTTAATCCAAGTAACTTCTGTCGCCGCTGTTTCTGACTGCCAAGTGCCAAAAGTATCTGAACCGATCACACATAAAGTGACCGGACCATTCGGAATGGCGCTTATATTGTCAGTGATCGCAGACCCCACGGGAATTTGCCCACTGTAAGTCGCTGTCGCACAAGTGCCTGAGGTGATAAATGCTTTTTTATATTGTGTAACGCTTGTTCCAGAAACCGTGATGTTGACAGAAGTCGCTGATGATACGCCTGTTGGCGCTCCCGTGATGACTGCCGTCAAAGCATCACGAGTCCATGAGGTCTCGGTGTGCGCCGGCGACCAGTTACCTGCACTATCTTTACCCCAAACACAAAGTTTGTAGTTTCCGTTCACAAGAATTCTGTCTGAGATCTGTGAAACGATGGGATTTTCGCTTCCCATGTAGTTCGTAGTCGCATCACATGAGTTCACTTCTCCGGGACGGATCACAAAGTATTTAAATCTAGTGACACCCGTTCCACCCACCGTCACGTTCAGAACACTGTTGTTGTTCGCACCTGAAGGAGCATTGGTCAAAACAGCATTACCCGGAGGAACTGTGTCCTTATAGAAGTGACCAAACGCCGTTATGGTATTACCGCTCGGACGAGTGTGAACAAAACTGAACGCATATGTCGAGCTACTATTATCAGCAATGCCACTAGCGTTGACCGTCATCGACCAAAAGCCACCTGCACAAGTCGTTGTGCCAGTAATGCTTGGTTCCCCAGCTAAAGAAAGAGTGATAGGTCGACCATACTCGGAACAGGTTCCGGTGATTTCAAACGCATTCTGATTCACACCGTTGATGTACGTACCTACTGCCATAGTCACTTCGAGTGAAGGAATGACAGTGTCGTGAATAATCGTGTCCGACAAACAATTCGTCTCGTTGCCGGCCGCATCGCGAGCTTTATAGTAAATCCAGTTGTTATCGTTTGCCGTAGGAAGTGTCCAAGATTTCGTAACAGCAAACGGCTCCCAAGTGCCTCCAGTGAGGCAAAGCGCGTTGTTGGTGATGTACATTTCTGTCGCGCCGCCCGCCATTGAAAGGTTCAGTGTCGCAGCTAAGTTATTTGTGTAGGCATCACCGTTATTGATGGCCATCGTTGCTGTCGGCGCTACCGTGTCTTTAACAAAAACAACCGTCACCGAGGGAGCCGCGACCCCCGTCATGCGAGAGTGGTTAGCAACGATAGTCACGTTACCTTGTCCATAGGTGGCATTTGAAGCAAGGTTCAAAGTTTTTGTCCAAGTTCCACCCGAACAAGTCGGCGGCGAAGTTTGCGTAATTCCATTGGCGGTTAACGTAACCTGCATCCCTTCTTCAGAACACGCGCCCGAAACAGTGAATGCCGCTGCATTCATCAAACCGATATAGGAACCCGCCGCCGGTGAAGCCAGTGATAGACTAGGAACGGAGCTCGTATGAACAATCGAATCCGAAACACAGCTCGATTCATTTCCAGCAGCATCACGGCGTTTCATGCGAACAGTATTCGTCGCATTTGCAGTTGGCAAAACCCAGGCCTTAGAAGCAGCGTAGTTTTCCCACACACCACCAGAACTACAGTCGACATCGTTGGTGAGATAGTACTGAGCGGTCCCAGCTACGCCAGAGATTGTTAAAGTCACATTTAAGCTGGTTGTACCCGCTTGACCGCTGTTGATTGAGATAGTTCCTGCGGCAGGCGCGACCGTGTCTTTAATGTAGTTGGCAGAATTCGCGGAACCCGAATTTCCAGCTTCATCTGACAAGGAAGCCGAAAGAATGAAATTCCCCTGAGGAAGAGCCGTTAAATCTAAAATCGCAGAATACGAAGTTCCCAAACACGTCGTGGTCGCCGTGTATCCACTTGGACCCGCAATTGTGATCGAACGATTTAATTCAGAACAGCTTCCGCTTATAGTGAAGGCCGAAACATTGGCCATATTCACATAACTATTTGCTGCCGGAGAATCAATCGTGATCGTCGGAGATGTCGAGTCATGGATGATGCTATCTGAAACGCAAAGAGTCTCTCCGCCCGCATTTCTAAATTTCGCATACAACGTATTCGTCGCATTCAGAGCTGGCAAAGTCCAGGATGCCGTCGCAGAATACGAAACCCAACTTCCACCTGAAGCACAACCAGCTACTTCGGTCAGATACATCTCAGTAACGTCAGTGATGGACATATCAACGGTCACGACGTTATTTGTCGTAACAGAGTTTCCGTTATTAAGTGCAAAAGAACTAATCACAGGAGGTGCACCACCGCGAGTTGCTGAAACAGAGTCACTACCCGTGTTACCCGCAGTATCCGCTAGCGATGCAGAAATAGAAATCGGCGAACTTGTCACAGAAGAAAGATCTACGTTTGCAGTGAAGGCTCCCGCCGTACATAGGGCCGTCGTAGAAACTGTTTCCGCAATCAGGGTCACGGTCTTGCCATCTTCAGAACAACTGCCCGAGATCGGATAAGCGGCTTCATTCAAAGGAGTGACAGCAACAGGAGCATTAATCACTACCGTCGGAGGCACTACGTCTTTTTCAACAGGATATTTCTGCTCAAAAGTTTGACCCGTTGGTACCGTCATCGTGAAAACCAACTCGCCAATATAGTTTGCTGGCAACACGGAAAGATCCAAAGCTCGTGACCAGGAACCTGAGTTGTCGCACGTGAACTCTTGATTCAGCGTTGCTGTCGCCTCTGTGATTTTAACTTTTGAACCAGGAACACAACTTCCTTTGAAGGGTGCAGCCGTCATATTGCTGCCATTGATACGGCCTTCGCTGTCACTCGTTACCGAGAAAAATTCGAGAGATTTACCGTTTATCAATTGAGTATCAAGTGTACAAGACGCGAGGCTTGTCGCAGCGATGACTGCAACAAGAAAGTTTCCGACCGAGCGGCAACGTACCAGAAATGATGGAAGCAGGACTTCCTGCAAGTAAACCCAGAACATGACTCTATATTTATCGGGAAATCCTCGCGAAGTGTTTAAGTCCTGTTAGGGGTATTATGTTCTGCGAATATCGCTCAGTTCCTATTCTGAGACGGCGACAATATGAGAAATTGCTCTCACGCACTTCTGTTTGATTTCGCCAGGTCCGTAAACAAACGCTCGTGTAAGATTATTATAAACATTAAATCTTCCCTCGGAAACTCGAGGGTCTCCTCGATTTTTCAGAGTGAGTTTTCACTCATATTTTTTCTGATCTGAACGACCGAAAATCAATCATAGCGAGCAACGCATTCGACTCTGCAGAAGAATTGTTCCTCGCCGTTCCATGAGTGATCGATACCGAGTCACTTCATCAATATTTGCACGGGATACCCACCCGTCCCGACTGAAAAAGTGTCGTCCTTAATCAAGCCTTGGCTAGAAATTTTAAAGCGGAGGATTTGATCAGCACCAGAATCAACAACATAGGCAAAGGTGCTTGTTGCATTCACTGCCATACCCACGGGAGCAACACCCGCAGACACCGAAGTCGGCGACTGATGAATCAAAGATCCATCCTGCTGGATAGAGTACAAAGAAATATCACTGCTCCCTGCGTTTGCTACAAACATCTGACTTCCTGAAATGAGCAAACCTTGCGGAGCCGCTCCCGTTGCAATGGTTGCTTTTTTGTTCAAAGTGCCATCACTTCCAATCGCAAAAGATTCCACTAAGTCTGTCCAGCAACTTGCCGCATATAAAAAAGATCCTTGCGTAAGTTGAGTGATACCTACAGGACCCGAAGGACAGCTTTCAGCTTGAACCGATGCCGGCGTCAAAGCTTGAAAACTTCCGTCAGACTGCAAACGAAACTGAGAGATCGAATCCGTGTAATGACTAATGACGTATGCAAACTCGCCCGAAGGTGAGAAGTGAACTCCTAAAGAGGCATCTGCGTAAGGAATCAAGCCACTAAGACTCAAAGTCCCGTCAGCAGCTATCGCAAAACGCGTGATATTGGGCTCAGTCATACTGGAAGCATAGAGAAATTTTCCGTCAGGACTTATCGCAAGATGCACCGGCATATCTTCCGTGGAAATCGCGGCGGCTAATTCGCTTAACACTCCATCAGCACCCACTTTAAACTGCGAAACGGTTCCGTCGTATTCGTTCGCTACGTATAAAAACTGCTGGGCTTGATCCATGACCATGAATGACGGCATGGTTCCCGTGGCGACTGTAGGAGTCGTCAATGCTGTCAGCACACCTTCTTTAGAAAGATGATATTCATGAATCTTGCTGTCATCGCGGGTTAATACATAGACAAACTGATCTTGACCGATAATCTTCTTTCCACTTCCACCGCCACTGCAGGCCACCAAACCAAGAATTGTCAGTCCCATCCCTATTTTTAAAATAATGTGCTTCATCTGCGTCTCCTCAGCACATCTCTGAATGCAAGCAGGGACCCAAAGAAATATTGTTTCAAATTCGATTTATCCAGAGCTGGCACGAGCCCTGCCGAAAAATCGGCAACCATTTCTGCCGTGTCATCGGCGAGTGCCGAATTTACAACCATTGCCGTTGCAGACATAAGGACGCAGGCTTTCTTCCAATTCTCAGTTGATTTTAAACAATCTAACCCCGCATTGCATTTAATACGGCCAGCTAAACGCAGTAATGTTGGCGTCGAGCAGAAATTTTTCTATAACTAAAGAATGCTTTTTCTTGCCCGACTTTTTACCGCTCTCATCATGACTTACTCTTGCACGTCCTTTGCGGCCGATACTTTTCATTTCCCCCAAGGGGAAGTAAAACTTATTTCGTCCCGGACCTCTTGGAATGAAAATCTGAAACCGTCTTTAGGTATTCATTTTAGAATTAAAGATCACTGGCATATATACTGGAAAAATTCGGGTGATTCCGGTGCGGCTCCGAAATGGAACTGGAGTTTAACAAACGCGAAGATTACGAAAGAGCATTGGCCTCTTCCGGAACGTATTCCCGTCGAAGGTCTGATCAACTTTGGTTACTCCAACGAATCTCTTTTTGTCTTCGATCTAGAACCTGAGGCAAAGCAGAATTCTGTTCAAGCTTCGGTCCATGTAGAGTTTCTTATTTGCAAAATCGAATGCGTTCCCTATTTCACGGAACTGAAGACCGAAATTCCCTATTCTGCTCAGCGAGGGCCTCCGTCAGAGGTTTTCTCGAAGTTCGTTTACCCTGCGTCAGCTCCCTCGTCTTTTTCCTGGGTCCCTCAAAAATTAGAGGGCTCGACTTTAAAAACTGTTCTGAATCTTTCCTCGCAAGCAACACCGAAAAATTTAGAAATCTTTCCTGAAGATGGCGAAAGCTTTAAAGCCTCCGCACCAGAGTTAATCCCAGAGGGCAACAACTTCGAAATCAACCTAGCTTTGCAAGATACTTCCAAAACCGATTTTGAAGGTGCACGCTTTCTTCTTGTCACTGAAAACGCGGACGGAAAAAAGCAGGGCTACGAAATCTCTTTGCAAAAAACCGCTCCCGCTTCATTGGGATTTGTCGTGCTGTGGGCTTTGCTGGGTGGATTTATTTTAAACTTTATGCCTTGTGTGTTTCCCGTTTTATCCATCAAAGTTTTAAGCTTCTTAGGTCCGGATAAAAATGCACAAAGTCTGCGAACTTCGGGTCTGTTTTACACTTTAGGCGTCATGATGTCTTTTTTAATTCTCGGCGGAGCATTGATGCTTTTACGCGCCGGTGGTGAGCAGATTGGTTGGGGTTTCCAATTGCAATCTCCCGTTATCGCTGCGGGCATTTCTATTTTGTTTTTCTGGTTAGGTCTTAATTTTTTAGGCACATTTGAGATTGGACAGTCGTTAACTTATCTTGGCGCAAAGAAAACCTCTTCAGATCGCGCGGGTTCCTTCCTAACAGGAGTGCTTGCCACTGTGGTCGCTACTCCCTGCACGGCACCGTTCATGGGCGCGGCCCTTGGAGCTTCACTGGCAATGCCAGCCGCAAGCACATTGCTTGTCTTTGCAGGACTGGGTTTGGGAATGGCTTTGCCATTCTTTATTCTGGCTTACTTTCCAAAAACAATTCAGTACCTTCCGAAGCCTGGCGCCTGGATGGAAAAACTTAAAGAGTTTTTAGCCTTCCCACTTTTTGCAACGGTGCTTTGGCTGCTATGGGTCTTGTCACATCAAGTGACCATCGCGAGTTTACTTTTCTTATTAGGAATTTATTTGTTCATCGCCTTGTGGATTTGGACTTCGCGCCAGGTTCGCAATGAAAGATGGAAACAAATTCTTTTGCTTCTGGGATTTCTATTTTCATTCGCCGTCTTAGTCTTAATGCCACAAGAATCTGTCACAAGTATGAAAGCCTCTCAAGACGAGGCTTGGAAAACTTTCAGTAAAGAATCCATCGCAGAAGATATCGCCCAAGGAAAAGCCGTCTTTATCGACTTCACCGCCGCTTGGTGCATCACTTGTCAGGTGAATAAGAAACTCGTTCTTCACACCTCTGAGATTCAAAGCGCTTTTACTGCGAATGCAGTGCAACTTTATAAAGCAGATTGGACCGATAAGAATCCCGCTATCACCGACGCATTAGCGGGATATGGTCGGAATTCCCTGCCTCTTTATGTTTATTATGCTGCCGGTTCTCAGAAACCGCAGATTTTGCCCGAGATTTTAACCAAAGGAATTATCTTAGAACTTTTTAACAAGGAGAAAGAACAATGAAAAAAATCTTCGCAATGTTATTGATCACATGTGCAAGCTCTTTGGCGATGGCCGAAGCAAAAATAGGAAGCCCTGCTCCTGATTTTTCTGTCGTCGATGCCACAGGAAAAACACATAAACTTGCTGACTACAAAGGAAAGTATGTTGTGCTTGAGTGGTACAACAAGGATTGTCCTTACGTTCGCAAACATTACGACAGCAAAAACATGCAAAAGATCCAAGGTGACATGACCGCGAAAAACATCGTGTGGCTGTCGGTGATTTCTTCAGCTCCTGGCAAACAAGGTCATTTGGCCGCGGCTGATGCCGTGAAGAATGCACAGAAAGAAGGCTCCAAAGCTTCAGCTATCCTTCTTGATGAAAAAGGCGCGATGGGAAAAGCTTACGGAGCTAAAACCACTCCGCACATGTACCTGATCGACCCTCAAGGTGTCCTTCGTTATAACGGTGCTATCGACAGCAACGATTCTGCGGATCCTAAGACGATTGCAACTTCCGAAAACTACATTGTTCGTGCGGTAGCGAGTGCCGAAAAAGGCGAAAAGATCGCGAAAGAAACCAGCAAACCTTATGGTTGCAGTGTGAAATACTAATTCCCCAACGAGGCTGCTCCTTACAAGCAGCCTGTCCAAACGTCTCTGAAAGATTGAAACTGAGTGTTTATAACGCTGAAACTTGAGGGCTTTGGCGTCCCCGCCCCTATTGCATCGCATTAACCCCGAAAAAATGGCCTCTCCTGAGGGCCTGAAAAAGATGCATCTCAGAGCGAAACCTGATAGATATTGAGGACCTATGACAAACGCAAACACCACTCGTACAGCCCCTTATAATTCTGTAAAACCCGATGTGAATCTTTCGAAGCAGGAAGAATCCATTTTAGATTTTTGGGATCAGGAAAAAATTTTCGCGAAGTCTTTAGATCCAAAAGGAAAAAAGACTTACAGCTTTTATGACGGTCCTCCGTTTGCGACAGGTCTTCCTCACTACGGACACTTGCTTGCGGGGGTATTGAAAGACGTGGTTCCTCGTTACTGGACGATGAAAGGTTACACTGTTCCTCGTCGTTTTGGTTGGGACTGTCACGGCCTTCCGGTGGAGTACGAAATCAACAAAGCTCATAAAATCGAAAGCCGTAAAGACGTTTTCAAAATGGGCGTTGCTAATTACAACGATGCTTGTCGCGGTATCGTAAAAAGATATTCTGAAGAGTGGAAAACCACAGTTCGCCGCGTAGGTCGTTGGGTCGACATGGAAAACCCTTACTTCACGATGGATGTTTCCTTCATGGAGAGCGTTTGGTGGGTGTTCCAACAGCTTTTCGAAAAAGGTTTGATCTATGAAGGCTACAAAGTTGTTCCTTACTCTGTAGGAATCTCGACTTCGCTTTCAAACTTCGAAGCCAACCAAAACTATAAAATGGTTCAAGACCCGGCGATCACGGTGATGTTTAAACTCATCAACCAACCAGACACCGCAGTCATGGCTTGGACGACGACTCCTTGGACGTTGCCTTCGAACTTAGCTTTGGCAGTGGGTCTGGATATCGACTACGTTAAAGTTCAAGAGAAGTCTTCCGGTCGCAAATTGATTTTGGCGCAAGCTCTTCTTCCATCTGTTTTCAAAAAACCGGATGAAGAAGTTGAAGTTTTGCAAATGATGAAGGGCAAAGACCTTGTTGATTTGACCTATGAACCTTTATTCCCTTACTTCGGCGATCGCGCCGATAAAGGGGCTTTCCGTATCATCTCTTCAGATCACGTCACGACTGACAGCGGTACGGGTGTGGTGCATATGGCTCCGGCGTTTGGTGAAGAGGACTACTATGCGTGTTCGAAAGCGGGCATTCCCTTAGTAAATCCCGTCGATGATGACGGTATGTTCACAAGCGAGGTTCCCGATTACGCTGGCAAACGCGTGAAAGACGCGGATAAAGACATCATCGCGGATCTAAAAAAACGCGGGAATCTTTTCAAACAGGACACGATTCAACATAGTTATCCTTACTGCTATCGTTCGGACACTCCACTGATCTATCGTGCGGTGTCTTCTTGGTTTGTTGCCGTTGAAAAGATCAAAGAGAACCTTGTTGCGAACAATAAAAACACGTCCTGGGTGCCTGATCACCTTCGTGATGGTCGTTTTGGAAACTGGTTAGAAAACGCTCGTGACTGGGCGATTTCGCGCAACCGTTTCTGGGGAACTCCTTTGCCGCTTTGGAGAAACAAAGAAGGCGAAGTCATCTGTATCGGTTCCTGTGAGCAGCTTGAAAAATTATCCGGCAAAAAAGTAACTGATCTGCATATCGAGTTTGTCGACGAAATCGAAATTCCGTCTCCAACGGGTAAATCTCCGCTAAAGCGTGTCGATGGCGTTTTGGATTGCTGGTTTGAATCTGGTTCTATGCCTTACGCTCAGTGGGGCTTCCCGAACGCGAATGTGGAAGAGTTCAAAAAAGCCTTCCCTGCGCAGTTCATCGCGGAAGGTTTAGATCAAACTCGTGGTTGGTTCTACACCTTGTCCGTCATCGGAACGGCGTTGTTCAACCAAGCTCCGTTCCAAAATGTCGTAGTGAACGGGCTTGTCCTTGCAGAAGACGGTCGCAAAATGTCGAAGAGTCTTCGTAACTATCCTGATCCAATGGAAGTATTGAATCAGCATGGTGCCGATGCGCTTCGTCTGTACTTGATTGATTCTCCGGTCGTGAAAGCGCAAGAATTGAAGTTCTCTGAAAAAGGCGTTTACGATGTGGTTCGTAAAATCCTTTTGAGATGGTGGAACTCGTATTCGTTCTTTGCGAACTACGCGAACATCGACGGCTTCGTACCAAAAGGTGACGCGAAAAAATCTCCGAACATTCTGGATCAGTGGGTTCTTTCTCGCTTAAACGGTCTGATCGCAAATACACATAGAGAGATGGACGCTTATCGTTTGTACAACGTGGTTCCTCATCTCCTTCAGTTTATCGAGGATTTGACGAACACCTACATCCGCTTTAACCGCAGCCACTTCTGGCAAGACGGTATGCCGGAAGAAAAGCGTTTTGCTTACGAAACTTTGCATGAGGTTCTTGTAACTCTAGCTCGCTTGATGGCGCCATTTGCTCCCTTCATGTCCGAGACGACTTACAAAAACTTGGCACAAGTTCTTCCGAATAAAAAAGACTCTGTGCACTTGGAAAGCTTCCCGGAAGCCGATCTTTCATTGCTTCGTCCTGAATTGGAAGAAGCCGTGAAGGCTATGGATGTGTTAGTGACTTTGGGGCGTAATCACCGCGAAAAAATCCAGGTGAAAGCGAAAATCCCACTTCGCGAAATTCGCATCATCCATAGAAGCGCTAAAGTTCTTGAGACATTGAAACGCTTTGAACCTTACTTCATCGACGAATTGAACTTCCGCAAAGTAAATTACGATGCGAACGAAGACCAATTCGTACAAATCACAGCGAAAGCCAACTTCCCGGTTCTTGGTAAACGCCTGGGACCTAAGATGAAGGCCGTGGGTGCCGCAATTCAAAAATTGCAATTGCAGGATTTGTTGAAGCTTGAAAACGGCGAAACCATCACGGTGGAAGGTGAAGAAATTCAGCTTTCTGATGTTGAAATCCGCCGCGCACCTAAAGGCGACAATGCAAACCTGTCTGTGCATCAAGTGGTTTCGATCGAAGTGGATCCAACGGTGACTCCAGAGCAAGAACGTGAAGGTTTAGCTCGCGAGATCATGCGTAAGATCCAAGTCGCTCGTAAAACAGCGGACTTCCAAATGGATGACAAAATCACCTTGGATATCGCTTGTGCAGGAGCTTTGCTTGAAGCTTTGAATGCTCACAAAGATATGATCGTTTCTGAAACTTTGACGAAGAATTTGAATGTTTTAGATTTGAATGCAGATCCAAAAGGTGTGCACACTGAAACTTCGGACATTGACGGCGAAGTGATCAAAATCGGCGTTACAGCTCTGCCTCGCTCATAATGAAAAAACACGGTGAGGCTTTCGAATTCGCAGCTATCGGTCACGTAAGGACCCCGTTCAAAGATAAGTTCGGGGTTCCACGTCAGCCAGGTCTTGCGGCGGAAGCCAAAGGTGTTATCAAACTTCTTCCTGATCCCGATTTAAAAACCGCACTTAAAAGCCTTGAAGAATTTAGCCATCTTTGGATCGTCTTTGTTTTCCACGAACACGGCGGAAAAAACTGGAAGCCCAGCATTCGTCCTCCGCGTTTGGGTGGAAATCGCAAAGTCGGAGTTTTAGCTTCACGTTCTCCTCATCGCCCGAATCCTATTGGTCTTTCTGCCGTCAGCATCGAGAAAATTGATTTAGATGCTGAAGGGGGTCCTGAAATTTATGTGGGCAGCGTGGATCTTATTGATGGAACACCCGTGCTAGATATCAAGCCCTACATCCCTTACGCCGATTCTATTCCTGATGCGAATGCAGGATGGGCTTCCGAACCCATTCCGCGTTTTGAAGTGCGTTTTACTCCCGAAGCAGAAGCAGATATTCAAAAGCAAGATCCCGTCGGAGAAAAAAATCTGCGCAGCCTGATCATCAGTATTCTTGAATTAGATCCCCGTCCCGCCTTCCAAAAACGCCAACACCCCGTTTCAGAAAAAGAAACCTGGGGCCGCCGCTACGGCTTTGACGTTCTAGAACACGATGTTAAGTACGAGATACAAGAAGGACTTTTCGTCGTTTACGCTCTGGAATAGCTTTCGCGTCATACTGACGCATGTTTCCTATTGAAATTGCTCCCTCGCATGAAAAAGCTGATAAACTCATACTCATGAAAAAACTTTGTTTATTGTTTTTAGTATTGAGTGCTTGCGCCAGCAAACCTCAGATAACGAAACCAAAGAAGTTTACCTCTATCCCCTGTCAACAGAGCTTTTCCGATGGAGTTTTTGAGCCTTCAGATCGTCAGCTCAATCGCGTAAGTACGTTATTTGAAATGGGCTGTTTTAATGAAGTCATTGTTTTAGGCTCTTATATTCGTTCACACCATCGCGATAAGTTTTACAGCATTACCTCTGAAATCGGCGAACTTGCGACTCCCGAAGGAACACTAACAGAGTATATTTTAGAATCTTACGAGCGATCTTATCTGAGTCTTCTTATTTCACTTAGCTACCTGAATCTGAACGATGAAAACGCGGCCCAAGTTGAGCTTCGTCAAAGCATGACGGACGAACAAGCTCAGCTTTACAACCATGGAAATGACCCGGTTATCACGGTCCTGCACGCAACACTCTGGACTCGTTTCGATCCCCAAGTGGCGCGACCCTACTGGAAAAGATTGAGTGAGGATAAAAAATCCTCGAAGGCTGTGGTGAAGTTTGCACAAGCAAGACTTTCGGAAATAGATCGCAGCGGGTCCTCAGCAAAACGGAACTGGAAAGTTTATGGGATTGGCACCTTACCTGGACTTACTTGGGAAGCCGATTTTATTAAACGGGAAAAAGGTCCTTACAGAATTTCTGCTACGGGTGGTTTTCCTAAGACTTGCTCTTCAGACGGTGATTTAATAGTTCCAACGTCTTCGTGGATTGATAAACTTTCTCGCCGTTACGAAGTGGATTATCACCCGATTCTTTACACTAAAAGTCTTTTACGAGTTCCCTTCGGAGTGACCTACGGAATCCTTGGAGTGAGTGCAGGCGTTGCGGTCGGGTTCTCCGGGTGTATTTTGGCCAGTCAAATTCGCGCTGATGAACTGTGCCGAGCCGCTATTCACGGCGGAGGCGGTATTATTATGGCCTCGGGAGATCTCGTTGAATACACTTTGGGTCCGGACCTGCGACATTGGGAAAACTTACCTAATGCCTTTTACATCGTCGACGAATCTAGCGGCGAAAATAAAGAATGCCTCAGCTCACAAGATAAAGAAAACATGGTCCTTCGAGCCCTCTCGCGCTAATGTGGGGTTATGACTGCACTGAAAGAACGCCTGTATAAGCTGTATCAAGAAAACGAAGTGAAAGTGGATATCGCCTTTTTCTTAGGTGGTTTCTTTTTTGATCTTTTTACTCTGTCGGATATCGACAACCTTTTCGGGATTGGTCAACAGGTTGCCTATCTGCTGATTCTAGGGACGGTTCTTTACTGGGATTTCTTGGCAACGCAAGGCCTAGTCCAAATTCCAAAGCGCTTTGAAAAGGCCTGGGATTATCGCCAGCTTTTGGTGCACTTTCTTTTCGGAAGCCTTCTTAGCATCTATTCGCTTTTCTTTATTAAAAGTGCCTCGATGTTTTCTTCGATCATTTTTATTGTGCTATTGCTGGCGGTGATGGTTGCTAACGAATTACAAAGGATCCGTAAGGGTGATATCTCAATCAAAATCGCGCTCTTTGTGATCTGTATTTTTTCGTTTTTTTCGATGACGGTTCCTGTGCTTTTAGGCTTCGTGGGTGTCGTCCCTTTCCTTCTATCCATTCTTCTGACGGTTCTTGTGATGTACGGCATTTTTCTTCTGCTAAAGTCTCGCACCACAGATTTGAACTATCTTAAAAAAAGATTGTTGGCACCGAGTGGAGCCATCGTCGCACTCTTCTTGATTTTTTATTTCTTGGGCTGGATCCCACCAGTGCCACTTTCGATTCAAAGCATCGGCGTATATCATGGTGTCGAAAAATCCGAAGGACAATACATTCTTTCGTATGAAACTCCCCAATGGAAATTCTGGCATCACGGAGACCAAGATTTTACTGCTGAGCCCGGCGACACGATTTACATCTTTGCCCAAATCTTTTCTCCTGCTCGCTTTAGTGATTCCGTGATTTTGCATTGGTACTATTTGGATCCGCGCGCAGGATGGCAGACCACCGATAAAATTCCGATGAGTATCGCTGGCGGTCGCAAAACAGGATATCGTGGATTTTCTTCAAAGCAGAATTATTCGGAAGGTCGATGGCGCGTGAGTGTAGAAACAACGGATGGCCGAGAGATCGGTCGGATCTACTTCAAAGTCAGCAAAGTGACGGAAGCCAATCCGAACCGCATGTTCTATAAAGACGTCTTTTAAATATTCTCTAAAAACTCGATACCGATTTTTACAAGCGTGGTGTCTAAAGGCTCCATCCAAACCACGCGTGCTGACATGGGATCTAAACGGCCCACTTTCACTTTGATAGTTTGATTCGGAACGAGGTTGGGACTGGCCTTCACCACCAAGGCACAGCCAGTGAAAGACTCATTCAGGATGATGCCAACCGCAGTGGGATCAAAGGTATCTTCATCCAAATAATCGATAAGGGCATGATCCAAAGGATCTGGTTGAAAACGCACGGCTCGGCTCATGGGACCTCCCAACTCTTTAAGTCTATATGCAAATGCAAAGACAGGCAAAGATCGGGCTTTTTAGATGAGCAGTTTGTAATTTAGCAGACAGGTTTAGTTTTTAGCCGGCTCTGGTTTCTTTTTAGCGTCTAAGTCTGATGGAGGCTTTTCGCTCGATTTGGACTCTATTTGTGGCGCTCGCGGGGATCCCATTTCTAGGGCCGCGATGCGAAGGTCCGCAATTTCTTCACAGGTTTTTTCCATTTCTTTATCTTGGCAAGCCACATAAAGCTTACGACGAATGGTATTCCAGGAAGGTGTCCACTCTGCCGCCTCTTTGAGTTCATGCAAAGTGACTTTGTCTAAAACATCCACCTTCTTGAACTCTTGAACCAGTTTTTCAAGATAGAATTTTTTCTGCTCTTCACGAAGGTCCTTAAATTCCTCATAGGATGACATCCAGAAGGGAGGCGCTGACATATCGATCTCAGAACTCTCTGCCGCTTTGGCAACACCCATGGACATCATACTTAAAAACAAAACCAATATGAAAACTGTCTTACTCATTACTGAATTCCCGCGCGAGCTGGAGCCGACTCCATAACTGAAGCATACATAACTTTTTTCTCTTCAATAGATTCACTGACAGAGTCTTCAATGGCAATCAAAGCATTTTCATAATTCGGAGCACTTCGACGAATCACCGTGAACTGCTTACGGCTAGCGCAATCAGACTTATCGACCATTTGCATATCCGGACTTCCCAAAGTTCCAAAGGCATTAAAGTCATTATTCATATTGAAGCCGCCAGTGAAAATATCAAAGCGGTTGGCTCCTTTAATCGCACCACCTGTATCGTGCACAATTAGATATCCCGGATGAGTCATTCTTTTACCGTTAGGCAAAGTGATGATCTTTCCTTTTAAAGAAGGCATTTGAATAATATCACCCATACTGTGATGGCGTGGATCCGCCGCTACGGAAATAAATGGGATCAAGCACTTTCCGCTCGCTCCAATCGCCGTATCGCAATTATCCATTTTCAAGATTTTACCGGTGTAAGTCAGGACACGGCCTCCTGATAAGGTGCCCGAACCCTGCATGCGAACTTCTTTTTTGAAAGCTGCGCATGGAGTCGGCGATGAGCAATAATCCTTAATATGAGGCACGAAATACGTCGTCGTCGTCGCAATATTTTTAGGGCACAACTGCGCATTGCTGGCATTAGCGGCGATCATCATCGCACCCACGGCAAACACTTGAACCGTTGTCTTTAGCGCACTTCTTTTATTTTTTTCGCGACCATTTTGATTTCTCATGCAAACACTACAAAGCAATGTTGAGACCAACGCGAGTGCCAGTTTATGGCAGTTGATCGTCAGCGCTTTTTACAGTGTCTGTCAGTTTCAACACTTTCTCAGAATGAAACTTCTTAGTTTGAGACAGTGTTCCGGCTAAACCTTTTTAAGTGCCTCGGCAAGGTCATCAATAATATCTTGCGCACTCTCTAAACCAATACTCAAACGGATCGCGCGCGGGTCAATACCGCTTTCACCACGCTTTTCATTGGGAATCGCCGAGTGGGTCATAAAGCCCGGAACTTCGATCAAAGTCTTCGTTAAACCCAAGCTGACGGCTAAAGTGATTGCGTAGGAGTTCTTAGCGATATCATCCACAAACTTCTGGCACTTTTTCATGTCGCCTTTAAGCTGGAAGGAAATCATCGTGCCTGGAGCAAATTGAGACTCGGGCGATTTTAAATATTTTTTCGCAAGCTTGTACTGCGGATGACTTTTCAGTCCCGGATACGTCACACTTTGCACTTTAGGATGCTTTTCTAAGAACTGTGCAATTTTTAAAGCCGTTGCCTGTTGCTGTTCAAAACGAATCGCTTGAGTTGAAATACCATAAACTAAAATATGCCAAGCAGAATAAGGGTGAATGATGGCGCCAAAATCCTTACGCGCCACACGCAACATGCTTTCAAAAGATTTAGGAGCAATCACCGCCCCGCCCATCTCGGTGCCAAAGCCCGAAATATTTTTCGTCAGACTTTGAATAACAAAATCAATACCCCATTCAAGAGGTCTTAAGGCCCAAGGAGTCGCAAAGGTATTGTCGACCACCGTATAAATCTGTTGATCCTTTTTTCTTTTCTTATTCGCGGCCTTGACCAGGCTGACGATCTTTTCTAAATCGGCTATTTCTAAAATAGGGTTTGATACAGTTTCAAAATAAACAACTCGCGTGCTTTCATCCGCCAATAACTTTGCCAAAGAAGCCGAGTCATTAACATCAATCAAAGAGTTCTGAACCCCCAAGCGCGGAAGCCAGTTGGTGATAAGACTGTAGGTGCAACCGTATAAAGTTTTATGAGCGACGATGCGTTCGCCCGTTTTAAGCAACGACATGAAAGTGGAGGCGATCGCACCCATGCCACTTCCAAAAGTGATGGCGCACTCCCCTTTTTCAAGAATCGCCAGTTGGTCTTCCAACATTTTCGTCGTGGGTTCTTCTAAACGGTCATAGATCCAAATCGGTTTTCCTGATTCAGTTTGTGCTCCGAAGGTGCTAAAGCCTTCAGCTCCGCGAGATAAAGATTCCAGACGGAATGTTGTTGATGCCGTCATCGGTGGAATTAAGTGATGAGAAAACTCCCACGAGCTGGATTGGAATTCACCGTGAATTGCTTGAGTCCGTGGCGACATCGCCTTTTTGCTGGCCTTTTTCATGAGTCCTCACTTGCTTTAAATAGACCGTACTAGAGCACATGATCTAGTCCTTGGGAAGCGAGGAGCTGCCGCATCAGCGTGGCATTGCTGCAATGTGGAAATACTTCGTGCCTAATTTGCCGGATAGTTTCACGGCCTGAGCACCATCCACCCGCACGGTATCGCCTTCTTCTAAAAGATTTTGTCCCACGGCCATGCTGCCGGAAACACAGAAAAAGTAGTGGAATCCTGGCGCTAACGTCATCGCCACAACCTCTTTGGTAAACTCTTCTGAAGTCATATCGACAGACACTTTTCCGCGGCGATAGATAATCCCCAAATCCATCACCTCGCCATCTTTCAATACACCTTCCATCGCCGAGTCCCCGGAAAATTTGTAAGGCGTGAGCGGAGGCAAATCATGATCATTCAACTTCATGCCTTTTCCCTTCCACACCGCGAGCAGGCGATCGCAGTTATCAAACTTTGAAAAAGGCGCCGATGCTGACACCGTCGCTGAACTGAGTCTCCACAGAAAGTCCCCGTCTGGGAATTGTGCCGAATCAGGGTAAATGTCGATCTGAGAAGTCACTCCTATTCCATTTTTCCAAGGCATGATTTCGTAATCAGCTTTTCTTAACATTTTCATGACTTCATCCTTTTTCTTCATTCGAACACGACCCCAATTCTCAGGCAAGAAACCCGCCCGGAACCTTTGGCATATTGTCAGAGTTCATTTTCTAAAATTTCTGCAATTCTTAATTCGTGAGGCGGCACACGGCCTGATCCTTCGACGGTCCAAGCCATCGAAAGCATCGTCTTTGCAAAAGCCCAGGCGCGGATTTTCTTTTTATCAAATGGCAAAACTTCACCCAAGATTTCTAAGCGCCGACGTAAACGCTTTTCATCATGTAAAGCCTCCCAACCCAGAGGATTGTAAATCATAGCGCCCACTTCACTGCATGGGTCGCCAAGATATCCATGCGGATCGATCACCTTTGGCCCACGATCTGTCACGAGGACGTTATCGTGATGAAGATCTCCGTGCAAAAAGACATCGCTCGTTTGGGCCACTGTCAAATCCTTCCAAAGAGTGCGGGCTTTATCCACAAAAGCGTCGCTCAGCTTTCCCTTCAGGAACTGAAAAGAGGAAATCAATGTGGATAAATGTGGAATGTCTTCGGGAATGGGCGCTGGCTTGCTGTACATCTTATGAATCAGCCCGGCCAAAACCTCGGTGGCTTTATCGTCGTCGCCTTGATAAACAGTTTCCTGAAGCGTGTGCGACGACGGGATGAACTCCATGAAGAAGGCATTGTATCCCTCATCAAACATCTGCACCTGCGGCGCGACCTCCGAATGCATTTTCAACCAAAGAGTTTCTTTACGATAATCCGCTCCCTGAGGGGATGTTTTCAAAACCCACTTTTCATTTTTCGCATTCTCGACAATCGCGACGTAATTGTAGCTTAAGTTCGCGACTGGAATCATCGAACGCAAATCATACTTACGCGACAGAGCCTGCAAATGCAGTGGAAGATTTACAAGCCATTGTCTTCCGATGTCGCCATAAACTTCACAGATATTTTTTTGAAACTCTTCTGGTAATTTCATCACTTTTCTTTCGAAAAATTAAAATTCTGTTGCTATCTAAAATCATTTATGAACTAATTAGTACATGAATGGAGATTCATGGCAAGACCTAAGGATTTCGCACGACGCGAAGAAATTCTAAAAGCAACTCTCAAAGTGTTTCGCAAACACGGCGCCTGGGACTTGTCCTTGAACGAAGTGGCCAGACAGCTTCACACCACCACACGCATGCTGGTGCATCACTTCGGCACGAAAGAAAATTTGATTAACGAATGTCAAAAGCTTCTTGAGCCACGGCTGCATAAGGATCTTTCCAGCGCCCCTCCCCAAAAAAACTGGAAAGCTCTTGTGTGTCAGGCGTGGCACTCTTCTTTGCAAAGCTCAAACAAAGACGATCGGCGTTTGAGTTTGATTTCGACGTTGCAGAACCCGCGAAAGACCTCGCGTCTGCATGAAAATGAACAGGTGATCGGCTCCCTCCGCGAACTTCTCCCCTCCCGCATGAAGAAGTTCGCGGAGGATGTATTTATCTATGCATTGGGTTTGGACCTGTATGTTTTGGGTGGGGGCAACCCCGATAGGGCCCTTTTGAACCTGAAAAGTTACCTAAAACGCCTTGAAAATAAGACCGCATAGGACCTACCAAAAGGTCTAGGCTCAAATATAAACGATTTGAGGGCGATTATTATCGATTACCCAATCATTTTTTATTTTCTCTTTCTTTCCTCTTTCAATTTAAAGACAGGCAGGCTACAAACAGTTTCAGCAATTATCGGTCTTCTTTAGTGTGAAAAGCATAGTGCTCATTCCCTTAAGAGTCCCCCATCCTACGGAGGAAATAATGGGCAAAAAATTGTACGTTGGAAATCTTTCTTATTCACTAGATGATCAATCTTTGGGCGACATCTTTGCACAATTCGGCACAGTTGAATCTGCTCGCATCATCACTGATCGCGAAACAGGTCGTAGCAAAGGTTTCGGTTTCGTTGAAATGGCTTCTGACGAAGAAGCTCAAACAGCTATCGAAAAATTGAACGGCTCTGAACAAGGTGGCCGTAACATGAACGTAAGCGAAGCTAAACCAATGGCTCCTCGTGAAAATCGCGGTGGCGGTTTCGGTGGCGGTCGCGGTAACTCTCGCGGCGGCTTCGGCGGCGGCGATCGCGGTGGTCGTTCTCGTTACTAATTTTTCTTCTAAATAAGAAAAAACAAAAAGGGGATCTTACGATCCCCTTTTTTTATTCTGCCGACACCAGTCGAACCTTGATCGCTTCTGAAGCGGGCTCCCGGGCCGATCGAATCTGTTCTATTTTATCGTTATACGCAATAGACACCTGAACATTCTGTATCGATTGAAGTAGCTTTCTATGCATCCTCTTTTCTTGTTGAGTGGCCTCTGCCACCAAACCGTTAAAGTTTTTAACTTCCGCAAAAGAGATCGATCCCGTCAAAGTTATTAAAGCTATTAAGAAGCGCATCCTTGCCCTCCCGTTCTTATAAGTAAGATGCGGCAGTCCGCCCTTCCGGTTAAAGAAAATCGCTTGGCCCCCAAATCTTATTGCTGACAAAATTAAGGCACTTTCGTAGCCTCATTTTTATGACAAAATCAAAAGCAGGACTGCTCTTCATTTTTATTACAGTGACTTTGGACATGATCGGCGTGGGTCTAGTGATCCCGTCCCTTCCCGATATCATGAGACGTTTTGTATCCAGCGAAACTTCGGTGTCTGAATACTTCGGTTATTTTATTTCTATCTATGCGCTCATGCAGTTCGTAGCTTCACCATTATTGGGAGCGCTCTCAGATCGCTTCGGCCGACGTTCCGTGCTTTTGGTTTCTTTGTTTGTCGCCGGCATCGATTACATTCTGATGGCCTATGCACCAACGATTGAAATTTTATTTATTGGACGTATCTTGGCGGGCCTAACAGGCGCGAACATCACGGTTGCTATGGCCTATATCGCGGATGTTAGCGATGATAGCAATCGCTCTGCAAACTTCGGTATGATCGGCGCTGCTTTTGGTCTGGGTTTTATTATCGGCCCAGCAATCGGCGGACTTTTGGGTCACTACGGCGCGCACTATCCATTCTTGGTGGCAGCGGGAATGAATTTACTGAACTTCCTTTTTGGTTTTTTCATTCTGCCAGAATCTTTACCGCAAGAAATGCGACGCAAAGTGGTTTTGCAAAAAACAAATCCCTTCAGCTCGCTTTCTAAAATCTTTCAAGCCAAGCATTTGTTGGCGTTATTGATTGTTTACTTCTGCTTTCAACTTGCCGGGCAAACTCATCCGTCTATTTGGACGTTGTATACAGAAACACGCTTTGGTTGGACGACTTCCGAGGTCGGGTTGTCATTGGCCTTGGTCGGAGTTCTTTCTGCGATTTCTCAAGGTTGGCTCACACGTCTTTTAATTCCCAAATTGGGAGAACGCCGAACAGTTGTGTGGGGAACAGTAGGTTTTGGCGTTGCTTGCATTTTTTATGGCTTAGCGAATCAAGGCTGGATGATGTATGCGATTTTAACGGCGTCATCAGTATTCTGGGTTTGTGGTCCTGCACTTCAGTCTTTAGTGACTCATAATACTCCACCGCAGGAGCAGGGAGAGCTTCAAGGAACTTTGGTCAGTTTGACGAGTCTTGCCGCGATCATCAATCCCCTTGTAACTACGAAACTATTTGCGATCTTCACGGCTGACAAAACTGGAGTTTATATTCCAGGCGCACCTTATTTCTTTGCGGCCGTCGTTTGTTTTGCCGCTTGGATCGTCCTTATCAAAGACAAACATGCGGCTTAAAATTAGATGAAAGCTCTGTTCTTAAAGAGCTTTCATCTGTCCTAATTTTTAGCGTAATTTTTTGTAACTCATCTCTAAATCGAAATTTGTGATATTCTTAATTCACTGGAGGCCCTATCTACCACGGTGAACGCTTTAACAGTATCACACATCTTGTCGGTGCCGCATTGTCTGTGGCCGGCACTTCCGTACTTGTGACTTTAGCAAGTATGCATGGTGACGTGTGGAAGATCGTTGGCACCAGTGTTTATGGTGGCATGCTTGTTTTTCTTTATACGATCTCGACTCTTTATCACAGCATGCAAGGTCGCGCGAAAAAGGTTTTGCAAAAGCTGGATCACATCGCGATCTATCTTCTGATCGCAGGAACTTACACTCCTTTTACCTTGATCACTTTGCGCGGTCCTTGGGGTTGGTGGATTTTTGGGATCAACTGGACACTCGCTGCTTTGGGAATCATCTACGAGCTGACCTTGGCTCATCGCACGCGCACTCCCTCCATGATTATCTATGTTGTGATGGGATGGTTGATTGTCGTCGCTCTTAAACCTTTGACTGCGGCTTTATCGACGGCGGCGATGGTGTGGCTGACTCTGGGCGGAATCCTGTACACGGTGGGTATTATCTTTTTTCTTTTTGATGAAAAGGTCCGACACTTTCATGGCATCTGGCATCTTTTCGTTCTTGCTGGCAGCGCGTGTCAGTACTTCTGCATTCTGCTTTATCTAATTTAAGTGTCAGAGTGACTCTGAATTCTTTGGCATCCTCTTTGAAATATCCCTCTTTGTTAACCAACTTGGAGGGAAAACCATGAAAGCACTAACCACCGTTTTAATGATCACACTATTCACAGCAAATGCCTTTGCTGCTGGCATCTTTGGTTGGATCAAACCAGATCGCCCAGGTCGTCCAGGCCCTTATGAACCACATCGCCCGAACGTCACATGTTCTGCCACTGACGATGGCTGGGAAGAACACTGGGGTGGACACGGAAGCTGTCGAGAGTGTTTAGCGAAGCATGGCAACTGCGTAGAGACATGTAAATCAAGTTTCTATTCATGCACGGCGGAAGGAACGGATTACCGTGGCTACCGCATGACAATGCAAGGCCGTGGACCTGATCGCTATAGCTCTGAAAGAGACGCTATCTATCAATGTCAATATCGCTACAACAACTGCCGTATCGTCAGCTGCAGCGAAACTTCTGAGACTGTGTCTCGTCGCGACTGCCGTTAATCTTTTTGATTTTTATAACCGTGAATCATGCCTGCCACGAGATTCTGTTTCTCGTGGTAGCTGGCTAGAAGTACACCAAGAACGTGAATGGCCACCCCGCCCATCATCACATTGCCGATATTGTGATGAAGTTCTTCCACCCATTCTTCGCCGAAGTAAGTGTCAGTTCCCATCATGTAACCCGTCACGCCTAATCCAATCACACACGCTAACAAAAAAACCATCATCCAACCGGCGATAGGATTGTGGGTCACATAGGCTTTACGATTTTTATAATGGCGCAGATATTTGAAAACCGTCACCGGGCTTGCAAACCAGTTACGAAATTGGGCGTTAGGACCACCGATAAATCCCCAAATGATACGAGCGACAACGAAGCCGGCGGCGATGTAACCAATCACCTCGTGCACCGTGTCCCCTTCTTCGGTGATGAAATAATTTAGAAAAATGCAAAGGACCAGCGTCCAATGAAATACGCGGATAAAAGGATCCCAAACGTAGATTCTTTTTTCGACGGCATTCATTCCTGGTCCCTTGATCAAAAGCAAAATTACTTTTTGTATTCTTTTACGATAGAGCCATCTACCGGGTTGAAGTAGATTTCTACTTTCGCGCCCGCTTTATCCCAGCCGTAGATTTCATAGCAGTTGCCATCAATTTTAAATTTTTTGATTTTATAGCCTTGAGACAAAATCATCTCTTTCATTTTGGCTTCTGGCATCCATTTGTCTTTTGCTTCTTTTGTGCAATCCGGTGCCGCGAAAGAAATCGAACCTGCGAAAAGTACCGCGATAGCTAGTAGAGTTTTCATCTTTAAGTCCTCCTAATAAGTGGTCCTTTGTTTTGCTGAAATCCGGGGACCTTGTCCAGAGTCTAGAGTGTCCTTCGACCTCACTGAAAACAAGATGAAAATCTAAGATTCTGCTTCGCCTCGTGCTATGCTAGAACTTGCGAAGGATTTTACCTTGAAAGACATACTTCATTCTCTTTTTCAGTCTCAACCTCCCGTGGATCTTGCATCCAAATTGACACGTCACGCTTGTGTCGCGGCGATCTTGCGCGGCACCTCGTACGAGCAGTTGGAGATCGCGTTTATTCAAAGAGCTTTTCACCCCGAAGATCGTTGGGCGGGACATCTGGCATTTCCCGGTGGTATTCGTGAAACTTACGATAAGACGGATTTGGATGCCGCGCTTCGCGAAACCAAAGAGGAAGTCGGTGTCGATCTGACCGCCGATGATTTATTAGGCCGCTTGGACGATGTGCAGGCGCGCAAATCGGGCTCTATGCTGGATTTCTATATTCGTCCGTTTGTCTTTTATACGAATCGTGATTTCGCGCTGACCTTGGACGCTTCCGAAGTCGCCGATTTCTTTTGGATTCCCTTAAAAGAAATCCAGAATCCTCAACGGCAGACTCACTACAAGATCAAGCGCGACAACGGCCATGATCATCACTTGCCGGCGATTTATTTGGATCGGGACCCACCGTTGTGGGGACTCACTTATATGATGGTGATTGATCTGCTGAATCGTTTGCGCAGCTTGGGACCACAGAATTAAAAATAAAAAAACCAGAATCCCTTGCGATTCTGGTTTCACCAATTTCACCTATTAATTATTCTTTCAAGGTGGACCTGTCTCCCTGTGTAGAGCCAATTCACGAATCTCCTGACTAAGAATATATTCGTGACGTACTACTTTGGATTTCGCCATTCAAGGCTCCTTTCATTCAAGGTAGTAAACTTATCGGCTGGACCTTTGTAGAGTTGAGGGGAATTTTTCAAAATTTTAAAAAATCGCGGCGATTCTTGGATTGAAACAAGAAATGCTGATCAAACTTCGAGCAGTGTTTAGAAGATCGTCAGGGATTTTAGCGAAAATTTATTTTTGATACAGCGAAAGCCGCTATAGAAGCGTCGTTGGTGACTGTTAAGAAATAAAAAAGGGAACTCAGTGAGTTCCCTTTTTAACTTTTACGCGGTGTAGACCCAAAAAAGAAGCAGGCACCTATAGGATCGAGAAGACTGTTGAGAAGCTGACTGTTGTGGATTCAGTTCTTAGATCTTTCGGGTAGAAGTTCAAGAATGTTGAAAGATAGATGTCGCGTGTGAAAGCGTAACCAGCGCCCAAGCGTTGGCTTGTTGTTCTGTTGAGCATCGCGAATTGGTCTTCACGAGCACGTGGGTTTGTGAAACCAACAGCAACGGACGTGTACATGTTGAATTTGTCTGTGACGTTGTATTTCACTTGTGGGTACCAGCCAAGGTAGTAGCGGCCCGCGGTGCGGTCTTTGGCTTGGTAATCACGGTTGTAAAGGAAGTAGCTTAAGCTCGCATCCATACCTACCGCAAAACCAGAAGCGCCCAAGTTGTAAACCAAGGAGTTGTCGTAGCTCAAAGTCGCATACTGACCAACATCGATGTACTCTTGAACTGTCGTTACAGAAACTCCGTAAGAGTTTCTCATTTGTACGTTACCAAGACGTGTGTTGCGATCGTAGTTCACGAAAGGCGTTTTAACATCTGTACGCTCAGAACCGTGGAACGGAGTTAAAGCACTTACACCTGTTCCCATGCTGATCGCGCTTTTGCTATCAAGACGGTAACGACCGCTGATAGAACCGCTTAATGATGTGTCGTTGTTGCCGATAGATCCATCTGGATTCGGTTGTTTTTTGTTAGAAAGGTCACCGATCGGAGGACCGTAGTAAGACAAAGAAAATTTCAGAGAGTATCTAGAAAGAGATCCAGAGTCCGCTTTCAAACGAGAATCTGTGATGTCTTTATCGTCTTCGAATTTTTTATTTTTTAGAACGCTGTCCACTTTCATCGTGGATTCTTGGTTCACTACTTCAGAGCTGGAAGCTGAAGAAGTCGTTGAAAGTGTCGTGGTAGAAGTTTGTGCTTGGGCCGCGAAAGACCAAGTCACAAGAGCTGCGAGCAAAAGCCCTTTATTCATGAAATTCTCCCTGTTTGCGGCCGTTTTTACCTAGGAGCCCGCAAAAAGGAAAGACAAGGTTGTGTCAGTCCCGCTAGTGAGAACTTTTTTCAATTACCTCGAAGAATACGCAGTACAGATGGGATATATTCGATTACATCCGAGGCCATCATCGAGAGAAGGTCCTTCTTGCGCGAAGCCCAAAGATTGGCCGTCGCCCCATGGATGTAAACCCCTAAAACGGCCGCCTGAGTGGCAGTCAGTCCCTGCCCGCGTAAAGCGGTTAATATTCCCGCCAGCACATCCCCCGTCCCTGACTTTGCCAAGGCCGCGTTCCCGGTTTTATTGGTATAGATTCTTTGGCGATTCGCGATCAAAGTTTCATGTCCCTTTAAAATCACCACACACTGAAAAAGATCCTGAGCTCGGCGAGCCGCTTTATAGCGATCGGCATTGATTTCTTCGACACTGATTTTCAAACAGCGCGCAAGTTCTCCCGTATGTGGAGTGACGATCCACGAAGACGGCAAAGGAAATAGATTTTCATTTGCACACACCGTAAGAGCGTCGGCATCTAGAATGACTTTCTCTATTTGTTTATTTTTGAGTTCGCGAATGATCTGGGCCGTGAAGCTATTTACTCCAAAACCCGGTCCTACTAAAACCACATCGAAATTTATTTCCTGCCACGATTTTTTATTAAGATCACAAAGCAAAAAATCTGGGTTTTCTAACGAAGAGACGGCGATGTTTTTTTGCGCTAACGTGACGTAACCGCTTCCCGTACGAAGCGCCGCCTTCGCCGCTAAGACACCCGCACCGGGATACTCGCTACTTCCCGCTAAGATCAGGCTGCGACCGCGCGAAGATTTATTATCCGAGGTGGAAACCTTAGGTAAAAGTTTCTTAGCCCCGTGTTTCTTCAGGAAATATCTTTGCGCAGTGGCTTTTTTCATCCGGATCAGTGTATAACTAGCCTTGCATGATCGTAAAGACGGAAGCAGATCTCGAAGGTCTAAAAAAAATTGGCAAGGTCGTCGCAAATTGTCTGCATTACATGGCGCGCTCTATCGAGCCTGGCATGACGACCAAAGAGCTTGATGAGCTAGGTGGAAAATTCCTAGAAAAGCATGGCGCACGCTCGGGCCCTATGCTGACTTACAATTTTCCCGGTTACAATTGCATCAGCTTAAATCACGAGGTCGCGCATGGCGTTCCGTCATCTCAAAAGCAAATTCAACGAGGCGATTTAATTAACATCGACGTTTCCGCTGAGTTGGATGGTTACTACGCTGATAACGGCGGCTCTTTTATTATTCCTCCCGGTAAATCCGCAGATCAACGTTTGTTGGATGTTACAAAACAAGCCTTGGAAGCGGCGATCAGCATTGTGAAAGCCGACGCTTATATCAACATGATCGGCTATCAAATCGAAAAAGTGGCGACTGAAAACGGCTACACGGTGATTGAGAATCTGGGAAGTCACGGTGTGGGTCGCGGTCTGCACGAGGAACCGAAATTCATCGCGGCTTATTATGACAAGCGCGACAAAAGAAAATTGAAGGAAGGCCACGTCATCACGATTGAGCCGTTTGTTTCTACCGGGGCCCGTGTCGTTGATGAAGAGCCAGATCACTGGACGCTGGTTGCAGGGCGCGAATATCGCACAGCTCAATTTGAACACACGATGGTGGTTTTGAAAGACCGCGCCTTGATTGTGACCATTCCTGATCCTGTCTAAATACAAATTCGGTCTCTTTGATTCCCCATGCCTTTAAAGCCTAAAATCCTCTGTAGGACTGCTTTCCACGGAGGTTTTATGCCCTACGAAGTTTCTATCTCGTTCATAATTCTGCTCTGCTGGGTGGCTCACCAGGCCGTATTGTGGTCTATCGGGGCCCTGAAGTTCGAATCCACTCATCCTGACGCGGAATAATTTCTTATAGACACGGTGCCAAAGACCTTGAGCTTCCCTGAAAAGGTGAAAGGCTATCGTTGTCTATTTACGGAGGGATTTATGAAATTATTTTTTGTTGTAGCTTCTATGCTTTTGGCTTTCTCTGCTCAAGCTAATGATCGCAAAGTTGGAAACGTGATCGCTGTTGAAAGAGAGATCAACGACGTTAACGCGACTTGCTTGAAAAACGTGTCTGGTGAAACAGACAAACCTCAAAGCTTCTTTTCTTGCGCAATCAAGTACACGGCTGCTGGTGAAATTCCTGTGAGCAAAGGTCGCGCTTTCAGATTGGATGATGAGCGTTGCCAAGTTTATGGCGAAACAATGAACGGCGTATTGTTGATCACTTTCGGTACGAAAGAAAGATCTTCAACTTTCGAAGCATCTCGCGCTTGCTTGGGACGTTCTCTTGCAGCTAAAGATTCTGTGAAAGTGGTTGTTTACACTCTCGAGTAAGATTCGTCTTTAGGAAAACTTATGGGAATGGAAGGATTTCGTCCTTCCATTTTTTTTTCGTCAATTCTCTTCTCATTTAGCTTGCGAATGCGACTCTAAATTAGAATCTGTGCTGTTATTGCGTCCTTTTCCTTGCGCTTTATTAGACCCCTAATTAAACTACTAAGGCCCGCTTAACCTCACAGATCGGAGAATTCACTATGGCAAAGCTCTACTTTACCGAGATTCCGACTCGGGAAGCCCTCGAAAAATCTGAAAGTCCTCTTTATCCTGATATGGATTCATTGACGTTGTATTCACACATCTTGCTTCGCAAGGTGACAACGGAAATGGAAATCAACTTGGACAGCTTCTTTTCTCGCTACAGTCTGTCTTCGGGTCGTTTTACTTTGATGATTCTGCTTCAAAGAGCCACTCAAGGTATGATGCCCTCAGAGCTGGCGCAAAAAGTGGGCGTCACTCAAGCGACGATTTCTGGATTGATTAATAGTTTAGAAAAAGCCGACATCGTAAAAAGAACGACGCATGAAAAAGACGGACGTTCTTTCGTGATCCTTTTGACAGATAAGGGGCGTGCTCTTTGCGATGAAATTATGCCGCATTACCATCAGCGCATCACGCAGTTCTGGAGCGAATTCAACGAAAATGAAAAGCCGCAAATCAACGGCTTTTTAGAAAGAATGATTCGCAGTATCCCAAAACTTGGACAAGACTAAATAAAAAAAACCCTGATGGAAACATCAGGGTTTTTTCTTTTTGAGGCCTGTTGACCCGCTTTTTAGTATTCACCCGTCAACGCACAGTTGATGATGGTTTCAGTTGTATAGCCCGAAGTATTTTGGAAAGGACCGAAGTGGTTGTAAGAGCGACCCACGGCCATGTGCGGGCTCACGCAACGCTCTGCCGGAGCTTTCAATTTTCCATTAGAGTTAACATTATATGGATGAGTGTTCGCCGACTTCGTCGTATTCACTTGCACCGCAAAGGAACCTGTCACCTTCGAAGCGGCACAGAATGAGTTGAATGTTTGCAGCGAGCTTCCCAAGATGCGGATCAATTCAGACTGGCTGGCTTTTTGAGAGATACCGCATTTTGGATAAAGAGCATTCCATTCACGAATACAAGCCTGGATATTGCCACCTGCATCCGGAGTGAATTGAAATAGACCGATGTTCAAACGAGACTCTGCCGGTTGATAAGGGTCTTCGTAGAAGTTCACGCCTGCAGGACGACGATAGCCTGATGGAGCATACTTCGCTGCCACGCTTTGAGATTTTGAGTTGTCCGCTGTCGTTAAAGATTCCATATAAGAAAGACACATCATGAATTTTGACCAAAGCTTAGAAGCTTTCACGTAACCTTCTCTGTTTCCAGACAAAGCTTCACGACGATACGAGTTCATGCGGTCTGCAAACTCATTGATTTTTTTGATCGTTGAAGCGCCGGGAACATTCTTGCCGTTCAAAGTCGTGTTCAAAGTCGATGAAGTCACATTACACAATGGGTGTGAAATCAAACTGTTTGGCAGGTAAGTATTTACGTCACTGTTCAAACCGAAGTAAGAAGCGACATAACCAAGTTGCGCTTTCGCCGGCTGCATTTTTAGTTCCACCGCATAAGAAATGCGATCAGAGAAACGATCGTTTTGGTCTAGGTTCGTATCACACATGTCCGTCGCATGCGCTTGTTGCGCATTTCTTGTCGGGATCAATTCACGGTAGTTTTTGTAGTTGGTATCAACAACCGAACCCACCGGATAAGAAACTTCAGTAAAGACATTGAAACCTTCTGGAGTGATAGAGTCCGTGACAGCCGCAGGTTCACGCGTAGGCGGTGTTGGTGTCGTCGGATTGCTTGGAGTCGTCGTAGGAGGTTTCGTGCCTCCGCCACCGCTAACTGGCTTTTTAGCCATTGCGTATGTTGAGCTAGAGAAAAGTGTTGTTGCGATCAAAGCTGCCAAGATGTTTGTATTGATTTTTTGTGTTTTCATGCCTCCTAGATCGGAGCTAGGTCTTAGGACTTAAGGGAACCTAGACTTTACCTGGACCATTTTTCCTGGATGATCGGCAAGTCTGGATAAACTGAAAAATTATTAATCAGCCACACTAGGACCATGGTCCTAAATAATCGTTCAAGCTCCCCTTTTGATTCGCCGATATGAGGAATGAAACAAAACAAAGGGAGTTTCAAAATGAGTCAAACTTATGATGTACCAAACCTCTATAATTTTTTATTGCACACGCCAGAGGCTGGTCTCAGAAAAATGCTCGTGGATAATAAGCCAATGACAGAGGCTCACTTCAACCTGATGTTGAAGATCGTACGCGCATGTGACGAAGCTCATTTCACTGAGCACTTCACAAAACAGGATTTCCCAAAAGTGAAAATGGGCCCTGCAGATATCAAACTAAAAGAAAAATTCTGGAATGATTGCATGACGAC
This sequence comes from Bdellovibrio bacteriovorus, assembly GCF_001592755.1. Lineage (NCBI taxonomy): Bacteria > Pseudomonadati > Bdellovibrionota > Bdellovibrionia > Bdellovibrionales > Pseudobdellovibrionaceae > Bdellovibrio > Bdellovibrio bacteriovorus. Next base: position 121,869 of record NZ_LUKF01000014.1, on the reverse strand, counting down.
TTGGAACAGTCGTGGACTTCTGACTCCAGCTGTGGCAACTAAAGCAGCTTAACCGGCTTTGCCGAGGAAGCGCAGCGGCCTTCGGGCCGCGCAGCTGGACTGGTTTTTAATTAATGATCGCATACTTAACCACAGAACAATTTCTGCCAGAGCTTCTCGAGGAACTTAAAAACGTTCGCTCAGTTCACGGAAGCCTGGTTCTTACTGATGGGCCCTTGCAGCACTCTGTCTGGGCCCAAAATATTTGGCTCAACCCCGAAATCATTTCTTTTGAATCCATCAGCCAGGCCGCAAAAGCTTTAAAGGGTTTGGGTAAGCTGTGGGTGCCTTACACTTTCGATAATCATCGCCGCGCGCAACTTATCCAAGAGCTCTTGCCGAAGGTAAAGCCTCGCGTGGTGGATTTTTTGGGGGAACTTCCTGAAGACAACCTGGGAGCTTGGACCCTGATCGATAAAAATACACTTTTAGCCTCTAGCAAAACGAACTCCCCGTTTCCTTTAGGGGAAGTTCAGTTCAACGAAGATAAAAAGAATCCTCCGTCCCGGGCTTATCTGAAGCTTTGGGAACTTTTCACGGTTTATGGGATTGTTCCTAAAGAGGGCCAAAGGGTCGTCGACTTCGGAAGCTGTCCCGGAGGGTGGACTTGGGTGCTTCAGCAAATCGGTTGTGAGGTGGTCAGTATTGATCGCGCTCCTTTAGAACCTCATATCGCCAAACTTCCGCGCATTCATTTTATGAAGACCAATGCCTTCACGGTGAAGCCCGAGGACATTGGGGCCATCGATTGGTTTTTCTCTGATATCATCTGCTACCCCGAAAAACTTCTGGAACTTGTTCAGATGTGGCAGAGTTCAGGACTATGCTCGAACTTCGTTTGCACGATAAAATTTCAAGGTAAGACGGACTTTGCGACTCTCAAAAAGTTCCAGTCCTTAGAAAATGCACGTGTGCAACATCTGCATCACAACAAGCACGAGGTCACGGTATGGATAAAGACATCTTCACCTTAGTAGGTCGCGAAGACGAAAAGATCAAGCTTTGGCAGGATCTTGCTCAAGCTCAAGGAGAGCTTCTTTGTAAGGGTAAAGAAGAGTCTATCTGTAAACTGCGCGTGAACTTTTACAATTCTAAAACTAAATGCCTTGAGTGCACTGTCGAATCCATCACGACTTTAAAACCCCAAGAAGAATACCTAGGTCATTTCTTCTTAGGCGGAGAGAAATACTACTTCCAGGGCTTCGCACAAATTCATCAGGAAAAAGTCGTCGTCCCGGTCGCAGAAGAACTCTATCATCTGCAACGTCGCCAAAATTACCGCGTGCGCATTCCTGAAGGTTACCAAGCGTTTTACAATATTGTTCTAGTCAACGAGCAACCGCAGAAAATCATCGGACAATTGGCCGACCTTAGCAGCCAAGGTTGTCGTGTGATTTATCGAATGGATGCGCCATTAATGAAGATCGGCGATAAAGTGACAGGACACTTGGTGATTGGGAAACGATCGCCGATTGAAATTCAAGGCGTCGTTCGCCACATCAAAGTGGATGAAGGCAACAAAGTGATTCAGACCTTCGGGATTGAATTCAGTCCACTGTCTACGATGATCGAAAACAAACTTTTCGCTCTGACAATGGAGATTCATAAAGAAGTCTTTAAAAGACCGTCGTGATTACTGACCTTGGGTCGCTGGCTCCAGGATCGTAGGATCTTTCTGACGAATGCCCTCGTACTCTTGATCAATACTTTTCTGTAGCTGTTTCCGTTTTTCTTCCGCTTGTTTTTTCAAGTCCGACTGTGCTTTTTTATTCTCGTCATAGCGTTTCGTATAATCACGGTGTAACTGATTAAACTCGTCGGTTTTAGAGCGAGCGTAATCGTCAAAGTTTTTTCTTTTATCGCGCATATCGGCTTCAAACTCATCGCGCTGTTCTTTTTGTTTCGAATAGAAGTCTTTTCTTTCGCCATCAAGCTCTTCGAAAAACTCTTTGCGCTCGTCAGAAGTGACCTTCTTTTTTGAAAAGTCTTTTCGTGCATCGGCCTGTTTTTTTGAAAACTCGTCGCGCTCTTTCTTTTGGGTTTTATTAAACTGCTCGCGGCTTTTCGTCATGTCTTTGTTAAAGAGCTCACGCTTTTTATTGATGATGCTAGAGAACTTCGAGCGCACTTCGGAAGGAGAGCGCGAAAAGTCCGACATCAATTGATCCATAAAAGCTTTTTCATCGTTTTCTTTTTGGCGTTCAGGCGGAATATCTTTGCGCAATTTATCAAAGGCTTCGCGGTCGGCTTTTAAAGAATACTTTTCATCGACCAAGGTCGTGTCATTGTCAGGGCGATTTGTCGGCTCATCCAAGGCCCAGAGTTTTTCAGCACCAAATACCAGGAGAGTTGTCAGGAATACGGTAAAAATCCAACGGCGCTTTGTATCTTGAACCGGACCACGCATGAAGACTCCTCTTTATTTCAGCGAATGTATACTTTTGAGAATAATTGGACTCTTTTGAAAACACAACAGACCGATAAGAGGTCATATGTTATACGGACGAAGAGTTATCGAACCCCAGCGTGTGCCCCATGGACAAGGTCCTCGCCGCTTTATTTTAAATAAAAGCTTTCAGTACAAATACTGCTGGTATATGGTGACGGCTGTTGCGGGTGGCGCGGTTTTATTTCTTCTTCCGGCCTATTACTTCATCGTACAGAATTATGATCTCTTCAAAAGTCTTGCTTACGACACACATCCCTACTTAGTAGAACACTTAGAGCGTGAAGTGACGTGGCTTAAAATTTTCTTAAGCGCTAGTTTCCTATTCCTTATGGGAGTTACTTTGTTCTTGGGAATTCGTATGACGAAGAATCTTCTTTCTCCATTAGTGACGATGGAAAGACACATGCACCAATTGATGTTGGGTCAGTGGCATATTCCTGATTATCACTTGCCAGAAGAAGACGATTATCGCGATCTAGCGATGACGTATGACTATTTCTATCGCGCTTTAAAAGCGAATACAGAGACTGAGCTGAAGCTGTTAGAAAAATTAAGCATTGATCCGCAAAACCGCGAAGCTTATGCCGCTTGGAAACATTTGCTGGCAGAAAAGCGCGCGCGTCTAGGTATTCGTGAAGAGTTTATTACTAACGATTCCGTCGTAGACTTGAGCGAATTTGATCAGAAACGTCGCGTTTCTTAATGGCCTCACGCTTGTCGTGAGTCTTTTTACCCTTCACCAAAGCAATTTCTAATTTCGCACGGCCGTTTTTAAAATAGATTTTAAGCGGCACGCAGGAATAGCCTTTTTCTTTCAACGCACCAAAAATCTCGTCCAGCTCTTTGCGATTCAGTAAAAGTTTGCGAAGTCTTTCAGGGGCATGATTGTTGTAACTGGAGGCTTTGTATTCAGCGATATGAGCATTCTGCAAGAAGGCTTCATCTCCGCGAAAAGAGATGTAAGAGTCTTTGAGCTGCACATCTTTATTGCGCAAGGATTTCACTTCGCTGCCCATAAGCTGCAAGCCCGCCTCGTACGTTTCTACGATCGTGTAATCGAATCGGGCTTTTTTGTTCTCTTGAACAATTAAAATGCTCATGCTTCAAATCCAAAGTGCTTATACAAAGTCACAAACTGCGCAGGGCTCAGTTCTTCCGCACGAGCCGTTTCTGTAAAACCCATGCCGGTGATCCAGCCCACCAATTGCTCTTCAGTTAGCTTCTTTTGACTTAAAAGACCAGACAAATTTTTCTTTAAAAGCTTGCGGCGTTGGGCAAAGGCCGCTTTCACGAAAGTCAGGAAAGCTTGGCGGTTTTTAACTTCACTTTGCAGACGCGAAAAGCATAACACTCGGCTGGCGACACGAGGAGGAGGCGAAAAATCTCGCGGCCCCGCTTCAGTCACCATTTCCGTCTTCCAGAAGACTTGAGCAATAACACTTAAAAGTCCGTAATGCTCTGACTTCGCCACCGCACGGATTCTTTGCGCCACTTCTTTCTGAAACATCAGAACCATGTGCTCAACACCTTTTTCTTCCATCGAACGCTCAATCACTATGCTTGAAGAAATCTGATAAGGCAGATTGCTGACGAAAACGACTTTCTTGTCTGAATAAAAGCGCGACCAATCTAATTTCAGAGCATCTTCTTCAAGGACATTCTGCCCCTGCTCGCGCCAGTAGTTCGCGATCACGCGATCCAGCTCAATCAAAGTCAAAGGCACATTCATTTGTTTTAGAAAATAAGTTAAAGCGCCAGGCCCTGGACCCACCTCAATCAACTCTTCGGGATTAAACTCTTTCACTTGGTTGATGATGCGCTCAATGACGACATCGCTGACCAAGAAGTTTTGACCCAAAGATCTTTTAGCAAGAATGCCTAACTCTTGCAGTGTGTGCTCTAAGCGTTCGCGTGATTGGCTCATCTAAAATCCGTTGTCAAAACTTGAGGTGAAGGTCCGAGGTCGATGTTTGAAAATTCCCCGGCATTCATTCTTAGAACACCTGCGTACCCGATCATCGCCGCATTATCCGTGCAATAGCGGATCGGTGGAACTACGAGCGTCAGACCTTTTTTCGCGGCCCATTCTTCCGCACGCGCGCGCAGACGAGAATTCGCACTCACGCCGCCGGTTAAAATCACGCGCTTGGATCTAAATACTTTGGCCGCTCGATCTAATTTAGCAATAAGAACATCGACAATAGCTTCTTGAAAAGAAGCACAAAGATCGGGAAGCTGCTCTTGAACTAACTCAGGACCTAGTTGTTCCAGCATGCGCTGGCCCGAGGATTTTAAACCCGAAAAGCTCATATCGAAAGTTTCGTCGTGAATCATACTGCGAGGAAATTCAAAAGCATGGGGGTTTCCCGTCTTTGCCATTTGATCAATGCGCACACCGCCGGGAAAACCAAGACCCGCCATCTTCGCAAATTTATCAAAGCACTCTCCGGCTGCGTCGTCTTTCGTGGCGCCCAGAACTTTGTAATCACCCAAACCTTTGATTTGATAAAGACTGGTGTGACCGCCACTGATGGCTAACCCTACGTAAGGATATCCGAAGTCTTCAGGTGGAGCATATTGGGAGTCACGCAAGAAAGGTGCTAACAAGTGACCTTCTAAGTGATTCACTCCTAGAAAGGGAAGACCCTTTGCTTGCGACAAGGATTTCGCCGTCACAAGCCCCACAATCAAAGCACCAATCAGACCAGGACGATTGGTGACGGCAATTCCCTCGACGTCTTTCCAAGTCATTCCGGCTTTTTTAAAAGCCTCTTCAATTAAGGGAATCAGAGCGATGGAGTGATTGCGAGCGGCGATTTCAGGGACGATACCGCCATAGATTTCGTGTTCTAAATCTTGCGAAGCCGCGACAACAGAGTGCACCCAACCACTGCGATCTACGATCGCTACGGAAGTGTCATCACAGCTGGTTTCAATGGCTAATACACGTTCAATCACGAATTATTTTTTCAAACCCTTCAAGCGAGTTTTAGAACGACGAGCTTCATCTGATTTCGGAAATTTATTAACTACTTCGTCGTAAAAAGTTTTTGCTTCGTCTTTCATGCCCAACTCTTGGAAGGACACGCCGATTTTATAAGTCGCATCCGCGAACTTCGATCCTTTTGGATTGTCGTCACGGTATTTTTGGTAGTTTAAGATCGCCTGTTTCCAATCTTTTTTATTGAAGAACTCTTCGCCAACTTCATAAACGTTCTTCTTAGCTTGCTTTGCAGATCTTTCCGCTTGGCCCGCGACACGCTCGGCTTTCAGGGATTGGATTTCGGCGTTCAAAGTGTAAATGTCTTTTTCCATCTTTGTCAGAGCCTCTTGAAGAAGCGTGACCTTCTGGTTCAAATCTTGATTCTGCTGTTGAGTATTTCTTACGGCTGTTTCCATGCCGGAGTTGCCTTGACCTACGCGGTTTTCAACCACGTCAACACGGCCATTCAGATTTCTCATTTGTTCTTCGAGGTCTGCAAAGCGGTTTGAAACATCGGCATTGCTTCTTTGCAGAGTCGTTACTTGTTGCTGCATGACTTGGCGCTGTTCTGTCTCACGAACTTCATTGCGCGTTTTCAAACAACCAGTCAGGAATAGAGGTGTGGCAACAAGAGCCACTAGGATTTTCTTCATAGAACATCTCCTGTTCTTTGACGAATCAATCGTGCCGAGTTTTCCGCTTTTTCCGCAGAAACGCGAGCGCGCACGAATTGTTCTTTAGCTTTCGAATAATCACGATCTTCAAAATAGATACGGCCTTTACGGTAAGCTTCTTCAGCTTGGTGCCAATAACCAGGGGAATGGCGGGCCGCTTGAACAGAACGAGCCGCATCTAGTGCAGCTCGTGCGAGGGAGTAATCCTCAACGGGTGCAGGGACTGTTTGACAGCTGACAATCACCGTAAAAAGTAGAACTCCGATGAAAAGTCTCTGTAGTCTCACTGCACACCTTTCTTAACTTAAATTACTGAGCAGGAACAAAGTTCGCACGGCGGTTTTTCGCCCATGCTGCTTCAGTGTCACCCATATCAAGTGGTTTTTCTTTACCGTAGCTGATAACGCTCAAACGATCGCCAGCAATACCCAAGCTTACCATATAAGCTTTCACGGCGTTAGCGCGTCTTTCACCTAAAGCCACATTGTACTCGATAGTACCGCGGTTGTCACAGTGACCTTCGATTTGAACTTTCACGCCTGGGTTTGATTTCATCCACTCAACGTTAGAAGCGATCACTTTTTTAGAAGCCGCATCCAAGCTCGATTTATCGTAACCGAAGTGAACTGTTTCAAGACCCGCGATTTTGCCAGAGTCAGAACCCATTGGATCATAGCTCAAAGGTGATGAGTCAATGGCAGTAGATTGGCCACCTGCAGGCAAAGTTTCAATGGATTGATCCGATTGAGTTTGTTTTCCTTTACAACCAGCAACAACCGCGCAGGCAACAAGACCAAGAGCTAATTTACGAAACATGATGTCCTCCTATGAAGATCCAATAGTTATCATTAGATAAAAACTTTAATTTATAGCGGCTCATTGTCAAACCTTAGATTTCCTAAATGATATTGTGTTGCTGTACGGCTAAGAGACTTTATGCACAGACAGCGTGTTTTACATCTTTGGTTCTCTTTCATTTTTCTTTTTTCTCTCTCGTCGTTTGCGCAACTTGAGGTTCCGCCCGACCTAAAATGGAAGACCTTAAAAACCCCTCATTTTGAAATCATCTTTAATGCCAAGCAGCAGGACCTTGGTCTCCTCTATGCCGAAAAATTAGAAAAGGCTTACACCGAACTTCGTTCTTATTTTCACTCATTGCCGGAAAAAACCATCGTCATTATAAACGATAAAACTGACGTCACAAATGGGTATGCGACTCGCATTCCGTACCCTCACATTATGGCCTATCCCGTTTTACCGGGCCCGGAAGAGAGTTTGGCGGACACCGGAGATTGGGCTTTTGAGCTGCTTGCCCACGAATACACTCACATTCTCAATTTTGAACCCGCCAACGGAATTATGAAGCCTTTGCGTTTCGTTTTTGGAAATATCATCGCACCGAATATTCTTTTGCCAACCTGGTGGAAGGAGGGTGTCGCCGTCGAAATGGAAACCCGCTTGGGGAATCATGGGCGTCTGCGATCTTTTTATCAGGATGCAACGATTCGCGCGATGGTCGAAGACAAAACTTTTTACTCTTACGACATCGCCGAAGCCAACGAGTACATTCCCACTTGGCCCGAAGGCATGCGAGCTTATTTGTTTGGCTCCCTTATGTGGAGTCAGATGTTCACGGAGCATGGACTGCACGTCGCTAAAGACTTGAACGAACGACAAGGCGGGCGGGTTCCTTATTTCATCGAAACTCCGGCCAAAGAAATTCTGGGAATGAACTACACGGCTCAATACAACCAGATGCTTGATGAAGTCGTTGTTCGCGCGCAGTCGCAGCTTAAGACCATTCGTGAAGCCAAAATCACTGAAGTCATCATTCCAAAAAATAGTTTTATTTCCGTCACGGCCCCCTCTATTTCTCCAGACGGGAAACACTTGGCAGTTGTCACCGAAGATGATGCCAGCGCCCGCTCTGTCAAAATCATCACTCGTGCCAATGACTCACAAAGCTTTTTAGATGCCCAAAGTGCAGACACAGTAGAGAAGTTCAATCAAGAATTTGAACCCGCATCCCAACGTGATGGCCCACCAACAGGAAGTATCCAAAGAATCAGTTGGTTTCCTAATTCTGAGAAGATCGTCTATGACAAAATTGACTACGTGAACCGGATTGAACGCTTCTCTGATTTACACGTCTATGATCTGATCACTAAAAAAACCACACGCTTGACCCAAAACCTGCGGGGTCGTGAACCTTCTGTGGCCCCCAATGGCAACTCTATCGTCTTTGTGAAGTTGGAAGGCGGTAAAACTCACCTGGGAATCCTGAATAACAGTCAGGGAGAATGGAAAGAAGAGATCCTCTATTCACCAGCCATTCAAGAAAGAATTTCTTATCCGCTTTTCTGGGATCAGGATCTTCTTTTATTTTCCTTACGCAAAGTGGACGGCTCTGAACATCTTTACAGCTACTCCGTGTCTTCGCAAAAAGCGGAAATCCTTTTTCCAGAATATAAAAACGTTCGTTTTGCCAAGAAAACTCCTGAAGGTTTGCTTTTCACTTCCGGTCAAAATGGAGTCTTGAACCTGTATCTCGCCGATCCTGATTTAAAAAAAGTGCGGCCTGTCTCGAATACTTTGACCGCCTTCTTTACGGCCGATTTTGATCCTATCAGTAAAGATATTTTTGCGACCCATATGACATCGCAAGGGCCGAAAGTTGTCGCAATCAAATCGGAAGAATGGAGAAACGCCCCTTCAGAACTTCCAGAAATCAAAGGTTTGATGGCGGATCGTTATCCTGATGTGAAACCTGATGAAAAAAAGATCGAAGAGGCTCGTTCCGCTTTAAATCAGTCAACGCTTGAAGATTATTCTCCCTATGGTTATCTGTGGCCTCAGTATTGGATGCCATTTGTATCGGGTTCTTCGAGTGAAACCGGCATCATTCTGACGGCGCAGACTTCAGGTTTTGACCCCTTAAAAAAGCATAGCTACACCTTGATTGGCTCGTGGGATACGGGACTGAATCGTGGAAGTCTGGTGGGAACTTATTTGAATCAAACCACCGCTCTTCCTTGGACGGCTTTGGCCTATAAACGCAGTTCTTATCTAGGAACTGTATCGAACGAGCTGAACGATTACGGGCTTGCCGCCGCGGTCTTACCAAGTATGTTCTGGGTTTCAAAATACACGAATTTGCAAATCGGCTGGCAATATCTAGAACGCGAAACCGTAAATACAAACACCAAACGCACTGGCCCCTATGCGATGTTGAGTCACGCGAATTATTCAAAAGCGGGAGCGCAGATTTCTCCGGAAAGTGGCGGCGGCGCTTACCTGGGAGCTTATGATTACATTGCTCAAGACGGATACTTAAGTCACACGCAGTTTTTAGCCGGTGGAGAAATTTATCTTTCTCATTATTTGCCAAAACATCACGTCTTGATGTTACGAACGAATGGTGTGTACACGCCAGACCGTGTTTCCGCGGTTTACGGTGTCGCGACAGAGCCTTTGGTTTTCGTTCCAGACAGCCCACTACCCCAATATATTTTGCGCGGTTACAAACGAGGTCAGCTGTTCGGAAAAAACCTGGCAGTGGTGAATGCAGAATACCGCTTGCCCGTGATGGATTTTTATCGCGGTTCAGGAACGGATCCTCTTTTCTTACGTCGTCTTTCAGCAGCCGTTATTGCCGATGGCGCCGCGGCGGATGGACTTTTTGTTAACGATGTTCGTTCCGTCTATGAAACTACCGACATGAAACGTTGGTATTGGAGTTCCGGGGTCGAGCTTAAATTGGAAACCACTTTGGGTTACGTCATCCCCGTGAGCTTGGTCGTCGGATATTACGTGGCTTTCAACACCCCCACAGGTTCCGAGGGAGTTATTGGAAGCGCCTTTCAGATCACTGGGTTTTAACCCTCTTTGGGCTCTTCAGCGTCTTACTAATGAGTGCTGAAAAGCCCCATCGCCCACAAAGGATCCCCCTCCTCGGGCGATGGGAGTCCCCCTTTCGCGCCGAGCCAAACTTACCAGTCTTGACAAAGACCCAGGCCCTCGAAATTATTAAAGTAATCGACAACTAGCGGCGAGGATGCTGCGTTATGCTGTCAACCGGGAGGGTTCATGGAAAAAATCAGCTGGATTAAAGAACTTGTGAAAGCTGAACAACAAATGGAAGAGTCTGGCCTCGTGGATATGAGCTTCGGATTTGATTCAGAAAAAATTCTGATCAACGAAAGCATTCAATTCCTGCTAGAACTAAAAACCGAATTTGTTGATGCCTCCACTTCATTCAATGAATTGAAACCTTCGGCATTAGGTCGTATCAAAATTTACGGTATCGCAAAAACTCACGCGGACTTCATGCTTTTCCGTAACGGCTTTAAAATGATCTTCTCTTTAAAAGCCCCGGGACAAATCAGCATTCGTTTCAACTTTATCGGAACTAACTACATCCCAACTCCAGGTTCTTCAGAAGCTCAACAAACGGCGACGAATGTTATGGATGAGCATATTGTCGAAGCGAAATGGGGCGCGTTCGGTGAGCTAGTATGGATGTACCAAGGTTTGCCAGTGAAACTGGAATACATGGTTCGCCACTATCTGACTTTGTTCATCAAAGAAAGTTCGAAGTAGTTTTAAAATTTAAAAAAGAATTCAAAAAAGCGCTGCCCACAAAGCAGCGCTTTTTTTATTAGCGCTGACCATCCGGAGCTGTGGGCGCCGCTGATTTAATTAATGGGGACCTGACTCGATGTAATTTTTGAGATCTTTAAGATGTATATCCCAGACCACATCGAATTCTTTTTGCAGGGATTCGCGTTGGGCATCTGGAAAGTGCTCCCAGCCATAGTGTTGCAAAGTCACCGTACGCTCTTCGCCTTTGTCTTCAATCTTCAGCATGCATTCAGTTTCCCATTCCGGGCGCCATTCGTGCTCATGCCAGGTAAAGACGATGTCGTGATTTTCGCGGGAATAAACGACTCGCCCCGAAGCTAAGTGTTTCTGGCCCTCACTATCGATCCACGGTTCTTGAAAGATACCACCAATATCGGGCTGAAGAATCACCCCTTCATTCCACCATTGAGAGAGTTCATTCTTCTTGGTAAGAGCTCGCCAAATATCTTCGCGCGGAGCTTTAAGGGAGATTGTTTTTTCAATCTTTGTAACCATACGCACCTCTCTTCCTGTTCTTTCAGGATAAAGGAGGTGTGTCAGGGGCCCTAGAAATATTAGACGACTCGTTGAAATCGCATATTCTTGGCGTCGAATATTTGAAATTGCAAAGGCTGAGTGCTGATGATTTGTAATTTGATCGGATCGCCTTTTTTTAAAGGCAAACCCGTGTGATTACCGACGAGCAAAAGATCACCTTGAAAGTTGCACAGAGCTTCCTTTGGAGACGTCACTTCTTCGACCACCGCCTGAAGAATCTGACCTTTCTGCAAAGATTTTATAAAGCTCCGCGAAGCCAAAGTCTTATCCCAAATCTTTCGTCATATCTAAGCGACGGAATTCTACGGGACGAATCACATTGTCTTTTTTTCCATTCGCCGATGTTGGAGCGGTCGTTGCCAAAGTCTGAGCCTTCGGAGCAGCCGTTGGTGCCACTGGCGTTGGTTTTTCACTTAAGAAAGTTTGCGCAATATTCTGAGTTACATTGAAAAGAGCAGAAACATTGTTCGCCGTTTGTTGGGCGGCGGTTTCTTTTTCTTCCACTTCAATACAAGCGGCCTTAAAAGCTTCACCTAATTTTTTAAGTGCTTCATTGTCTGTTTTTGGAACTTCAAATACAGAACTCATGTCGTGCGCAGAGTCTCTTTGTAAAGGCGCCATGAAGGACATGTTATCCACGTCACTTAGATCCGCTGAAGAATCTTGCATATCGGCTTCGCCCTGCGCCCATTCAGGCAAACTGTCTTCACAGAACATCAATTGCTCACGGTTCACGTTGGCAATGAATTCAATTTCACCGCGAGAAAGTTCGGGCACTTGAGCCGCGATATCATCAATGCTGTGACCTTGATGCGCTAAACGAGCGGCCTTAACGTATTTAATCGTGTTTTTGCGTTCTAAGATTTCGTTATGAGGAATGCGATCTTGGAAGATCTTTGCGACTTCCAAACTCTTTTGCATGCTCTGTTCGATTTTTGCGAGTTGTTTATCTGAAGCCTGAATCTTGGTTTGAATGTCTTTTACTTTTTGTTCCAGCAAAGCCGTTAACTGATTAACCTGAGTTTCAGTTCGGTCTGAAAGATCTTCTAGCACGGCGATTTTGCTTTGCAAAAGCTGCAAACCCTTGCTGAGTCTTGGATCATCTTTAGGAGGACGGTTTAAACGAACCCACAAACCAACAACACCTGCTAATAGAATTAAATTCACAAGCACTTGTAGTAAGAACCAGAAACTCACTAGGCCTCCCCGCCGAACATTAATTAAATTCTAAACTGCCGAAGGTCCGTCTCACAACGAGACTTAGGTCACAATCGTATCAAACCAGGACCTGGACTCCGCCCTGCTTTGGTACACAAAAAATGGTGTGTTATTATGCAACAAAGGGGAGCGTGGGATATGTTGCTCAAATTATCTAAGGGGTTGGTGTGGGCCTCTTTGACGGCGGTGCTGTCATTGACCGCTTGTGGACCTGTGCAATTTTCTTCGAAGTCAGCAGGAGATGTGGATGATAGCAATGTCGATCCCGGCCCAGTTCCTGGCGGTTCGATTCGTGAAGTAAATTATACAAATACCGTCAGCGCCCGCGATAACAAGTTGGATATCGTTCTTGTTGTCGATGATTCAAACTCTATGCTTCCTGATAACCAAAAGCTTGCGGCGAATTTAGCCCCTTTCGTAACCAAGCTTCAGAATTCCAATATTGATTGGCAAATGTGTGCGACGGTGACTCGTGCTCTTCCCGTTTCTTCCACGCAGACGGCTTGGGGTGCATCGATCTACTGGCAAAGCTCTTCTACGGCTTCCACTTCTTTAGGAATGGTTTTGCAAAGAGGAACATCGAATCTTTCGCAAATTTTCTCTAACACAATCAACTACATCAACGCCGGTTGGGTTGGCTCTGACGACGAACGCGCCATTAAAGCTATGTGGCGCCACGTTTATAACGGGGACCTTCGCTATTCAGGCAACAATGGTTGTTATCGTCCTGATTCTGCAGTGGCTTATATCATTATTTCGGATGAAGATGAGCGCAGCATTGGTGGAGATTCTTCTCAACAAGTTTACTCTGGCGAGTTAAAGCCACTGGAAGATGAAGATAAACCTGAAGTGTTCGTTCAGTCTTTCCGCGATACATTCGGAGCCGATCGCCGTTTCACAGTGAATTCTATCATCGTGAAACCAGGCGACAGCTCGTGCAAAGCTTCTCAAGATGCGGGTGGAGCAAAATCTCACTACGGATTTAAATACGCGGAACTTTCTCAGATGACCGGCGGTGGTGTTGGTTCCATCTGCGAATCAGACTTCTCAACGAACCTAAATCTGTTCTTAGATCGCATTCAAGATTCATTAAGCTCTGTTCCTTTGGAATGTGCTCCGGTTGATGGAAACATCACGGTGACGATCACTCCTTCTGCCGGAGTTATCTCTTCGCGCATCGAAGGTATGAACTTGGTCTTTGATACGCCGGTTCCAGCAGGACGCACGATTGATTTAAAATACTCGTGCCCTGACGACGGTCGCGCCCCTAGCTCTGCGACTAAAGCGACTCCACTAGCAGAGCAAGGCTTCTTTGCTAAGATCGTTTCTTTCTTTAAAAACCTTTTCTAGAAACATCAGACAATTGAAATAAAAAAAGGAGAGTTCAAACTCTCCTTTTTTTATTCTTAAATGTGGATTTGCTTAAACTAACTGCCCTACGAAATCGCGCATTCTGCCGACGGCGCGTTTCATGGTGTCTTCAGACACGGCAAAACTGAGGCGCATGAAACCTTCGGTTCCACATTCTGCACCCGGCACGGTCGCGACGAAGAATTTTTCTAATAAGATATCGCAGAAATCTTTGGAAGTTCTGACGATGCGATCTTGATAGGTTTTACCAAGACAGTTACGAATGTCGACCCAGAAATAAAAAGCTCCTTGAGGCTCAGCGACTTTGAAGTGCTCAATCGCTTGCAGCTCTTTAAGTCCTGAAACCTTTCTTGAGATCAGCTTTTCAACCACGCCGTTAATGTCAGATTCGCTGGTGCGAAGACCCGCAAGAAGAGCGTGTTGAGAAATACTTGAAGGAGAACCCGTCGACTGACTTTGATAATCGGCCATCGCTGTAATTAGTTTTTCAGGGCCCGCGGCCCACCCAATACGCCACCCGGTCATCGAGTAAGCTTTCGATCCGCCATTCACTAAAACCGTGCGCTCACGAAGATCTGGAGCGACCGAAAGAATATGCGGAGCCACTTTACTGCCATCAAAAACTAAACGGTTGTAGATATCATCAGAGATGATCGCCACATGCGGATGTTTGCGCAACACTTCGGCCAAAGCTTTTAACTCGTCCGCCGTGTAAGACAATCCTGTCGGATTGCTTGGAGAACAGAATAAGAAAGCCCGCGTTTTAAGATTGATCGCTTTTTCTAACTTTTCTGGAGTGATTTTGAAATTCTCAAGCTCGCCACATTCCACGATATGAGGCACGCCATCGGCAAGTTCAATCATTGTTGGATAACTGACCCAGTAAGGAGTCGCCACGATCACTTCATCGCCGGGAGAGCACAGCATCTGCAAAGCTGCGAAGATAATGTACTTCGCCCCCGAAGCCACCGTGATTTCTTTCGGCGTATACTCAAAGCCCAATTCATGCTTCATTTTTTCTGTGATAGCTTTACGAAGCTCTAGAGTTCCATTAGCGGGCGTGTATTTCGTAATACCTTTTTGAATAGCTTCAATTCCGGCTTCGGAAGGAGCTTTAAACGTGGGCCAATCAGGTTCACCCACCGTTAGTGAGATCACATCGTGACCTTGAGATGCCAGCTCTCTGGCTTTAGCGACGAGAAATAAAGTAGGAGACGTCTTTAAGTTTTGTGCTCTTTTAGAAAGTTGAAGCAAAGCCCACTCCTTTTATTTTTTGATCTTTTTCTCTAAAGCCTCTATCACCACGTCGGGCACTAAGCCTTTTAAAGCGCCGCCATTGACGGCCACTTCTTTCACACCTCGAGAAGAGATGTAATAGTACTCAGGACTTGCGAACACCAAAAGCGTTTCAATTTCCGGAGCCAATTTCTTATTCATGTTAGCCATGGTCATCTCGTACTCAAAATCCACGACGGCACGAAGACCGCGCACGATGACTTGAGCTTTAGCCTTTTTCATATAATCGACAGTCAGACCGCCGAAAATATCGACCTTCACATTCTTCACATGAGACAAAGATTTTTCAATCAAGACTTTACGTTCTTCTGCGCTGAACATAGAGGATTTTTGTGACGACTGTGCAACCAAGACAATGACCTGATCATACACGGCCGCAATACGATTGATGATATCCACGTGGCCCATAGTGATTGGATCAAAACTTCCTGGATAAACTGCAATCTTACTCATTGTTCTCTTCCTTCAGGGCCGCTTCGTGACAAAACATATTTAAGTATTTGTCGCCGTAATCTTTTTGATCGTAGCGCACCAAGGAACCATAACGCTCCTCCATGCGCTCTTTCTTTTCAGATTCTATCGCCATAATCGTGTGTTCGGCAAAGCCCGCGCTCACACTCGCAGCCTCCATGACTGAATGAGCCATTTTTTCGGTGAAGGGAGGATCGGCTAAAATAATATCGAAAGCTTCGCCCTGGTACGATTTCAAGAAAGCAATGACGTCCATGTTGATGATCTTATATTCCGAATTAGGAACTTTAAGCTTTTCTAAGTTCTGACGAGTGATGGTCAAAGATTTGGGATTTTTTTCTACGAAGGTACAGAACTTAGCATCACGAGATAATGCTTCAATACCCAGATTGCCTGTGCCACAAAACAAATCTGCGACGTTCGCACCATCGATTTGGAACTGGATTTTGTTAAAAAGCGTTTCTTTTACGCGGTCTGTGGTGGGACGAATATGATCAGCTTTAAAGGCCACAAGCTGGTGACCACGGTACTTACCTGAAATAATTCTCATGCTAAAAGGTCCTCAGCCATCTTTACGACGGCGAAAATATCTTCAAAAGGTTTGGGAACAAAAAGATTCGCCCCCATCTGCTGAGCGGTTTGCATATTGTGCTCGCCCGAAAAGGCCGACATTAAGATGACCTTAGCTGTGTTGCTGGTGCCCATCTCTTTTAAAACTTCTGGGCCCGTCATTCCTGGCATCAACACATCCAAGAAGACCAAATCTGGCGCCCAGCTTTTCCAAGATTGCAATCCCTCGTGGCCATTGGTGGCTTCCATGACGTCAAAGCCTTTACTTTTTAAAGCACGGCTTAATGAACGACGGACCAGGGCTTCATCATCTACAATCAGAATCTTCAACGCTTACTCCGAATCCTTGCGGGGCAGCTCGATTGTAAAACAGCTCCCATGAGGTTCGACGTTATGGAACTGAATAGTGCCGCCAAATTTTTCAATGATGGACTTAGACATACTTAACCCAAGACCGGTTCCATGTCCTTCTTTTTTTGTCGTAAAGAAAGGTTCGAAAATGCGACGTTGGATTTCCAAAGGAATTCCCGCCCCCGTGTCTTCGATCTCCACGATAACAAGTTTTCCTTCAGAGTGTGTCGTCACTTTCAGACGACCTGGATCTTTCATCGCCTGACAAGCATTGTTAATCAGATTGAAGACCACCTGTTGCAAAAGATGGGGCTCTACGAAGACGGTTTGCCCCAGTGTCTGCAAATCCACTTCTAGACGATGCGTGCGCAAAGCTGATTTCAGCATCGGCAAAGTACGTTCAATGATTTCATCAACACTGATATACTCTGAAGGCTGATCTTCGCCTTTTGAAAAGTCCAAAAGGTTTTTAATAATTCTTTGTGAGCGAGCCGTGGCTTTTTCGATTTCGACCAAGTCGGCGTGAAGATTTCCCTCTTGAGGCGCTTCTTGCAAAAGAACTTGAGTTAAAGCTCTTAATCCCGTGAGCGGGTTATTCAGTTCATGCGCGATGTTACCCGCAAGCATGCCGATCGCACCCATTTTTTCATTCTGTAACATCCGCAAATAAAGCTCGCGAGACTGCGTGATGTCGACGTATTGATTTACCACATTTGTAGGGCGTGTTCCCTGATCTAAGAGCACAGGATAGCTATGAACCTGATAAATACGCCCATCAACCTGAATCTGTCCTGCTTGAGGGTGTCCCTCTTTCATAGCTTGAGGAACAGGGCAACCTTCACACTGTGACTTGCGATGCGCGAAGCTTTCATAACACTTATGTTGCAGAAACCGATCCGAGAATTTTCTATTCGCGCGAACCACGTTGTAATCGACATCGACGATGGCAATGGGGTCGCGCATCCCATCGAAGGTTTTTTCCCAACGATAAGAGAAGCTGGAAAGCTGACTTTCCAAAAGAACACGATCCAGCGCCATGCTTAAGGGGCGCATGCGATCGCTCATAAAGTCGATGAAAGGTCCCATCTCTTTATCGGAAAGAGAGTTCTCTATACATAAGATCGCCTCCCCTTCGCCGCCGACAAAGTGACTTGTCAAACGCAGTTCCAACGGAACAACGTAGGCTTTAATAAAAGGGCGACCGAAGTGGTTTGCAAAATAGCGAATGAGTTCTGCGCTAGGGACTTGCGGAGTTTTGGGAAACTCATAGGGAGTTAACGATTCCGTCTGAGTAAAGTGTCCCAACTGAAAACTTAAAAAGAAAGTTTTATTGCCACCCAAGCGATACGCTAAGATGGGATCACCCATCTTGTGAAACTTGCGCAATTCTTTACGTAAGATACCCAAGATATCTTCAAACGAAGTTTGCGTGGCCAGATCTTTGATAAAGCGAACGAGCTGTCTTTCCCGATTCAGTTTTTCTGATTCTTCGTGGTGGGAAAGTTCGATGTACTGCGTGCGCTCTTCAACCATGGCTTCTAGGGAATGCGTCAAAGCCTCCAACTGCTTATTTTGATGCGAAGATTCGCGCAAAAGCAAAGAGCGCGACAAATACATTGAGTGTTTCTGTAAGGCACTTTCTAACTGCGCCCAGATTTCACGTTCCGAAAGAGGCCAACGCATGAAGCGATAGACTTGCGCCTTATTAATCCCTTCACGGACTTCGCTTTCACTTAAATCTTCGGCAATCAAAAGACGTGGAGCCATCGGTTGGAACAACCGGGCCTGCATTAAGAACTCCAGGCTGTCATCGCCGGATGTATTCTGGACTAAGATCGAGGAAAATTTCTGAGTTTTTAAAAGAGACAAGGCCTCACCACAGGAGGCCTTGAAAACAATCTCCACTTCCCGTTTTTGGAAGGGGAAGAAATGGGGCAATCTAATTGGCGAAACGTTTCCGATCCACAGGATGGGATCCAGCTTGTTCGGAATGGATATGAGATCCTGTGTATTCGCCATTCAGTGACTTCTCCAACACTCGCAAATGATCTAACCACATTTGCAGAACATTGTTCAAATCATACTCTAGGACATCCGCTAAAAGAACAAAATCCTTATTTTCTAAGGCGCGCAGTGCCTGCAAAACGGTATTCTTGCTGGCTTGCTCCGCTTTAAACCAATCAACTGGACTGGAAACCAGGAACTGATCCCCCATCATCTCCTTCACCGTCATTGTGCTGTCGATAAGGAACTCGCAGTTTTGCACCAAATCGTGAATAGGCTTTAAAAGACCGCTGAGGCCTTGAACGCGCATTCTTTTTGCCAAGTTTTCAGTGCTTTGGATTAACTCGGGCAAAGCATCGATCCATCCTTTAAGAACGATCGAAGTCAGATCACGACTGTTTTCCGTAAGGTATTCTAACGTGTCGATCTGCTCTAAGGGAACTGTGGCAAAGCGAGCTTCTTCCGTCTCGTTGATTTCTAAGCCATTCACGATATAGCGACAGACAACCTGGTTCGTTGAACGCAGGTCGTTTTCAATGTCGGTAAAGACCTTTCCCAAGACGATATTCTCTTTATAGAAATCGCGTAGTTCTTGGCCAGACACCTTAAAGCGTTCCATCGCAGACCTCCTTGCGCTCTTGCTCTTGTTCGATCAGAGCTTCTTGAGGAACGTAGGCATGAACATGGCGAGCCAATCTTTCATGCACATCTAAAGCTGCGGTACAGATCTCCTCTAAAGTGCCGGGACCGACGCGGACCTTCTCCGCTTGATACCAGCTAATAAGAGGACTCAGTTCCGGAACCATTCGGCTAATACTTTCGATCACTTCTTCGGCCCGATCCAAGAAAGGACCTACATTTTGTAAGCCTTTCTCAGGAATAAGACGAATTTGCTCTATCGCGAACTTATTGATATCCGCTAGTTGAGTGGCTCCCTGAAGGATTTCCATGCGGTCCGCTAAAGGATAAGCCGCACCCAAATAAAGAGCTTGAACTAAATCCCATTGAAAACGCTCATTCGCAGTTTCATTTTTTTCATAACTGACCAAGCCCGCCGCCCGCGTGATAAGCTCTGGCGCGGCTTGACCTTGCAAAAGACCCAAAATGCATTCACCCACACGAGTAGCATTAAGGCTTTGTTCATTTTCAGCGCGATAAATAAATCCCAATGTGGATTTTGGCCCCGTTTCCCAATAGTTCACTTCCCCGATACTGACATTGAATGTCGGTGTATCCGTCAGTGAAGCCATATGGATCGGAGCACTATCACACCCAATCAAAAGTTCCGCGTCTTGAAGGATCGCGAAGATGTCAGAGATCTTCGTTTGCCCTACTAGGTTGACGAATTCATTTTCAATCGCGTGCGCTTGAATTTCTTCTGCAAGCCCGGCTTCACCCGCCGCCCCGATTAAAACAATGGGGATTTGCGTCGCCGCGAGTGGCTTCAGAACCTTCGCCCAATTTTCAGGGGACAAGGACTTCTGCTTTTCGCTCGCACCCACGTGTAAAACCAGATAAGTCTCTGGCAGGGCCGCTGCGAAATCTCCCACTTGTGGAGCTGCAAAATCAGCCTCTATGTATTCCAAATTCAACATCGATGCGATCACATCCACAACGTGCACACGATTGGGCTTATCAATACCCACTTGCGCATAGAAGTAAGAACTGACTTCATCGGGAAGACACAAAGTGCCGTCATTATAGCGAGTGTAACCCGTGACGGTCGCCGTCGGTCCTGTGATCGCATGAGTCAGGTAGCTCGAGGCCGGTGAAAAAGTCAGATTGACAATCCAATCATAATTTTCATCACGAAGGGCGTCGACAGACTCATTCAAGGTCGCCATCGCGGCTTCAATATCCGCGTTCTCTTGCACTAATGGCGCAAGAATCGAGCTGACCGGCAAAGAAAGATGCTTATCAATCGCCGTTAATCCTTCTATGGCGCCTTCAAAACGAGGACGAGTGAGGAAATGAATTTCCGCCTCGGGATGCGCCCGACGAAGCGCGCGCATCGCAGGCCATGACATGTAAATGTCGCCAAGTCTAGCGAGTTGTAGGACGAGTATTTTCATTTTTCACTTGTTCCTTAATAAGTTCTTTTAGCAACTGAACTCTTTCAGCTTCCTGGTTATAGCTCTGCGTTTTGAGGATTTGGCTGTAGGCTTTTTCGAGTCTCTTCAAAGCCACTGATAGATAGTTGTCCAATTCCTTTTGCATAGTAGGCCCCTTCCATGGAGATTGTTTGCAAATGACGAGTGAATGATTCACGAATAGTTAATAGTTCTTCAACTTCCTGCAAAGCCGCTGACACACGGTCATAGATCTGCACGGGCTGATTAAAACGAGACAACAAAGCTTCCACAAAAACTTGGAAGTAGCCGACCTCATCTTTTTTAGATTTCAAAATATCCTGAGCACAAAGAATCAGGTCTGAAATGTCAGAAGTTTGAAAGCTTCTTTTCACAGCCAGTTCTTCGCGCGTTGGTAAGACGGCAAAGGCTTTCTTAAGCCACTGACGATATTGCTCAGATTTTTCATTCCAAGCGGCCAATACATTTTGTAAAGCCTCCGTCGGATGAGAGTTCAAAAATTCTGCTGCCGCCAAAGCATAAAAAGGTTCAACGTGAGCATTGGCTTTATCCAAATACAAAGTCCATACGGCTTTTTCCAAAGAAAGTTGCAAACTTCTTTGCGCCATTTTTTCTCCGCTCAATTGATCCCACACGGCGCCAAAAACCTGCTCGACCGAAACATCTTCGGCACAAACATGAGTCGGCTGAGGGCAGGCTTGCGAATGCACACAAGGAGCACAACCTGCCTGAGTTTGAATTACCACCGCTTGTGAGGAATACGCCGCGGTTTTAGATGGGTCACTGCTTCCGATAGCGATTTCTACAATCGGTGTTCCGATTTGCGCTGCCATGTGCTTAATGCTGGTGTCACCCGTCACCAAGAGCGCGGCACTTTGCAAATGCTTACGCGCCTCAGGAAGGTCGCAGATCAAAAGATCTTTTTCAGAGAAAAACTCCAACAAGGATTCTCGTTCAAAAGAAGCTCCTAAAACCATCACCTCGTAATCAACTAAGGAAATTTCTATCGTGCGTTTTAACTGAGAGAATCTTTCCAGACCCCAGTTTTTCTTTTTGTCACTTGTAAGACATTGCAACAATACGAGTTTACTTTTCTTACGTGGCGTCGTGGCACTTTCAGTTTGCACCGGGATATCAAAAGCTTTTCCCAGAAGTTCCACATAGTGGAATAGGGATTTTTGCGTTCCTGAAAAACGATCGTTGAAATATCTTAGCCAACGATTGGACAAACCTTGAAAACGCCCATCGGCTTGGTACAGACCACGCTTATCCGCAATTTCCAGAGTCCCCATAAGATAGGCACTCAGCTTATTGTGAGTCAGGTTGATGGCTTGATCAAACCCTTGACTGTTAAGGCTTTCCACAAGTTTTTCCACTTGTTGGTAGGACCATAAAATATTCGCGGAAGCGTCACCCAAGCTTTTTTGCAAAGTTTCACGCTCAAAATAGATATAGTGATCGACAACTCCATCCAAGATCTTTTCGACATTGGCGAACTGACGATTTAAGAGCAAATGAATCTCGGCGTGAGGATTTTTCTCACGCAATCCTTTAAGCAAAGGAGCTTGTTGAATGATGTCGCCCAATCTTAAGAGCGACAAAACTAATATCTTCATTATTTCACCAATTCACCGAGAATACGGAAAATCTGTTTTTTGTTCTCTGGCACCACAGAAGCTTCCACCACCGGAATCACATCCTTGATGGACAAAAGCTTATTTTGCTCTAGGTAAAGTGCCTTCATATTGATACTGAATTCTTCAAAGTGATATTTCACGGACTCCACCGAACGGCCCGTCAAGCCTGCGAACACTTCCGAAAAGAACTGCACGTTTTGCCCCCAGCATTCCTTAAAAGAAAGAACGTAGGAGCGGTTATCAAGAATTTCTTGGAAGAACTCACCTTTATAAATATCTTGGACATTTTGAATCACGATGATTTCAACGCGGTCCTGAAGATCAGGGAACTGCGAGCGAAAGACAGGAATTAAAGATTCGCGAGACTCCACCACGCTGATTTTTAAGCCTGGGTCTACATCTGCCAAGGCCGCGATATGAAATCCCGAGCCCAATCCCACCACCACGACATGAGACGTGGGGATAGCGCCTAAAGAATAAACCCATTTAAGAGCCTCTCCACGGGGATCGCGCAAAGATGCCAAAGATTCGCCCGACTCAAATGCCACTAAAGATGATTCGTGATTTTCAGAAAATGTGATCGACATGACTAAGCCACCTTTTGCGACTGAAGAATTTTCTTTTTCAAAGTACGGACTTCTTTATGATCGGGGTTCCACAAAAGAACTCTTTCCATCTCGATCAAAGCTTTGTCTACCTGTCCCGCCGAGCAGAAAAGATTGATAAGCACTAAAGACATGTCCTCGTCTTCTTCGACCGAAGAAAGATAAGTTTGAAGGGCATCAATGGCTTTCTGGATTTTACCATCACGCAAGCCCCAGTTTGCCGCCAAGTGAACGGCTGTGCGATTTTGGGGATTGATATCTAACGCAGATTCAATATTCGCCCAGGCAAGGTCGCTGTCACCGAATTGGTTGTGAACCATCGCCAGACCAACCCAAGCTTTATCATTTTCAGGATTGATTTCTACGGCCTTACGGAAACAGTACAAAGATTTTTCGAAATCATTTCTTTGAACTTCCAATGTGCCGAAATTCACCAACAACACGTCACTTTGTGAATTCATCGTATAGGCCTTATTATAGTACTCTTCCGCCCCATCAAAATCGCCTTGGCGAACGAAGATATTCCCCATGTTCTTGTAGACTTCGAAAAGGTAGTCGTTTTCTTCAGTCAAAATAGCCAAAGCTTCGAAGTATTTATCTAGAGCTTCCTGATCGCGACCTAATTTATAAAGTGTCGTGGCGTAACGGCACATGTTCTCGAAATTATAGTCGACTTTTGCCAAAGTCTTACGAGCAATCAACGCTTCGCCCAGACGAGATGTTGTCTCTAAGCACGAAGCTAGAAGATGCAAAGTGGCAGGGTTCTTTGAATCCACATTGCTGGCCTGACGAAGAAGGTTCATCGCCAATGCGTATTCCTTGTGCTTCATCAACAATTTTGCATTTTGGATAAATTTAGCGACGCGAGGATCTTGAACAGAAGTTTCTTTTTCTGTTTGTGATTCGGCTTCAAATTCCGCGATAGCTTGTTGCGGGTCAAAATAGATTTTACCGGACTCTTCGATTAGGGATTCGGTATTTGAAATGCTTCCAGAAACTTCACTGGACTTTTGAACGATCTGATTTTCCAACATCTGAATAGGTCTCCTCGAAAGATTGATAGGAGCAACACAGATGCCAAAGCTTTATTTCATTTCTATTAGATTTGAGGCAAGTTCAGCAGGGAGATTTGACTCTTTGCCTGAACTCGCCGTCATGATTTTGTCAGGAAATATTTTCCTAGACCTCTTCGTTCAAGCGATTAGTGAAGGTCTTGCTTTTATAGCTTCCCACCGCTTTGCGTGAACGTCGAACTTCTTGCAATTCTTTGATGATAGAGTTTTTCGCCATCTCGATGCAGGCCAAGACTTGGATATCTTGTTCGATAATGCGGGCAACGTATTCATCCTTGATTGCCAACGCCTCTTTCACTTCACGGCGTTCGCCATCAGTGATTGCGTTTTGTTGAGCTTCTTCGTCGTGCACTTTTTCAATTTGTGCATCAACGTACTTTAGAACTTCAAGAATTCTTTCACGAGTCTGATAGAAGTGTTCCAAGTTATCGAATTGCCCTTGAGCAAAATTCGCCAACTCTACTTCGTTCAGTGAATAGAACTTCTCGAGGTAGTGATTCTTTTCGTTCAACAACGTGATAATCCTAGTCATGTCCCCTCCGTGGGAATTTTTAGCCTGCTTTATCTGTTTCTTTTTTTAATTTTTCAACTGCTTGCACCCAACCATCATAAAGCGTGTTCAGAAGCTTCAGATTGGCTCTTAAAGGTTCTGGGTCGCCTGAGATGTTGGCTTTGGTGTATTGTTCCATCATGAACATATAAAGCTGTTCCAGCTGAATAGCGACATCACCGCCGACCTTGTGGTCCAGCGTGTTGTTTAATTCCATGATGATATCGAAAGCACGGCCGATATTCATTCCACGGTCTGCAATCTTCTTTTCTTCGGCAGCTTTGATTGCAAGCTTAGTGAATTTGATAGCTCCTTCATAGAGCATCAAAAGAATTTTTTCGCGACTGGCACTTTGTACCGACGTCGTTTTATATTTCTGATACGCATTCTTGTTCATAGTCCCTCACACCTAAAACTCTAAAAAGTTCCTAACTTAACTACCCTGCTTTCGGAGCCATTGCCGCGAAACGTGCCTGTTGCGCCTGCATGTCCGACATTTTCGATTCCAGATCCGCGAATTTACGTCGCAGACTTTCTTCTTTTCTTTCCAACTGACGCTCTTTGGTTTCGATACGTCCGTTGACCTGATTAATACGATCTGTCAGGCCCTTCTTGCGATTGGCAATCGTACCAAACTGACCGTTTAACAGATTTCCGATTTCTCTTTTCAATCCCGACACGAAGCCCGTATTGAAACCGTCGCCTCGGAAGAAGGCGGCGACTCCCGCCGGGTTCGCATTCAACACTTTGTTGAATTTGTCCTGATTGAAGTTCAAAGTACCGTTTCTATTAAACTCAATACCTAGTTCACCCACACGGCGGATCGGAGTATCAACCCCCATCGTCGGATTTAAAATCACACGACGAAGTGAGTTCTCGATGGAACGAAGCATTCCATCACCGCCCAAGGGGCCCAGCTTTGGATTTTTCCCGTCACCCGCTTGCAATTTGTTTTGCTTTTGGATGAAGTCCAAGGCCGCATTGTAAGAATCAACGAAACTTTTGATTTTTCCGCTGATCACTTCCAAGTTTTCTTTCACACTCATACGGATTTCTCGTCCTGGAGCCGCCGATTTAAAATCCAACGTCACTCCCGGAATCAAATCCGTGGATTTATTATCAGGAAGCTCGATTTCAAACCCGTCGACTTTCACCTTGGCGTTTTGCGCCGGACGAGATTGATCGAAGTACATATCCTGGTCGCCATCCAAAAGATAAATCTTCGGGAAAGTCACCTGGCTGTCTTTTCCTGTGGAAAGACCGGAAATCAAAAGTTTAAAAGGATTATCCGCATCCTTTCGGTCTTCCAAAACTTGCGCTTTCAATCCCACGTTGGCGGCGTTGATTTGTTTCATCACGCCCTCTAACGTCGAATTCTTGCCGTTAATATAAACTTCTTTCACGCCTTCGGGTGTATCGAACTTGATGTAGCCCACACCGATTTGCGTTTCGTTCTTATCGGGAAAACCGTTTGAAATCGCTGCTGGTTTTTGTGCCAACTGCACCACTTCAATCGAATAGTCCCCGGGAATTGCCGAATTGGGATCTACTTGTCCCTCGATCACATTCGGATCACCGCTGACAAATTTCTTGTCGATAAATCCGCTTGTCGAAGTCAGCTCACCCAGATTTTTGGTGATGTCGCTGACTTTTGTTTCCAACTCAGTGACAAGTTTTAATTTGTCTTCCTGCTTGGTCTTCTGCACTTCCATTTGTTTCACAGGAATACGCTCAGCTTCCATCAGCTGCTCAACGATATTTGGTGGTAAGCCAGAGGCCATCCCTGAAAAACGTATTCCTGCCATGAATTCATTGTGTCAAAGTGAGGCAGGAATCGTGAGTCAATTAAATGTCTCTCGAAAGGGCCAGTGGAGTGCATTTCCGGGCTCTAATGGATTTTAGACGGCAGGGATTTTGACGGAAGCAGATTTCTCTGGACGTCGATCTAGGAAGCAATTGCTGTGACTACAAAAATAATTAAGCAGAACGCTTCAACAACTGCCCGCGATGAGAGTTGTCAGAGGGAAGAGTCCACAATTCCAGTTCAGGAATGCGACGGATGACCGTTCCCAGATTGTCTTTCACGAGAACGAAGCGACCTTTTTCATCAGCATCAAGCTCTACCGTCCACTTGTGTTCTTTCATTGCGGGTAGGTTGCGCAGATGCTCCATCGCTTTTTCAAGCTGCTCATCGGTCATGGGCTCGCGCTGTTCTTGATTGCCACCGTACATCTCTTGTCCGTTGGCGTCGCGATCATTGGTCTGATCTGACTTAATAGCCTGCCCCGTGCGGTCGACAGAGCGAACCTCAGTGTTGGGCAGAATATTTGAAATCATTCCTTTGATATTCATACGAGGTTCTTATCGGATTCTCAGAGAGAGAACTTGAATTTCATCACTTTCGTCGAGGCCTATTTCATATAGACGACGCTATACAAGGACTCTTTCAATTCCTCTTTGGTCACCCAGACATTTCCTTTTTCACAGCGCTTGTGAAATTTCGCGTAGTAGATCGAACAATCGCTACCCCAGGTATTTCGAATCAAGTACTGACATTTTCCCGCAATCATCTTGCGGGCTGCAATGACACTGGAGTGATCGCCATGCTTGTTATCTTCACCCTCTTCGGGAGCCATCAGCGAATAGGCATTGTAGCCGATACCTGCGATGCGACCATTTTCTAAGGCGTGATCAATAGTTGCGAAGAGTTTTTTTGCCCCGTCATCTTTATTGATTTCGCCTTTCTTGATGCGCGTTTCATATTCTTCAAGACTGTCACCGAACTTCGTCATGACCGGCACTAACGGCACGGGCCACGGCTTACGCTGACAACGACGATCCCGTTCATCCTCGTACACACTTGTGATTGCAACAGAAAAAGGATCCACGACCGCCGAAGTGAAATCGGCTTGGGACTGAAACAAACCACAGTTGTTCTGTTTTACATGCGCTTCGTTTCTTTTTTTATAGAGTTTCGTTATCTGGCTGAAAAACTTTGTCTGGTGAGATTCCGTCGACGGAAAATTCTTTTCTGTGCACATACCTTTGGTGTTCGCCAGAATGATAGCTGCGTCCTCCTGACCTCCGGTATCCATCAAGCCTTCTTTGCGCAGAATGTGTTCCGGATCATATTTGCCTGCTGAAGCCAGACGAATTCCTTGAAGGCGTGTGTAAATTTCAGGATTTTCCTGAAGATAGTTTTTCACTTCAGGTTGTGTCGACTCTTCGAGTTTATAGGGATCGGCCAAAATAAAAGTCGAAGCGATATCGGTTGCGGAAACCCGGGTTTTCACTCTTTGAGAAATAAGATCGGCAGAGGTGTAAGCAAAACACCAGCTAAGTTCGCCTTGGTCTCGATTAGGACCTAGTTCCTTGCGGTAATCGACCGTGGAACAATTTTCACCGGCGTATGCTGTCGAAGCCATTGCTAAAATTAAGAGTATTCCCATGACGTTCATGATGAAGACTTATCGGAGTTCACCTTGGATCTCTTTATCACGACCCCGTCGAGTTCTCTTGGAGCCGTCTCAATCTGAGACATCAGCACTTCAAGGTCCAGCGCCCCTCCCCGTCACCTGTCTTGCTCCCAAGCACTTTGACAGAGGCCAGCTCTCATTGAAAGCATTAAAACAAGGGCACGGGTTTCGCACTCTTCAAGACGGATCTTTACGTTAAAAAAAAGGAGAGAATTTATGAAAATCACGGCTACGTTACTGGCTTTATCAATCGGTTTTTCCGTTCAAGCCGCTTCGGCAGGTGTTGAGTGTATTACTCAAACGAATCGATTTGACTTTGTTACTGTAGACCGCGACGGCGGCGAAGAGACTTTGACGATTCATCATTTGAGCGAATCAAAAGAGCGTTTCCTGGTTACTCACAACAACCACGGCAGTGTAATCGCGATCAAAGATAATGATCTTGACGGCGGAGCCTCTCGTCGTGGCGTGGCTTTGATCTATGAAGCCAACGGGCGCGGTGGTTTGGCGTTAGATGGCGACATTATCGAAGTGACTTGCCAAAAGAAATAGGATTTTAGACTTAAGACTTTCGCAAGGGAATTGGCGGTTGCTAGTTCCCTTTTTTATTTCGTTCTTATGAGCGCTCTTCTCTTTCAGTTTCTGTGCCTACGCATCCTTCAACATACATATGCGATTTCTTTGAACCGATTCTTCGCCTTGTGTACCCTTGCTTCGTTATCAAAAATCATGGAGGTGATAGATGTCTTTGAAGAAGCTACTCATAGCCTATGTGGTCTTGCAGGCGGCTTGTGCGAATGGCAGCTCTAATGGTGGGGAAGAATCACTGGGGTCTTCCCGTGAACCCACGTTGGTAAAGACCAATTTCATGACGGGATTACAGAATCCTTGGGATCTGACGTTCCTTCCTGACGGAACCATGTTCTTCACGGAAAAGTGCCGTGGGCTTTCAATGCGTAAAACCGATGGAAGCATTGTTCGTCTTTTTGGCACGACGGGATCTTCTCTGGTCGCGAACGATCTTTTTTGTGAGGGACAATCCGGAGTGCATGGTGTGGCTTTAGATCCAAACTTTGCTTCCAATCGTTTGATCTACGTTTACATGGCTTCAAATCTTTCTAGCCCGCGCACCAACCGGGTGGTGAAATTGACATTGTCAGAAGATTTATCAACCGCCTTAAACCGCACTGACATCATCACCGATATTTCCTATAAAAATGCCGCGAACAACTGGGGTGGCGCGGGATCTCACAGCGGTGGACGGATTCGTTTTGACGGCAACGGATATCTTTACGTAACGACCGGAGATAATCACAATGGCCCGCTTCCTCAAGACGTCACGAAACTGGGTGGAAAAGTTTTGCGCGTTGATACTAATGGCACTGGCATCCCCGGCAATAACTCGCCCTCGGGAGGTGATCCACGCATCTTCACTTTTGGACATCGCAATGTTCAAGGCATCACTTTTCATCCAGCCACAGGTCAGCCATATATTGCAGAGCATGGACCGAACCACAGCGATGAAGTCACTCGCTTGACTCCCGGAGGCAACGGTGGCTGGGATCCGAAACCAGAGCCTGGCGTGACTTGCGCTGACAACTATTGTGGATACATCTCGAATAAACCCAGCGGTATTCCTACGCCAATGACCGACGTCGAAAAATTTCCGAACGCTTTGCGACCTACTGTTGTTTATGCAGACTCTCAAGGTATGGGACCTGCGACTTTCTTGACGGGTGCTAAGTGGCGCGCTTGGGAAGGAAACTTGGCGGTGGGTATGATGGCCGCTCAGCGTATGGACGTGTTTTATCTAAATAGCTCAGGCGAAAGAGAGGCCACCACAACAGCGACTTTACCTTCAGCACGCATGCGCTCTTTGGTAATCGGTCCCGATAGCAATCTTTACATCGCAACCGATGGCGGTCAAATTTGGAAAGTAGAGCCACAATAACTCTTCGTTCTTTGGATGGTTTCTGTTTCAGAAGTGAAACCCATGCTGCATAGAAAGAAAGACAGTAAAAAAGAGCTCTTCGTGAATTGAAGAGCTCTTTTTTATTTTTTATTAAATCGTCGCAGCACTAACTAACTAACTAACTAACTAACTAACTATTAACTAGCGAGCCCAGAATCGGCAAAAGTAAGCGCCGTGAGCACGAGACTCTCTGACCGATGAAGTCAAAGTCTCGCCTGGATAAACCTGTTCATCAATCTGCTTGCGAACTTCTAGATCCTCTCCTTTTGATCCCAGGCGAGAAAAACCAAACTCAACATATTTCATGCTCAATGTTTCATCTGATTGGTTGCTTAAAGAACAGTGCCAAACATGACCTGATCTTGAAACTTGGCCATAGTGACTTTCAAGAGCCAAAGCAGATGAAGAAGCCATTAGTAAAAGAGACGCTAAAAGAATTTTCATAAATACCTCCGTTTTCTGTGAGGCATTCACAAAAATACGACACGAACCAACGGTCAAAAAAACCGCCATTACGTTCTGATCACTTAAAATTTTTCTGGTAATTCGAATACTATCGAGGAACTTTTTTGACCGACGACATTTGCAGTAACGGTAAGGACAAATACAAAAAGCCTTCTTGCAAGGCCTGTTAGTACCCCAAGGAAGCGTTACAGCTTCCTTGGGTAGGTTGGTACCGGGAGGGAACGGAGGTGCCCTCCCAGATCAAACTTTTTATTTTCTTATTAATTAACCAATCAATCTCAATGCTGAGTTTGGCATCGCATTCGCTTGCGCCAACACCGCAGTATTTGCTTGCAACAGTACTGAGTTACGAGTCGACTCAGCAGAAGCCGCAGCTACGTCAGTGTCACGGATACGAGAGTTCGCAGCAGAGATGTTCTCATGTTGCACACCCAAGTTATCAACTGTGGATTGCAAGCGGTTTTGAAGGGCACCGAGATTTGCGCGGTAACCGTTCACTTGAGATTGTGCTTTATCCACTAGCTCAAGAGCCTCTTGCGCACCCGCTTTGGAAGAGAAGTCGAAAGAATCAATTCCAAGCGCTGCAATTGTTGAATCTGTTTCACCTGCATTGAACGAAATTCTGTCTGCTTCTTCGTTGTTGTTGATACCAACTTGGAAGTCAAACTTATCACCAGAACCATCAAGAAGTTTTGTAGTTCCGAATTTAGTTGTTTGAGTAATACGTTGAGCTTCAGCTTTTAATTGTTGAACCTCTTTATCCAAGAAGCCACGCTCAGTGTCACCAACAGTATCAGATGAAGCTTGAACACCTAATTCTCTCATACGAGTCAAGATGTTCGAGATTTCACTCAAGCCACCCTCTGCAGTTTGTACCATTGAGATACCATCGTTGGCGTTACGGCCTGCTTGGCTCAATGATCTGATTTGCGATTTCAAGTTTTCACTGATCGCCAATCCCGCAGCGTCATCTGCCGCTTTATTGATACGTGATCCAGAAGACAATTGCTCCATGGATTTACCGATTGAACGCTGAGAAGTAATCATAGTTCTCTGTGCGTTGATCGCTGATACGTTAGTAGAAATTCTCATTCCCATGTGGGACCCCCATAATTGCGGCAGCCTTATACCTACTTAGGCTTACCTGTTGTACACGTTAGTGACTTCACTTTTGTCGAGTTCCTCTGCTAACGATTCTCTTCAGGCAGTCACTCCATCCGAGTCTCTCGAGTACTTCGACTTAAGTTCCGTCGTTGCTTCTGACATACCTTTCGGCGAGGTCTGTGAAGCCTTTAGTCGCGTCCTGCAAAACTAGACCATCATCCAGATAAACCTAGACCAACATCCTGAAACCAAGCCCAAAATCCATCCAAAACCCAAACCAAAGTCCAGCCCCCGACGAAAATCCCCCCGACCAAAAGGCAAAAGGTGCCTGCTTCTTTTCTGCACTGCTTAGCGTCCAACAAAATTTTTTCGATTATTTAAAGTGGCGAAGCAGTCCTTAAAGAACTTGCTCTTCGAGGCAGGAGCTCTTTCCTTTTTCACGGGGAAGTTTGAAACTTGTTTTTTTCAATGCGACTGCAACTTGATTCCAATGTTCAGCCGATGGTTTTTTGTTGAGCCATTCTAAAGTGTTCTGCCTGCTCAAAAAGTCTTTCCAGTTATCATCTTCACTCACAGGAACATCCAGCCAAGTTTCCCCCAAAAGGCCTTGCAGGGAGGAATACTTATAGTCTTCAACGTGATCGCACAATCCAGCTTCCACGGGATTACGATAAACATACTTATACGCATGTAGGTAATATAGAGGTGAATGAATCAACGAACGATGGAATCGTGATCCATAAGTTTGATTGATTCTTCCGCTGAGGAAAGTAATTTCTCTGCTTGTTTCTCGCATGAAATACTTCATGGCATCACTGAGATTGGCATCCGGTGTCCTCACGATCATATGGAAATGATTACTCATGAGAACAAAGGCATGAATTCGTAAATTGAATGCATGATTGATAAAGTAAAGCTGCCGAGTCATTACTTCCCAGACGTCCTCTATATCTAAAGAAAACCAGTCACGGTTAATACATCGAGCAGTAATGTGATACGGAATTTCGGTGTGATTTTGGAATATTTCTCGTCCCATTTAAGTAAATCGATGCAAGCGCAATAACAGGACAAACTTGAAAAGAGAGTGACTCTGGGAAAATACAAAGTCCGAACTTCGAAAAAATCTTAATTTACGCCCAGCAGTGCAAAAAAGAAGCAGGCACCTTGAAAATCCCTGGGAGCGGGTGCTCCCAGGGTGGGCTTAAGACACGAGAGGTATATGTGGGCGACCCCTCATTCTCGAATGAGATCCTATCCCAGTAAGATCCCACCCGATATCGTAGTGTACGAATATGGTTTTTGATTTTTTTATTATACTAGTTTCATTGCCACGTTTGGTAATTGGTTGGCTTGAGCCAGAACCGATACCGCTGTGTTTTGCAAGATACTTGCTGACGCCATTTCTGCTGTTTCCTTCGCCACGTCAGTGTCGCGGATACGAGAGTTGGCTGATGACAAGTTTTCGTAAGAAACATCGAGGTTACTTACTGTTGATTCAAGTCGTGATTGCATCGCACCGAAGCTGGCGCGCAGTGAACCGACTTTTTGGATGGCTTCGTCGACGGATTCTAGAGTGCTACGCGCTCCCGATTTATCCGCCACATCGATACCGCTAATTCCCAGCGAGCTGGTTGTCGCGTCGGCATCGAAGTCGAAGGCGATGATATTTTCTTCTCCACCGTAGGCGCCGACGTGGAATTCTAATTTACCACCGGAACCATCAAGGAGTTTCGTGTTACCGAAAGTAGTGGTCTTAGCAATACGGTCTGCTTCTTGGATTAATTGCTGGGCTTCGTTGTTGAGGAACCCCCGCTCCGTATCACTGACAGTGTCTGAGGCCGCTTGGACTCCGAGCTCGCGGAGACGAATCAGGATATTTGAAACTTCGCTCAATCCACCCTCACCCACTTGCGAGAATGAAATCGCGTTGTTCGCGTTGTTACGCGCTTGCGCAATACCTTTTAACTGTCCTTTGAAATTTTCTGAGATCGCCAAACCGGCAGCGTCGTCGGCGGCGTTTACGATACGCGAACCCGACGCAAGAGCTTGCGCAGAGTGTTCCGCTCGTTTTTGTTGTTTGGATAGCACACGTTGTGCTGCGATTGATGCAGTGTTTGTTGCGATTCTTAAGCCCATGAGAACCTCCTAAGGGATTGAGATCTCGTGCGCTGATTTTACGGAACTATTCATGGACCTAGGCAGCACCACTTGCCATCAGAACAATCTTGAATCCCACCAACGTACGATGATCAGTTATTTAAATTTGCTAACTCACTAAAAAATAAAATTTAAAATTAGGTTGGAGGGTCCCTCGGGATCAGGGTGACTGTCCCGATCTTCGAGGAACCGAGCCATCAGAGAAGGTTGCCTTTAGGAACTCTTTCGAGTTTTGGAGGGGTCCGAGCGTCTGAAGCTTTGCACCAACGTGTACGAGAAACTCTTCGGACCATGGTCCAGGAAACTTTAGGGCTTAGGTCTAGGAA
This sequence comes from Bdellovibrio bacteriovorus, assembly GCF_001592755.1. Lineage (NCBI taxonomy): Bacteria > Pseudomonadati > Bdellovibrionota > Bdellovibrionia > Bdellovibrionales > Pseudobdellovibrionaceae > Bdellovibrio > Bdellovibrio bacteriovorus. The sequence goes on along the minus strand of NZ_LUKF01000014.1, from coordinate 87,810 downwards.
TTTTCTCAAGACCGCGCTTAAGTATTGAAAAGACTGGATATTAGGACCAAAAAATTTTAAGACGAAGGTCTAGGCAAGCCTCGACCAAAGGATTGAACGCAAGTAAATCTCAATGCTTATGTTACGTATTTTTAGAAACGAAGATCGTTTAAACCCAGGATATTAATTCCCGCAAAAGTAGAATCGCCCAAGTTGTTCTTCACATAGTCAATTAGCGGGATTTCGACGACAAACTGCGACCCGCGCTTAAAGCTCGCGTGACGGAAAATAATCTGCCCATTTCTCTCAAAGAAAATTCCTTGATGAGAAATATCTAAAGCAGTTCCGATAGCCTCTTTCACTTTCCAGTTGGCGCGAACGATATTGATCACTCCGGCTTTGGGGAAATAACGAAGCAACTGGGTATTTGAAACCAAGGTCTTTTTATCAATGAAGTTTAAGCGAGCCGTTTCTTTCGAAAAATTTTGTGTGCTTGCGCGAATATACTCTATCTTCTTTGCTTCGTTTTCTTTCGCCTTCACCATTTCTGAAGCTTGTCGGGCAAACCAAGTGTCCTTTTCAATAAGAGTTTCCAATGTCGAAGTCTGCGAAGAACCAACGTCAGTCGTAATGTCTCTTAAGACGCCCAAGCGTTCAGCATTAGGATTCCAATCGATACTTGTAAAATGATTGCGTGTGAAAATACTGATCTGGCCATTCATGTAGCGAATCTGGGTGAGTAAATTCTTAAATGATTCTTCTGACGAAGCCAAAGAAAGAGCGACGACAGTTTCAACATAAGTTGTGCAATCAAAAGCATCAAAACGAAACAGCGGATCGTTATCAAAGGATGAATTACTGCCTTCTCCAAGAGCGCCTCCCAGATAAGGTCTTCCTAAAAACTGGGAAGAAAAGAAATCCACGCGATCGCGCAGGGATTTAAAAAGCACACCCTGTTCTTGAGCTTTATTAAAGAGCTTGTGAAGATCACTTTCAGCAGAACGCTCAATCACGGCTGAAGCCGCAGAGGAAGAAACCTGCGCCATCACATGCGGAGCCGCCATTCCGGCGAATAAAATAATCATTAAAGGCTTCACAACTAATTTCATAATAAACGTCCCTGAGTTATTCCGACTTCCTTTAAGCAAGAAGTAGGTCAGCGTGAAGCGCGATATAAGCTTTAAGCGGTGTGTATCAATTTGACACGGCGACAGTTTAGGGACAAAAAGCCTTTCTTCTTTTGCCAGAAAATACCGTCAGATCTTTCTGTTTTTCACTCGCAGATTAAAGCAATTACTCTAGATTTTTTCGAACGAATTCCATTGACTGAAAATCACCTTCGCGAGTTTTATGCTCGAGCAAAGGAGAACTTTTCATGAAGAAAATTTTGGGACTCATTCTGACGATGTCTTTTTCGATTTCTAGTTTCGCACAAACTGAAACTACCGGCACTTCCATCACACCGGCACCGAAGCCTCCATCGGTTTTTCTGACTTACAGCTATTACAAATACGATCTTCAAGGTACAAACAACGCAAACACCCGCATTTACGGATTTGATGCTTCGACAGTGGATGTGAACATGATCACTGCGACGTGGCTCTATAGCCCGACGTGGACGTTGCTCGCCTTTCTTCCACACATCAAAAACATGGTAGAGACAAAATACGAACCTATTCCTGGTGGATTGAATTTTAAAACGCGCGACTACACGGAAGGCTTGGGTGATGTTCGTTTGATGGCGATGACGCCAACCTATGCTAAAGAAGCCCACCTTGTTCTTTCCGACATCAGTGTCACGCTGCCTACGGGAAGCATTGACGAAACTTTCACTTCGAACCCGTCTCAAACCGCCGCTTACAATATGCAGTTAGGTTCAGGTACTCCGGATTTAATTCTAGGTTCGGCGTACTCCTACAATCTTGCAAAGTGGGTGAATTCGGCACGAGGACAACTGACCGTGCGCGGAGGACGAAATGCCAAAGGTTGGGCCTTAGGAAATGAATTTCTCACTCAGCTTTCTAGCAAGTATCGTGTGACTTCCTATTTCGAAGCTGGTGTTGTCGGAAATTATAAAGCCCGCGATGCCGTTCAAGGGCGCGACGAAGGTTACGAAAAAAACAACAACTGGAATAACGTCGCTCATGGCGATGGCCACCAATATTATCATGCTCCGCAAATCAATTGGGATGCAGAGCTCGTAGGGAAACTTTCAACTCCGACGCCTTACTATGGGGCGACGGCAGCGCTTGAAGGCGGCCTTTCCTTCTATAGAGACGCCATCAATAAAGACGACATTCGCTTAGACATGCCTTATTGGATTTCTGCTTCCGTCACGGGAAGCTTCTAAAAGAGTATATGCGTTTAGAGGGGACTCTCTCACCCGCCCCTCTGAAAGAATAACAAGGCTTGTTTACCTCGTATTGACGGTTCTTATAGCCTCACATAAAAAGGGCTTCCGGTAAAAAAACAGGAGGTCCTTAGTATGAAGTCCCTGGCGTTTTTCTTGGTTCTGGCTTCGGCGCTTTCCGCGTCGGGCGCAGTTTTTTCTCCCAGTTCTGTCGAAGTTAAGTTTTCTTACAGCACCGAATTCACGACGACAGACACCTCCGATGCTGTCACTCTTTCCGACCTTCATGCCCAACATCTTTTTGGATATATGCAATCTCCAACAATGGTAGGCTTTTACGGCATCGACGCAAACACACCCGGCATCGGCGCCCCTAAATTCCCCTTGGCTTACGAGGTTCTAAAAAATCGCAAGTCCGCAGGAGTGCGCACGATCGCTTACAAAGTCGAAGGTGTGATGCTCGTAAATAAAAACATGGCCAAAAAAATTCTAGAAACGGGATCTTGGAAAATCACCCTGCCCAGTGATCTCGATAATTTCTATGAAGAAAAATGCACCGATGAACATTACACAAGCTTCGGCGACTTTTGGTATTTCTATGATCCTTTCCGCGAGGGTTGTGAGTTTCTTCGTCAGGCACCTATGGCAAAAACGGTGAACATCAAAATTGCGGCTTTAAAAAATGCTTCATCTGATACGGACGCGGCCTTAGAAAAGCTTCGTGGTGATAACGGCAATGGAGATCTTTTTGAAATCACAACGATTAACGGGTACGCCGATAGCGCGAAAGATCCTGACGACGAAGGGCGCACGGCCTTTGAAGACATGAACCAGTGGCTGCGACAATCCGGTTTCAACGAAAAAATCGTGGCTCGTTATCAAAACCGCCCCATCCATCAGTTTACAAAAAATTTAAAAAAGGCGGACGGTTCTGAAATACAAGTTCGCATCACCCGTCTTCTTGCTGAGACAGCCGTAGCAAGTAAGAACGTCACATTCGCAAAGTTCTTTAAACACGCCGTCGAAAACGCCGATGTTGTTATCTATGCCGGCCATTCGGGATTGGGTGGGAACTTAGACATCGGCTCGCTGGAAGAAAAAGCCGGGGGATTTGAATTCAATCCCCGTAAGCACCAAATCTTCTTCTTTGATGGGTGCTCCAGCTACTCGTATTATTTAACTATGTTCGAAGAGCAGAAATCCAAAGGAAAAATTGATATTCTGACAAATGGTCTTTCCAGCTACTTTGGTTACGAGACGCCGGTTCACAAAGTTCTTTTTAAACACCTTTTCCGAGTGAACACGACGCCAACCTGGGGCGAGATTTTAAAGGACATGGAAAAACCTTTAGAAGGCATGACCTTTATGCTTAACGTTGGTTCTCTTTAATCCAAGCTTCTAAAGCACTGCGATCTTTCCACTCAATGGATTCAACAGATTTTGCAGTACTGACCACCGCAAACTGCGTCTGTGCTTTGCGAGACTGACGCAGTAAAAGTCCTAACGTCGCCGCATACACCTCTGGATTTTCCGTCGGCAGAACATGACCTACGTTTTGAACCAAAATCACGCGCACGGGTTTTTCCGTAGCTAAATAGTTCTTTAACACTTCCACCTGATTTTTTAATCGCTCGGGATTTTCATCTTCTGCAAAAACAAAATCACGCGTTCTGCGCTCGGCTTTAAAATTCCACTTCGTGAAATTAAAGTCTTCAGCCGCGCGAGCGATCGTGACGTAGCCATTTTTGATATCCGCTACCCGAGGATTTTCGCCATAAAATTCATTATCAGCAGACAAGTTCTTATCGACAGTTTGACTCCAGTGACTTGTATACGCCTGATCACGAAACTGACGAATCCAGAACGGCGCCATGAAGGGATTTAACTTGAACCAGGATTCCCAAAGTTCTGCTTTTTTTGCGGCATCAGGGTCGTTTTCAGTGGGAATCGCCATCGGGACGGCTTCGATAATATGGGGAAATTCTTTTTCATCAAGATATACACCCACAGACGAAGTGTAAGACAAAGTCACCGGCACTGCGCGCTGGATACCTAAGGCATGCACCAGCTCAGTAATATCCTTCGCGAACTCAGGAGAGCGAATGGAACTATTAAAAGTGAAATACGGAGTCTCTGCCGACTTCAAGCCTTGAATGGATTTTGGGTGTGCCGGTAACGAGGACAGAAGCAGATTCCAACCCTGTTTGATAAGCAATCTTACCGAAGTGTCGTTAGAAGACAGTCCGCGATTCACTCCCGGCAACAGAATCAACGTCGGGGCCGCTGCCGAACTTTCAATATACTCATAAGCCAGGACTTTACCGGGACCCAATGGGAGGTAACGAACTTCAGCGACAGAAACGGCAGAGACCAATAAAACAGCAAACGCTAGTACCCAGGTTTTCATATTTATTTCCTCGAAAATGAAGACGACACGACCTGCTTAGCACTGCCTTTTTTTGAAAGCAAAAAGAATGTCCAGAGTTAATGCTCTAACGGATGCCTTCAGCTAATACAGAGGGTTTCAGGCCAGGAAAGTTTCTTCTGTCACGTGCCGCCTGGGCTTCTTCGTCAGTGGCAAGACGGTAATCAAATCTATTTTTCGTATCGCCAAAGCCCAAGGTTGCCAGCGTATTTTCTTTGGCTAAGTGATTATAAAAACCCGTGAAGAAGTCAAAGCGGCCGCGCCCGGTGATAGCTCCACCAGAGTCACGTACAATCACAAAGCCATCATGAATTTCTCCGTTCGGAAGAATGGCATCCACCAGACGTGGAATAAAAATCACGTCGCCCACTTTGTGATAACTAAGATCGGCAGCAACAGAGAAATAAGGGTCCAGACAATCGCCATAGGCGCCATAGCCAAAAGGACATGTGGTTAAATCCACCTCGACAAAGCGTGGAATGCCTTCAATCGTAGAATGGTAATTATACGAAGTCATGACTCCGTCTTTTTGCACGAAACAAGAACCTTGCATCAAACATTGTTTGTAATCGGATTCACACATGGAGGTTAAGGTATCTCCTTGGGGAGTGATCAAATCACGCATATGGGTCAGACTGCATTTATTATTCGACTGCACAATAGTGGGCTTATAGTAAATGGAAGGAGTGAGTCCAAATCCGTCCGAAGATTTTGAAACTGCACAAGAGACGAGGAGCACCGGAAGCATCAATAGCAATGCGACTAATGACTGGCATGTTTTCATATCCAAAAGGCCTCCGTGTGGCCTTATTTATACCAAAACTTCACCGAAATGGCCGAGCCTCCCGTTGAAAATACATACTCCACCTGCAAAGCCTTCATGCCTGTCAAAAAAGTAATCAACGTTTCCCCCATTTTAGCAGGAATTTTGTAATGAAAAATCTGGCTTCAGTCCGAGCGAAAAAAGGCCTGTTTTCACGTTGATAGAGAACAACTCGTTGCCCACTAAATAGGGATAAGTTATCACTGAAAGACAAGGGCATTAAAAAGGGTTCATGACTTTACGTTTAAGGATTTTTTTATTCAACCTCATCTCGGTCTTTCTGGCGACATTCGTTGTAGCTTTGATTGGTCTAAAGATTGTTGAGTCCACGGTCATCGACAGCACCTATGAGCGGCTGACCCAAATCCGTATTAGTAAAACCACGGCCATCGAAAATTATTTTCGGGATTTACAGACTGCCATCAACCTCATTTCATCTCATGAGCAAACCGATGACTTGATGATGGATACCAACATGGAATCCCATCCGGAGTTCCGCCGTCTGCTCGATAACTATGTTTTAGATTTCAATATCTATGACATGGCGCTAGTGAACCCGAAAGGTGTCGTCGTTTATACCACTCGCAAAGATGTTGAAGACGGTATTTCAATTTTGAAGGACACCAATGGTGCCAACAAACTGAAAGATCTTTTTCAATGGGGCATGAAAGCTCAAGAAGGCTCTACACTGTTTCTTGATTTTGACAAAGATGCTATCAGTCCCAATTCTGCCACGGGATTTGTCGCCGCTCCTATCTTCCGTCGTAGCACCGTGGTCGGTGTTCTGATTCTGAAAATTTCCATTTCAGAAATTGATCGCATCACGAGTGATAATTTTGCGTGGGCCACACATGGGATGGGCCAAACTGGCGAGACTTTGATTTACGGAGAAGACTGGAGCTTGCGTAACACGGGACGCTTTCGAGTGGAAGGTGGTCAAAGTGCGAAAAGTTCTGAAGCCGAAATTCTTTCTTCCAATCGCGGTGATGAGGATATCAAAAAGATTGAGAATCTGAGCGAAGTGCGGGAACTTGGCACGGACTATCGCGGGCAAAAGGTCATTCGTTCTATCGGAAAAATTTATCTCCCCAATGGTGAGCTTTGGTATATTCAGACGAAGATTGACGAAAGCGAAGCCTTCGCCGTTTTGGATCGTATTGCGATCGCTTCTAGTGCCGCGGCCGTTTTGATTTTCATCCTTTTCTTCTTCGCCACGTTCGCGGCCACTGGAAAAGTCGTTGAGCCGATCCAGCTTTTAACAGATCGCCTGGAAAAGCTGGGAACATCCAACTTAACTCAAAAAATCAATTACAATTCCAAAGATGAAATCGGTCTTCTTGTCAGCAAGTACAACCAATTGGCCGATCGCCTTGAAACCACCACGGTATCAAAAGAATTTTTGGATAGCGTGATTCAGTCGATTAAGGCCTTCCTTTTTATCGTCCGTGTAACTCATAACGATGATTGGCGCCAAAGTTCTTACGTGGTTTCTCAAGCCAATGAATCCGCGATGAATTTATTGGGAATTACACCCAGTCAGCTTTCGCACATCGATTTAAAAACATTGGTTCATGCACAGCCCGAATTTAGCAACTACAATTGGCTTTTACACACACGTCACAGTATCGAAGCCGAAATTGTGAATGCCGAAAACCGACGCATCCCGATCCTGATGAACTGGGCGGCTCTTCCCGGACGTACAGGCAAAGATCTGACTTTCGTGTTCGTCTGCACCGACATCACGGATCGTATCACCGCAGAAAATGCATTGATCGAAGCGCGTGAAGCGGCGGTGAAAGCCTCGCAAGCGAAGTCCGAGTTTTTAGCGCGTATGAGTCACGAAATTCGTACTCCGCTCAATGCTATTATTGGTATCACCGACATTCTGACCGAGTCGGACTTGAAGCCCGAGCAAGAACAATTGGTCAGAGTCTGCGCCAACGCGGGTGAAAACCTTTTAGCCCTTATTAACGACATTCTGGATATCTCGAAGATCGAAGCGCGCGAAGTTCGTTTGGAAAAAATCGCGTTCGATCTGCAAGCAACAACGAACAATATCTGCGACATCTTAAAACAGAAAGCCGCCGAGAAGAACCTGCGCTTTAATTTAGAAATGCACTTAGACAGTGCGGCCTCACGTCTTGTTGTAGGGGATCCGACACGCTTAAGGCAGATTCTTTTCAACCTGATTGGCAACGCCATCAAGTTCACTCAGCAAGGCGAAATCACCGTCAGTTTGGATTTCGAAGACGAAACGAAAAGATGTGTCCGCTTCGGTATCAAAGACACGGGCACGGGAATTCCTTTAGATAAGCAGCATCTTTTGTTCCAGAACTTCGTACAAGCGGACAGCTCGATCACGCGTAAATTTGGCGGTAGTGGTTTAGGTCTGACAATCTCTAAGAATCTGGTCGAGCTTATGGGTGGGCGTATTTGGTTTGAAAGTGAAGAAGGTGCAGGCAGCGCCTTCTATTTCACGATTCCTTTCATTCCGGCAGAACCGGGTGTGGAGGCGGCTCCGGCAGCTCTCGCTCCACCGACGCCGCCACCAATGGAAGAAAAAGATCTGACGCGCAATTCTCGAATCTTGGTCGTTGATGACACGGAAGACAATCGCTTCTTGCTTTTAACTTATTTAAAGAAATTGCCTTTTGAAGTCGTGCAAGCTGAAAACGGACTTCAAGCGGTCGAAAAAGTATTCTCTGAACCTTTTGATTTGATCTTGATGGATATTCAGATGCCGGTGATGGACGGTTACGCGGCCACTCGCAAGATACGCCAGTGGGAAATTGAAACTCACCGCAAGCCCATCCCTATTATCGCTGTCAGTGCCAATGCTATGGCAGAAGACGTACAAAAATCTTTGGATGCCGGTTGCACCGAGCACGTCACGAAACCTATTAAAAAATCTTATCTAGTGGATATGATTCAGCGATATACGGTTTAAGATTGCAGCTGTCCGTTACGAATCTTTGAAACTTTATTAGCCAACACTTCCACGTCTCTGTGGTCATGCGTTACTAACAAAGCGGGAATTTTTTCAACTTCGATCACACGCTTTAAAAGCTTACGGCTTTCTTCACGCAGCTCTTGATCCAAGGCCGAAAACGGTTCATCCAACAGTAAAAGTCGGGGCTCTCCGACGATGGCGCGCGCAATGGCCACGCGTTGCTTTTCTCCGCCTGAAAGAACCGAAGCTTTTCTTTGCAAGAAGCCTTCCATTTGCATGACTTCGTTGAGCTCTTTCATGCGACTGGCCACTTTCCGGCTGTCAACTTTGCGCGCTCTGGCTGCAAACAGAATATTTTCTTCCGCCGTCATATGAGGAAATAAATCCAAGGTTTGAAAAACGACCCCTAATCTTTTATCCGGGGTTTTTAACTTTGCCAGATCAACACCTTGAAAACTCCATTTCATTCCCGGGCATTCTTCAAGTCCCAACAAAATACGAAACACCGAAGTTTTTCCAGAACCCGAAGGCCCCCAAAGAACGGTCACGCCCTGATCCAGGATTTCCCAACGATCAATGTCGATTTTAAAATCGCCATAATCACGGTGCAAATTTTCGACGTAGGACACGACTTCCCCCCACACAGATGAAAAAACAAAGCAGGCCTGCAAGAATAATCAAGCTGCTTAAGACAATGGCCTGATTCAGACGGTAACCTGACATCAAGGTCTCGGTCATCATCGCGATGCTCAGGTCTCGATGCGCAAGTATTCGTGATACCGCAAAGTCTCCACAAGCCCAAATAGAAGCAATCCCCGCTAGCAGCCCGGCGCGTGCTGAAAGCTGCGGGAAAAGAATCTCTTTAAAAATCTGACAGCGAGACGCCCCCATTGCATAGGCCACCGTAATCTGGGATTGCAGGGCGTGCAGCTCTCCATCCCAGCCCATGCGAAAAAGACTATTCAGACTCAATAAGGTTAAAGCCAAAGGAATTTTGATAAACGGATAAAGACCTTCATTAGGCCCCAACAAAAGAAGACTGAAGCAAGCCAGGGAGGTTGAAGGAGCAACATAACCGTTTAAGAATTTTTCAAACCAAGCCTTCGGCCAACAATAAGCAATTAGCATCAAGCCTGCATAACAAAGCACACCCACAGAAATGCCCAGCGCCATACTGCCTAAGAAATTCCAGAAAAGCGCTGACTGCAGTTCGTAAAAGTTCGTGATCAACGTCAGCCCGGAAAAGAAGCCTTGCACGTAACCATAGAGATACATGAAAGAAAGAGCGACAATAATGAAAACACCACTCCAAGACTTGATCAGATTCAGATTCGCTTCACGGGTGACGTAAGCACCTTTTCCCCGACTAGCAACAAAGGAAAGGGCAAAGATAAACGTCGATTGCAAAAAGGCCAAAAGAACGGCGTCTCCCCAATTATTAGAAAGCCGGATTTTTTCATAGATTAAAACTTCTACGGTCGTTCCTTTGCCTCCGCCTACGATGAGCGGTACTGCAAAACTGCCGAAGCAAACGACAAAAATGAAAAGTCCTAAAAGCCAGAAATCTTTTTTAAGAAAAGGGAAAAGTCCGCGCGTCAGAAATTGCCACCGACGGGCTCCTTCGACATAGGCAAGCTCAATCATGCCGCCCATTTTATTTTCAATAATTCCTGCTAATAAAACGGCGACCAAGCCAAAATTCATCAACGTGTGAATAAGAACAATGCCAATGACACCCATAGGGAATGGATCCACGACATTCAAGGTCGAAAGCAAAATGAATATCGGAGGTAAAAAATTGGGAAGCAGACACAGAATTTCTAGAGCGAACCGCAGCTTTTTATAGGGACCGGAACTCAATGACAGTAAACCTAAGCTCACCCAAAAGCCGATAAGCAAAGAAAATACGGCGGAAAAGAATGCTTGAATAAAACTATTCTTAAAGGCCCACAACAGTTCACCGGTGTCAGGCCATTCCGTAATACGAAACTGCGCTAGCAAAAAAAGAAACGGAAAAAGCAAAAAGATAACAACGCTAAGACGAAGCGCACTTCTCAAGTTCAATTGAGCTCGCTCCTACGAATTTCCGTCCAGCGCTTTAAAAGACGATCGACTTCTGAAGAAGATAGAATTTCCACTTGCTCCATTGTTTTTACATTCATCAACGGGGCAAACGCCGTGTCTTCCATAACACCTTTCATCACCGGGAACATATAGTTCTTTTCCATGATGATGCGCTGACCTTCTTGAGACAGCATTAAGTTCACGAATTTTTCAGCCAGATCACAGTGACGGCAGAAATCAGGGATTCCTACGAATTCAAATTGCACTGGCAAAGGTTCATTAAATGGAAGCGCGATGTAGCCGCTCTTTTTTTCTTCGAGTTCATGATACAAAGGCGAAGTCACATAGGAATACACCAGTTTTGTTTGCTTATTGGTGAAAAGACCATAGGCTGTCGACCAAGTTGGCGAAAAACTATGAACTTGCCCCATCAGCTTTTGCAAAAACTTAAATCCTTCTTCTTCGCCCTTGGAACGCACCACCCAATAAAGAAACTGCATTCCGGGAGAACTCGTTCGTGGATCCTGTAAAGCAATGCGCTTTGAAAGTTCCGGAGCTAACAAATCATCCAAACTTGAAGGCAGACGAGTCAGCTCATCCTTGCGAGCGATAAAAGTTAAAGCGCCCCAGTCATAAGGAACAAAAAAACTGTTAGCCAAAGCCGGGCGAACAGAATCATACACGTCCAATTGACCCAAGCTGAGTTTGCGCCATGGCTGTTCCGCCACGGCTTTTGAAATATCGAATTGGTCTAAGCCCACGACAACATCAGCACCCAGGCTTTCGCCTTCGATCTTAAGTCGCTGCAAAAGAATTCCTGAATCACTGCCTTCGATGAATTCCACTTTGCACTTACAAGTTTTTTCAAACGCTTCTTTTAAAAGTGGTCCCGGCCCCCAGCGACCGGTGAAAGAGGCATATCCAAATACACGCAACGTCGGAAGAGAGCTTGCGCTGCCGCCTTGATCTGTTTTATTCAGAACAGCCAAGAAAAGTCCTAAGAAAATAACTGCTAAGAAAAAGACAAAATGTTTCACTCTACCACCATAATCCGCGGCGACGTTTGAAGAAGTAGTAATCAAAACCTAAGCAGCGACCCGCGCCGACCCAGGCAAGAATCAAATGGATGGCCAAGAATGTTTTATACAGATCTTCCGTTGCCGGTCCCGAAACAAAGAGCATCGTCACACACAACAAAACTCCCAACAAGGCCACGGGACGAACCACGTAACCGATGATATAGGAAATTGCGACAGCGAACTCTAAGCCGAGAATAATAAAGGCCACCGTTTGCCAATTCGGAATCATCTGGCTGCTGGCGAAGATCTTAAACCAGTTCGGAGCATGGCTTGCCGGCAACCACTCGGCCATTTGATCGGCAATTCGCGGACGAGTTAAAAAATCGCCGCGATACTTCACCATGGCTTGTTCTAAATAGTAATAACCTAAGAAAATTCTTAAGAAAGAAATAGGTAAAAGATGGCCTACGTATTTAACGCTCTCAAAAAATGCAACCAACATGAAGACATTGTGAACTAGACACCCTTCTTAGGGCAAGTCTCCTCTAGAAAGCAGTGACTGCAATCAGGTTTTCTCGCCTTACAGATAGCCCGACCATGAGAGATCAGATAGTGAGAGAACATCACCCAATCTTCTTCGGGCACATGCTTCACCAATTCTTTTTCAATCAACACAGCATTGTCGGTCTGAGTCCAACCCAAGCGGTAAGATAAACGCGTCACATGCGTGTCGACGACGATACCGCTGGCGATCCCAAAAGCATTTCCTAAAACCACATTGGCAGTCTTTCGACCCACGCCCGGAAGCTCGACCAAAGCCTCGAGATTCTGCGGAATCTCGGCCTTATGTTTCTCTGTCAGCTGAATGGCGGCTTGCTTCAGGTTATTGGCTTTGTTTTTAAAAAAGCCCGTAGAACGAATAAGTTGCTCGATGTCTTCAACCGACGCCTTGGCCATTTTTTGCGGCGTCGGATACTTTTTGAAAAGTGCCGGCGTCACCATGTTCACCCGCTCATCCGTGCATTGCGCGGATAAGACCGTGGCCACCAAAAGCTCATAAGGATTGGTAAAATTCAGAGCACAGTGGGCGTCGGGATAATATCTTTTAAAAAGGGCCAGGGTATCTAGAAGAGGGGCTTTTTTAGAGGAAGCCTTTTTAGGAGCCGGCGCTTTAGAGGTTTTCGCCGGCTTTTTTACGGTCTTTTTATTGGTCACCGTCATTACCGATAGCTTCTACAGGACAACCTTCCATAGCCTCTTTACAAAGAGCTTCTTCTTCTGGAGAGTCGGGTTGTTTGCTTACGAAGGCGTGACCGTCTTCTTCATGCATAGAGAAATTCTTAGGAGCAGTAAGAACACAAGCGTCACAAGCAATGCAGGACTGATCCACGAATATCTTGCCTGGTTTATTCTCTTTCCACTGCTGACTCTTATCGGCCATGAGGTCTCCTAAATATGCGACCTTAATATAAAACTTTTGACCTTGATGTCAAACCCCGTTCCCGACTTGGGTCGCATTTTTCACGACGTTCTTTGTTGAATGCTGGGGTCCTGGCCTTTTTACAGATATTCTAGAGAGGAAATTAAAGGAGAGTTCATGGAAGGACCTCGCTCGCCGTCAGAAAACGAATTGCCTCGTGTTTTAGATTTTTTGAACAAAAAGTTGCGTAATGAAGCCTCCTGGTCGATTGCTGCGGAATATCCCACAGCCTTTTCATCTAACAACTTGCACAATATGCGCATTATAGCTGATGAAGATCAGGTTTTATCACATGCGGTATTGAAACCTCTTATTATTAAGTCCCCCCATGTGATCTTTAAAGTGGGCGCGATTGGCTCCGTTGTTACGGATGATAACCATCGCGGACAGGGTTATAGCACTCAGGTTATTTCTGACTGCTTAAAATCGGCAACGGAGCAATCTTGCGACATCGCGATCCTCTGGACAGATCTGTTCGATTTCTATCGTCGCATGGGTTTTGAGCTTGCCGGGAGTGAGATCAGCTTCGTCGTTGAAGAAAACTTCGATATTCCGCCAGTGAACTTGCGTTTTTCCACAGACACTAAAGTTTCTCCAGATGCTATTTATCGTCTGTATTCTTCACATTCCGTGAACTCGGTGCGCACGATTGAAGAGACTCGAAAGTTTCTTTCAATTCCACAAACAAAAGTCTACACCGCTTGGGAATCGAACGGTCAGTTGGCCGCTTATGCCATTGAAGGCAAAGGCGTGGACCTGGGTGGCTATATTCATGAATGGGGCGGATCGGTTTCTAAGCTGATGGCTCTTTTCAGTTTTATTCGCGCGCAAAAAAATCAGCCTTACACAATTATCTGTCCTCGCCACGCGACGAATTTGATTCAGCAGTTGCAACAAAAGCCTGTCACAATGAATCAAGGTTTTTTGGGTATGATTAAGCTTGTGAACTTTGATCAGTTGTCAGCAAAGATCAAACGCGCTTTCCGCGCTGAGGGTGTGGCTGACATCGTTCTTGAAAAACATCCTGAACACTTCGTTTTCGGCATCGGTCAGGATCTTTACACTATCAAAAATGAAACTGACATGGTTCGTCTTCTGTTTGGCCCTGTAGACTACCGCGCATTGGGTATCTTCAAAGACGAAACCGTCGAAAAATTTGAAAAGGTATTACCACTAAACCTCTGGATTTGGGGCTGGGATTCAATATGATTTCATGGAAACACGGTTTATTATCGCTGCTAGTTCTTAGCAGTGTTGTCTCTTGTATTAAAGAACCTGTAGAAGAAGCAGAAACTCCCGCAAGTGTCGCCGAAGTGCAAGACGCTTTGGCAACAGCCTGGGGCCAGGCAGATCCATTGACCATGGCAAAGAATGACTTTCTTTTTCAGGAAACCGAGCAAACGCTCGAGACCAATCCTCAGCCGTTTTATGTCTTGCAGGAAGCCATCACCATCACCAACAAAGAAGAAAAAGAGGATGAGTGGCTTTACACTTACGCTTATCAAAGCAAAGCCTACAAAGGCGACCAAGAAGGAGCGGAATCCACACGCGAAGATCATCGATCCGTCGCAAAACTGGATACGTCCATCGCGAATGCTCAAAGAGTGATGAGTTATCAGCCAGAATTGAAAACTATGGCTGACGACAATCAAATGGTGCTGGGCTTTGAGCGCCTTTATGGTTTGGCTTATGCTTGCGAAAAATCCGAGGCCTTAGACAAATATTGCAAAGAAGAGTTGCAAGTCGATAGCTGCGACATCACTTGTTCGAATCTTAAAGTAGAAGAAGAGATGCGTCCCGTTCCAGATTTGATTAAAGCTCAACCCAACTGCGGTGGGTTTGAAAACTGCTCCATCAAAACGAAAAAGGTCGCTTTCAATTGGACAATCGCATTGAAGCGCGGCGAAACCGTAGAGAAGCAGAAGGTGAATTACTGGGTAACTTTGAGTCCTGACATGCCTTTCTTTTCACGCATGCAGGAATATTGCTATCGCCAGCTTTACCCTATTCAGAGTCAAAAAGTTTTGGTGACGACTTGTACAAAATTAAAAAATTTTAAAAGAGGAACTCCTTAAGGCACACAGTCCTAATCGACCTCGATTCATTGCCAAGAGTTCTAAATGACAGTACTCTAAAACCTCCCTTGCAGGAGGTTTTTTTTATGAAAAAGATCGCCGTTGTTCTTTCCGGATGCGGATATCTCGATGGCAGCGAAATCACGGAAGCTGTCAGTTTACTTATTGCTCTTACTCAAGCCGGTGCCGAAGTCAGTTGCTTTGCTCCCGATATAGAAATTCCTGCGATGGATCATCTGGCAGGGCAAGCTTCCGGTGAAAAACGCCGCTTGCTTGTGGAAGCTGCTCGCATTGCTCGTGGTCAGGTGCAAGCCTTAGACAAACTTCAAACCAAAGATTTCGATGCAGTCGCTTTCCCGGGCGGGTATGGCGCCGCGAAGAACCTTTGTAACTGGGCTGAAAAAGGTGCGAAGTGTGACGTCAATCCAGATGTAAAACGCGTCATCACTGAATTCCATGCGGCAAGCAAACCCATCGGTGCGATTTGCATCGCTCCTGTTCTGCTAGCGCGTGTTCTGGGTGATAAAAAAATCACGATCACTATCGGTGAAGATAAAGAAACGGCCGCTGAAATTCAAAAAACGGGCGCTATTCATGAGGACTGCCCTGTTGATGACTACATCACGGATCGTGAAGGCAAGATCGTGACGACTCCAGCATACATGTATGACGATGCGAAACCGAACGAAGTCTTTAAAGGAATCTTCGGTCTGGCGCACGAACTGGTTGAATGGGCTTAATTTAAAAATTGGATAATAAAATGAAAAAAACAGTCGCTCTTATTTTCGGTGGAAAGTCTGCAGAACACGAAGTGTCTCTTCGCTCTGCTAAAAATGTTGCAGATGCTTTGGATAAAGATCAATTCACTCCCATCTTGATTGGTCTTAGCAAGGAAGGAAGCTGGTATCGCTTTCCTGACATGTCTTTATTTTCTCAAGCTACAAAGATTGTTGATTCTGCACTTCCAGCTAACGCGGAATCGGTGGCTTTGATTTCATTTCAAGGGAAGCCTGTTCTTTACTCTTTGAAAGACCACTCGAAAACACCTATTGATGTTGCCTTCCCTATTATGCACGGAACTATGGGTGAAGATGGAACGATTCAAGGTCTTTTCAAAATGGTGCAAGTACCGTTCGTAGGTTGCGGAGTTTGGTCTTCTGCTGCCGGCATGGATAAAGAAGTGATGAAAAGACTTTTCGTCGCGGCGCAAATTCCAAATGCACGCTACATGCTTTTAACTCCGTTTCAAAAAAACAATTACGACGACATCGTGGCGAAGCTTGGAAGCCCCTTCTTTATTAAACCTGCGAATGCAGGCTCTTCGGTTGGCGTTCATAAAATCAAATCAGCGGCGGACTTCGAAACGAAGCTCAAAGACGCCTTCCAGTTTGACACTAAAGTTTTGGCGGAAGAATTCATTCAGGGCCGTGAAATCGAATGTTCCGTCATGGGGCATAACCATGCACCGCAAGCCTCTTTGCCGGGAGAGATCATTCCGCAGCACGAATTTTATTCTTATGAGGCTAAGTACATTGATGACAATGGGGCCTTGTTAAAGATCCCCGCTGAAATTTCCCAAGAAACTTTGGGAAAACTGCAAGACTTGGCCAAGAAGACTTATCAAACTATGGGTTGCGATGGTTTGACTCGCGTTGACTTCTTCTTAAAACAAAATGGTGAGTTGTTCATAAATGAAATCAACACCATTCCCGGCTTTACGAAAATCTCGATGTACCCGAAAATGTGGGAAGCAACGGGCGTATCGTATAAAGAATTGATTACAAAACTGATTCAATTCGGTCTCGAAAAGCACGAGGCGGAACAAAAACTTAAAACCTCTTACTTAGATTAAGCGGTTGCAATCAATGTGTCTAAAAGACCTTCAAAATGAAGGTCTTTTCATCTCTTGTCCTGCAAATCCGAAAGTGTTTTTTGTTTACTAATGTTATAAATTTCCGATAAGTATCACATGGGACTTCGACGCTTTTGGAAATATATGTCTGTATCTAATAAGCTGTATGCCGTGATTGGCGTTATGGCTTTGCTTATCGCCTTAGAACTTTTCTCTCTGTATTTCGCAATGAACACGCTTTCGTCGGTGCGCAGTTTTGTGACGGGAGAAAGCCTGTGGTCCAAAGCGCAAAAAGACGCAGTCATCAGTCTTCATAAGTATGCACGTACGCGTGATCCGAAGTTCTATCAATCTTTCCGTGAAAATTTAGAGATTCCATTGGGGGACAGCAAAGCTCGTCGCGCGCTTGAAAAAGTGCCTCCCGATGAGGAAGGTGCTTACCAAGGTTTCCTTCAAGGAAAAATTCACGAAGACGATATTCCAGGCGTTATCAACCTCATGAAGTTTCATAACTTTCATTATGTGAAAGAGGCCATCCGCATCTGGAGAGAAGGCGATGACCTGACCAACGAACTTATCTCTTACGGAGAAAATCTTCATCAACTCATTGCTAGCAATGCCTCTCAACAGCAGGTGATTCAAACATTGGATAAAATCGATGAACTGAATGACCGACTGACAATTCTTGAAGGGAATTTTTCTTATACCTTGGGTGAAGGTTCACGTTGGCTGGAAAAAGTTTTGTTGATCACTCTGCTGTTTGCCGTTTTGATCGTCGAAGGAACGGGCTTAGCCTTGACCGTGGCGACCAGCCGAAATCTTTCAAAAGGCCTTAAAGAGATCAATACCGCTGCGAAACGAATCGGCGAAGGCCAATTTAACGTCGAAGTGCCTGTGCGCTCTGGCGACGAGATCGGTCAGCTTGCAGAGTCTTTAAATAAGATGGCCTTTGATCTGCGCCACAGTATTGGCGAGCGCAGACAAGCCGAACAAGCCAGTCAGCTTAAGAGTCTTTTCTTAGCGAACATGAGCCATGAAATCCGTACTCCCTTGGCGGCCATCATTGGATTTTCAGAT
Source organism: Bdellovibrio bacteriovorus (assembly GCF_001592755.1). Classification (NCBI taxonomy): domain Bacteria; kingdom Pseudomonadati; phylum Bdellovibrionota; class Bdellovibrionia; order Bdellovibrionales; family Pseudobdellovibrionaceae; genus Bdellovibrio; species Bdellovibrio bacteriovorus. The sequence continues at coordinate 69,716 of NZ_LUKF01000014.1, read as the reverse complement.
CTTCTTAAAGACTCACAGCTTTCAGAATCAGAAAGACTGCAATACTTAAATATCATTCAACGTACCGGCGAAAACCTCACACGCATCATCAATGATATTTTGGATTTATCCAAAGTTGAGGCCGGCCACTTAGAGATTGAACCAAGCTCGGTATCACTTTCCACTTTACTTGATGATATTCACGTCTTGATGGTCGCGCGAGCTCATGGAAAACCGATTCATATTGAATTCAATCGCCGCGGGATTGTTCCCGACACCATCACCACGGATCCTCTTCGTTTAAGACAAGTGCTTACAAATATTTTAGGCAATGCGATTAAGTTCACCGATCAAGGTTATGTGCGAATGACTTATGAGGTCTCGGGCCCTAATCTTTTGTTCACGATTAAAGATACCGGCGTAGGAATCTCTGCAGAAAAGCGCTCTTTGTTGTTCCAGCCGTTCAGTCAAGTGGACAGCTCGGTCTCTAGAAAGTATGAGGGAACAGGTTTAGGCTTGGTTCTGTCTCGTAAATTGGCAGAGATGATGGGCGGAACAGTTCTTTTGGAGGAAAGCGACCCCGGCAAAGGAAGTACCTTCACGGTCCGCATTGGGCTTGATCCAGCAAATATATCGCAAAAAGGTTTTCAGCTACCGAAGAAAGACTTTATCCACGCAAAACAGCTTTCCGAAACTTCGATTCTTTTGGTTGATGACGTCGAAGACAATCGCCTCTTGATTCAACGAATGTTAAGCAAACGTGGCGCGAAACTCACTTTGGCGACAAATGGTGAAGAGGGTTTAAATAAAGCGCTGGCAGAAAATTACGATATTATCTTGATGGATATTCAAATGCCGATCATGGATGGTTATACGGCTACAAAAAAATTACGTCAGGCCGGATATAAAAAACCGATCATTGCTCTTACCGCTCACGCGATGAAGGATGACCGGGAAAGATGTTTGGAAGCAGGCTGCACGGACTATTTAACAAAGCCCGTGCATGTCGATGCGCTTGTTCAAACTATTTTAAGTCACGCGCCTATCGAAGAAGAATTGGGTTAGATGCAGTTCGCGCCGGATTCGTTCACGGCGCACACAGATTCTTGAATGCCGTCCTGACCATAGGGGCCAGGCTTACCTTGAGGACCTTCGGGGCCTTGACTGCCAGCTCCCACTCGAGGCTTCTTGCGATTTATGGAATCTCCACCGTCGCCGCCTTGACCACCTTTGCCACCGACTCCACCAGAGCCCCCCTTGCCAACGAGACGATAGATTTTTGGTTGAAACTTACTCTTAGACTTAATTTCAAGACTCAGAGTTCCTGTATTTCCCCCACGGTAACCTGGCAACCCTTGATATCCTGGCAGTCCTTGTCCACCTGGATCTGGTGTACATGCCTCTCGGATTTTTCCGTTCACGCATAAGCCTCCGTTGGCGTCTCTTCCTTTTTTTCCTTTCAACGCAAGATCGGGATCCTTTCCAGGATGACCTTGACCACCATTTTCGCCACGAAGAACGATGCTTAGTAGGCCTTCTGCATTCTCGATAATGAGAGCTATGTGTCCGCCGTGACGGCCATCGTGACCTAAGGGAGCCACTTGTCCTTCAGGGAAGGTTAAAATATGTCCCTCTTCCGAAATCAGTTCTTCCGCTTTCAAGGTGACCACATTGCCCATCGTAAAAAGACGTCCTTCAGCAGAAAAAATAATTTTTTGAAACTGCAGTGAATAAGTTTCTACCTCTCTTAAAAGACCCTCGTTGGCAATCAGCGCATCCATTTCTTGTTTGGTACGAAGACCGCCTTTATAGAGATAAAGATCTTGGTTCACGACCAAATCCGAAAACTTTCGCTCGATCACTTTGGGAGCCGGAGTCGCTGGAGGTGCAATAGTCACCTCTTTATCTCTCACTTCAACACAACCCCACAATGGAATAAGCGCAGCGAACAACATTAGTTTAGAAATTTTATGTTTCATATATGTTTCTCCTTCATCGCTCGGCTTATCCAAAACGGAAGCCGGACAAGTGGAGATCAGGCGAAAGGATGCATCCGGTGTCCGGACGTTGGCCTGTGAACAGCTTTTGCAGTGAATGAGTTTTGCTCCAGGATGGAGCCTTTGCCAGCACGTAAGCGAAGAACTCGAAGGACGAGACAACATGGAATACAGCAAGATCAATTATTTTGAAAAAACCGACTCTCCCAAACATCGTGAGTTTATAATTTCCCAAAACAATTGCATACTTTGCGGCACTGTCCTTGAACTAAAACACATCGCGGATCGAGCCACGGGTGAGATCACGGAAGAAGCTTTCTGCACCCAATGCGAAGTGAAAACTCGCAACAAAACCCACGTTTTAAACTAAAGGGCTTGTCAATTTTCCAACGCCTGATTTCGTCAGAGTCTTGACGATGTTAGGTCCCCGCCAATTTTTTTACATCCGAATAAAAAGAGCCGTTCCAAGACATGTCGAGATTTCCAAAGCTCGACTGCTTGTGACCGAAGATCGTGGTGGTTTCACCATTCATCCAAGAATTCACCCAAACATGGGCGGTGTCTAACGCGGAAACAACCTTCATCACTTTTTCTGAAGGCCCCCATACCACTGAGGAGTGCGCGACATAAGAAGTGTTCGCCCACTTTTGAATTTCATGCTGGTACTTTACGGCTGTGATTAACAAAAGAGGTCCGTGCAGCTCATCTTGTTGCAAGACACTGCAGTTAGGAAGATCCAACATCACTGTTGGCTTATAGAAGAATCCCACACCTTCAACGTTACCGCCGACAAAAACTTTTCCGTGCTCAGAAACACCGAACTTAATTTTTTCATCAATGTGAGAGACTGAGCTCTGTGAAATCAAAGGTGTCCAAACTTCACTTCCGCGAGGATCTTTAAGAGGCTTTAGATCCGCAAAATAGTTTTTCACGGCCTCTAAGAAATCAGGAGCAAAAGATTCCAGAACGAACAAACGGGAAATATTCCAACACATCTGTCCTTGGCCGATTAAAAAAGGGCGAAGAATTTCGGGAAGCAGATTCTTATAATCTGTGTCCGCTAAAACGGCTGATGGATTTTTTGCTCCCCCACTTAACTGCAATTTTTTAAATTGCGGTAAAGCAGTTTTTGCGATGGCTTCAAGCGTGGAAGTTTTTCCAGCCGCAGTCACCGCACGAATACTCGGATGACCCGCGATGATTTGCGCGACCTCGGCATTTCCTTGAAGAATATTAACGATGCCCGCCGGGATCTGAGCTTTTTGCAAAGCCTCTCCCAGAATTTTCGCCGTGATCGGAGATTGCTCGGAAACTTTCACCAGAACAACATTTCCCGCGGCCAGTGCTGGCGCCAGTCTTTCTACGACAAGACGTAAAGAGCAGCTCCAGGCCGTGATGATACCGACAATGCCTGAAGGTTGATAAAGCATTTTTGGATCTTGCAATTGCAAAAGAGCTTCCGCAGTTTCTTGCAAAATACGAATAGAAACTTCGACATTGTTTTTTAGAACGAAGGCGTGAGGCAAACCTTGATGAAGAGCCTCGTCATAAGCAATTTGATCGGCGTTTTCTTGAAGGATTTGTGCAAGAGATTTTAGATAGGTGGCCCTTTGCTCTAGGGAACTGTCTTTAAAACTTGTCGCTGCTTTTTTTGCCGGTTGCAGGGCTTTAATAACATCCATCGCGTCGGATGATGAAACTTGCGCCAGAACTTCGCCGGTGAAAGGATTGAATTTAGCAAACGTGTTTTTACTTTCAGCGGGGACAAACTCCCCGCCGATAAAGTTCGAAAGTTCCAAAGAAAGATCCTAGTATAAGTTTTGGTTTCGATACTGCATCAGATGATGCGCTAACATATCTGCCTTAAGTATCTCATCCGCCACCCCTAGTTCAATGGCTTTCTGTGGGCCGTAAGGGAATTGTGCTTCTTCCGGGTGCTGCACCACAGTGGCGCCCCCTTTTTTCTGCACGTCGATAAGACCATCGACACCGTCGGCGCCGAAGCCTCCTAATAACACCGCATAAACGCCCTTCGCATAAGACTGCGCGGCAGACTGGAAAAGAACGTTGGCCGACGGGAGTTGTGACGATACAGGAGTCCCCTTGGCGATATGCAAGACTGGCCCCGTACCGCCTGTTTGAATTTTCCCATGATGTTCTGCAGGAATAAAATAAACATGACCCATTCTTAAAAACTCGCCGTCCTTCGCAAGAACGGGAGTTACTTTAGAGCCTTGTTTCAACTTACTGATAAACGCTGTCGCAAAGTTCGCTACGGTACTGCATGCCACTACGACCGGAGGCGTATCTGCCGCCAGATTTTTTACGAACTTTTCTACGGCATCCGCACTACCGGCGTTGCCACCTAAGACCACCACTTTAAGTTCGGCGGCTTTGCGCACAATTTTCACTGGTGCGTTGGTTTTAATTTCAACTACCGGAGGAGCTTCCTTCAGCCTCTTCAACACATTCACTGAAGCAGCGGCGCGCACTTTATCAACAAGCATCGCCGCAAGATCTTTTAAAACTGCCGGATCAAACTGCGAGGGTTTGTGAACAAACTCCACAGCACCCAACTCTAAAGATTTCAGTGCCGCTTCACCCGTGCTCGCCAATGAAGACACCATCACCACCGGAATTGGATGGTGCTTCATAAGTTTTTCTAAAAACATCACGCCTGACATCTTCGGCATCTCGATATCCAAAGTGATCACATCGGGTTTTTTATTCAAGATCATTTCGCGAGCTTGATAAGGATCTGCAGCCGAACCAACGACTTCCAAGCCACTTTTTGTAAAAATATTCGTGAAAAGAGTACGGACCGTTGCCGAATCATCAACAACAAGCACCTTCACGTTTTTCGCTATAGACAAGGGTCTGAAGCCCGACACGTCCACAGGTTTATCCACAGAGCCCGTATCCCGCGGTGAATTATGAATCACTTCAAAAGTGAAAGTATTCATCTTAATGGTGCGAGCATTTTCGCCGGCGACATTGCGTTCGATGATAGGGATATTGAATTCACGCATCAGCTGTTCGGCAATTTCAATATTGCGTTTCCCGATCCCGTCACCTAGTTGTGAAACGCTGATAACGTTACCGCCACCATAAATTTTTGCCTGCATTTTACTGCGGTTGGCGCCTAGGCGAACACACTCTTCAATCAGCTGAGGAATGGCGTAGCTGCCATAGCGGCTATTTTGACTTTCTTCAGGCAGGCCTTCAGGTAAAAGATAGTGATTCAGACCACCGATTTTCGTAGTCGGATCAAAAATAGCGACGGCCACACAAGAACCTAACAAAGTCGAGATCACAGTTTCTTCTTTAAAGGCCGCTAATTTTCCAGGAAACAAATAATGGGTATTCATCATGCCACCAGTTTTTCAAGATCTAGAATCATGATGCTCTTGTTACCTTTAATAAAAAATTGCGACACAAAGGCCGTCTGAATAACGGTGGAATGGCTTTCGACATTCAACAGTTCAGATTCTTTTAAGCTCATCAAGTCATCGGTTTCAGTCACCTGCAAAGAAAAGCGGACGCCTTGATGTTCGCAGATAACGTAAAAAGTGTTTTTAATTTCGGATTGGTTAAAGCCGTGGTCATGAAAACTAATCACGGGAACAGCCTCACCACGGAAAGGAATCACGCCCATAAGGCCTTCTTTTTTATCCGGCAATGGGTATAGGGGAATTTGACTGCTGATTTCGACGACATTTAATAACGGAATAGCGAAATCCTGGCTCCCCCAACGACAATGCAAAAGCTGAACATCTTGTCTAAGTTCTGCCGAAAGAGCAAAGCGCACCGGATGATCCGCTGTATCTGTTTTTTCCTGAATCAACGCTTCGGCGTAGGCTTTCAGAGTTTTAAGCGATTTGATCAGTTCTCTGGGCTCTTTGAAACTTTGTGTGCGTTCTTCAAACAGTTCCAGCCATTGGGAAAAATGCAAAAACTCGTTTGTTTTAGCGTCGACCGCCCAGGCACGAGTTTGCTCGGCAACCTCGTTACGAATACGACGTAATGTCGACTCGTCAGTCAAATCAATAAATTTGTCGGCCTCTTTGCAGACGCTATCCAGGAAATAGGCTTTCAGCTCGGCCGTAAAGTCGTCACTAAAGAAGTCACTCATGCGGCCTCCTGCATGCTATCTAGCTGAAACAAGAAATGAATCATTTTTTCGGGATCAACAATGTAAGTGACTTTTTCATCCGCTAAAATAGAAACGCCTTTGAAGCCTTTTTGTTCTTTGACGATATTACCAAAGCCCTTAACGACGAGATCTGTTTGCGCTTCGATGCGATCCACCAGAAGGGCGAATACGCCTTCTTTGACTTTAATAAAGACAGCCGAAGAACCGCGAACCAGATCTTCCGACGCCGCTACTTGGTGATTTAAGATCTCGTGATAATTTAGTAACGGCACTGTCAATCCACTGAACTGACAGAAACGCAGACGATTTACAGTCGTCATTTGCAGCTCATGGCAAGAACTGATGTGTGCGACCGACGTCAATGGAACGGCTAAACGGAAATCATTCCACGAACACAGTAAAGCACTTTCCACCATAATGTGTTGAGGCACGGGAATTTCAAGGTGGAAAGAAGCGCCTTGCCCTGGGGTATTCTCAATGTGGATCTTACCTTGGTATTTTTCGACGATGGCAAACACGATGTCCATACCGACACCACGACCCGAAATGGTCGTCACCTTGTCCTTCGTAGAAAATCCAGCGTGAAAGATAAACTTATAAATCTGCTCATCTGAAAGCTGCGAAACTTCAGACTCGGAAACCAGAGCATTCTTCAAAGCTCGTTGAAGAATGCGTTCTTTATCTAAACCCTTACCATCATCTTTAAATGACAGATGAATGGTGTTGTTTCTTTCTTGAATCTCAAGAGTTAAATTTCCAATAGGAGATTTACCTTGCAGAGCACGCTCGAACTGATCTTCGATACCGTGGTCAATTGAATTTCGGGCTATGTGCACCAGAGTCTCATAGAGATCTTGTCCCAAGCCTTTATCAATCATCAGTTCGCCGCCAAGGATTTCTAGTTGAACGTTTTTATTGAGCTCCGTTGAAGCTTGACGGACAAGCAACTGCAACGACTTAAAGCTTTCGCTGGCTTTTTCTTTACGAACACTTTGCACTTGGTTCTGAAACTGATCGCTGATCTTATTCAAGTTCTGAGAAAAATCGGCTTGGCGTCTTTCAAACAGTTCAGGTTGCAAACGAAAGTTCACGGTTTGATTCATCATTTGAAAGAAGTTCTTAAGAACTAAAAGCTCTCCGGAAAGGCGCAGAAATTCATTCAATTGATTCAACGACAACCAGACACCCTGTTCATCGGCGTTCATGCCTGTGCTGGACGGACGTGGTTTATGATTCTTTATTACGGCTGTTCCCGCATCACTCAGAGAATCAAAGCTTCCATAGCTCGCAATAAGTTCAATCGCTTCGCTGAGTTCTTCAGGATAAAGTTCGCTCTTATCACGCAACGCTTTCGCCAAGACTTTCATAATGCGCGAGCTTTTCAGAAAGAGGTCGATACACTCTTTGGTGACCGTGTGATTTTCACGTTTAATACGAGTCAAAAGCGCTTCAAACTCATGCGCCAGCGAACCTAAAAGTTGTCCTCCGGGAACAGCACCCACGCTGCCTTTGATGGTGTGCACTTTTCTGAAAAGAACATTGATCTGATCTTGGTCTGAAGGAGCATCTTCGAGTTTTAAGATTTGCGCATCAAGCTCTTCAAGAATCTCTTTGGATTCTTCAAAAAAGACGCGAGAGACTTCTTCCACTTGCGCGAAGTCGATCAGAACGACAGAGTCATCCTGTCCCGGAATTCCGTTATTATTATTTTCGTCAGACATGAATTGAAAATTCCCGCTTTATGCAAGTGTTTGAAGTCTTAGGAATTTATCGGAATATTCAGTATTTAAGTTAGGATTACAGAGAATATTTTTGGGACCGTAACGGACAAAAAATAATAAAGAAAGGCTCAGAAATAGAAAGAGCGACTCTTGCGAGCCGCTCTAAGGTTTAAGAATTCTTTCGAATCCTAGGCGAAGGCCCTGGGGTTTCTAAGAAACCGCCACCTCCGCCTTGGTTATGTCACATGTATTAACCATAAGCACCACCTCCTTACCAGCCCCAATAGAAGCTTGATATCGATGGTACTATAACAAGATTGAAAACTTCCACTACGTCCTGGTCCAGATTTTCTGAACCATTCATAATGAAACAGTTCCCTAGAGTGAGCGAATGAATTGAATCAAAGCGGAGCGGTCCGCTTTGGGAAGATTTACGAATTTGTTTTTCGAATATTCGCCTTCACCACCGTGCCACAAAATCGCTTCTTCAACCGTACGTGCACGACCGTCGTGCAAGAAACCAGCGCGCGGATTGATCGTGTGTGTGTGACCCATACCCCAAAGTGGACGAGTTTTCCATTGGCGCCCGTTCGCATCGAAGTCTTGGCGTCCATCAGCCAACCCGTCACCCATGTCATGCAAAAGCATGTCGGTGTAAGGATAGATCTTTTGATTGCTGAAAGCGGCGATTTTATGAGGACCCGTCACAAAGCTAGGTTGATGACAGCTTGTGCAGCTGACTTGATGAAATATCTGCGCGCCGCGAATCACTTCGGCCTCTGTCACGTTACGACGTGAAGGTACTGCCAAAGTTTGCGAGTAAAACACCAGATCATTAGCGACTTGATCGCTAGCTTCCAAAGGAGCAGGCACTGTTGGATCTTGAACAAAGGATTCAAACAGCGCTGTCCCGAAAATACTTTCCATTGGGAAAGCATAATTCGTAACACCGATGTCACCACGAAGTGCGCCCAAGGATTGATGCAAAACTGAGGGTGTATTGTTCTTTAAACCAAAGCGTCCCATCGATACCGGATAAGGATCGTTGGCCATGGCTTTTTCAATATCAAACACCCAGTTCACGGAACCCTTCACGCCTTCAGCGGAAAGATCGCGAGCGGCCAAAGCCAGGATGTCCGATTCTTTAATAGCTTCAAGAAGTCCCAAGCCGATCATAGGAGTTCCCATGCGTGGACTTGTTTTTACGTCTTTTTCATACAAGCGGCTTTTTGTTTCGCCTGTCACGGAGTCAAAATATTCATCGTAAGCAGCCGTGATTTTAAAGACAGGCTTACGAAGTTGCACCACTGAGCCATCAGGATAAGTGAACGTGCTTTTATCATATTTCATCCAAACTTGCGCTTGGCCCGCACCGGGAAGGTCTTTGCGAACCCCCATGGAACCTAAGTGGAAAAGTTGATCGGAAAAACCCGGAACCGCAACTGGAGCACCCCAGCGGTTCTGTGCAGTTTTAGGACGTTGGATGCCGTCCTCGATACTGATGCGCAAAAAGATCGATTCATTCTGGCGAAGCTGCACCCATTCTTGTCCCGGAAGAATCACTGGCAAGGCGCCACGGCCGTCCTTCGAGTGACACGCGTTACAACTTGTATTGTTAAACACCGGACCCAAACCGTGATCAAAGCGGCTGGCGTCATCAGAAAAATTTCTTTCAAAAAGAGCATCGCCCGTCAAGTGACGTGCGATTTCCTCTTCAGTGAGATTCGTCGCAGGATTGCGGAAAGCCCGGATGGATTCCCCTTTTATCATGATCGTCGTATCACCACCGGATTTGACCGCGTGAACATAGTCCATATCGACAAAAGGAGCTGCGTGAGCAACTCCTCCGACGAAGATATTAAAAGCTGAAAGTAGAATCCAGGCTTTCACAGAATCTCCAAATTACATATCTAGTGTTGGAAGAACTTCGTTTTCCATAGTTGCGTGAAGAGCATTCAAAGCATCGATAGCTTTTTGTGCACGAGCGCGACCGTCATGAGTAAAGATCGCTTGACCGAAGTCACCACCACCCGCAGGACGGATAGCTTGGATCAACTGCATGCAGTTCAAGATTTCGCCTTCAACACGAGCTGCCAATGCAGCGTCCACTCTTTCAACCAAAGCTTTTACGCCTGGGCCCTTAGTGCTTCTGTAGTGACCAGTGTAGATGCTGTAGACAGAACGGATGTTGTTTGTGAAGTCATTCAAAGAATTCCAAGAGAATGGAGATTCAACCAATGCCATGTTTGCAGAGTTGATATCCGCACCCATTGGGTCCGACATTTTACCGTTAGCAACTTCATCAAGGATGCCCATCATGCCTTGAACGAACTCTTCCATAACCGCTCTGTCAGAAGAGTAGAATGGATTGTCGAAGCCCGGTGCGCTGATAACTTGCACGTAGCCTGGAGCAGATGGATTTTCTGGGTCATAGTTTTTAGACCAAGAGTTTGCAAGGTAAGCCGTGTTTTCAGCCAACAATGCCGTTGTTGCTTTCAAGTACTCAAACTGTTTTGCAGTTAAAGCAGAAGCTGGTTTTGTGTTTGCTGATTTACCATCACCGAACAAAAGATATTCGATAGTGTGGAAACCTTGAAGGTTTGTTCCCAAAGCGCGTACGAAATCAGTTGTGATAGCGCGGTTTGATTTCAAAACAGAATCAAGATCTAAGATGTTCAATGGCCAAGTATCCAATAGAGGATCGATACCCAAAGAATCTACCGGACCGAACAAGAAAGCTTCAGAGCTTTCCCAAGGAATACGAGTTGCGCGCCAAGCATCTTGAGCTTTCGCAAGGTTTGCCTCTGTCGGATTCGCTGCCAACGTGTTCACAGCTGCATTTAAGTTTGCCGCTTGTGAAGCAAGGTCGTTGTATGTCGCAAGAATCACATTGTAAGAAACGTGATTAATGATCTCTTGATTTGTCGCCGCTTGAGCCGTTGCGCCTACGAAGGCCAAAGCTGCAGCCATTAATTTCAAAGCTTTCATGAGCTTTTCTCCTTATTGATTATTTAAAACTGTCTATATCAAAACCGAATGCAATGTTTGCCTGATACGTTTCAGGCAGGCCATCAAGTTCAGTCACTTCTGTCGCGTACTGAGCTTTCAAGAAGGCCCCTTGATCAAAGAACCACATCAAACCACCCGAGTTGCGAGTCACATCGTAACGAGGGTTTTTATTGATGTTGCCTTCAACTTCTTCAAACGTGTTCACATGTTCCCACTTCAAGAACGGTGTCAGTCTGATAGATGCGAAATCGTAGTAGATTTGCAAAGACTCTAAACGAGCTTTATGACCTAGTGGAGCGAACGCCTTTGGTTTTGCCAAACCACCCAAAGTCGCATTCGCCGCAGAAACCAAATTGGAGTTTTCCAAAGTTCCTTCGATCACTTCACCGCTAAATCCGAAACCTCCGAATTTATAACCGCCCATCAACGTCCAAAGAGTGACTTCTGCGTCCTCTTTCAATTTGTCGACTTTGTAGCGGTTGCCGGTTGTGTTTCCTGCGTAATAAGAAAGAGCAAAACCCTTTCCTTTAGCAACACTGCCCCACTCGATACTTGCCAATGTAGCAAGGTCATCTGCATTTGTTGTTTCAAAGTGACGTTGATAACCGCCACCGATCCAGTTGTACGTACGGAAGAACTCCGAGTTCAAACCGCTAACAACACCCAGGCGCGCTGTGAAATCGGAAAATTTTTGTTCTACTTGAACGCCTGTTTCTGTCCAGTTCAATGGAATCATGCGAGCTTCAAGATCGGAAGCCAAGATCGAAGCATACATATGCGGCTTCGTCTGAACAGAACCCAAAGCGATGAACAATGGGAACTTACCCACCTTCAAAGCGGTGTTCGTCTTCTTCCAAGTTTTTTTGTAGTACAACTCAGGCAGAACGACTTCACCGCCCTTTTCGATTTCTTGTTCGAATTCACCGAACTCTTCGAAAGGGTCGAACTCAACCACAGTTCCTACCCCACCGTGCTCGATTTCTATTTCGAACTCGATTTTGGAGCTGTCAGAAAGAATGTACTCACCTTCAAAGGCAATCTCTGCCAGATCCATCTCACGACGTGTGATAGGCGTTAGGTTTTGTACTGTTTTGAAAGTTTCGCGTTGGCCGAAAACGATGTAACCGTACGACGTGAATTCGAACTTAGGATAAGCCTTTTCAACATTTCCATTTGTTGTTGAAGTCGATACGGCCGCTTCGCGGCTTTCGTCATCTTCGTCTTCTTCTTCGATGGAAGTTGTTGTTGGGGCCGATACCGGGGCCTGGATTTCTGTCGTCGGAGCTGTCGTTGTGGAAGAGCTTGTAGGCTCTTGGGCATTAGCGATACTAGAAAGGGCAAAAATAGCTAATAACAAACGTTTCATGAATACTGCTTCTCCGTGAGGCCCGTTTGTAGAGAAGCGGCATGTAAAGGTCAAAAGAGGGACCCCATTTTGTTTCCAACTGAGAAGGTCCTGATATCCAAATGAAAACGTAATGAGAAGTCCCACCGGCGGTGGTGGAACGCCCTGAAATTATTACTTAAATAGGAATTTGAAACGAGGCACTTTCTGACCATCGACTTCGACTATTTCAGACCACATCGAAGCCGGTCGACACCACAAACGGCCCAACGGATTTTCGTAAAGAGCTTCGTACAAAACCACATCTTCCAAGCTTTCGCTATGCTTGCCGACGCCGATCACTCGGTAAGGTTTACCTTTGTAGTGTTGGTAAATAGCTCCCGGAATAATGTTTTCGTAACTATTTTGTTCCGCCATCTTGATTACTTCATTTCATTTAAGTGTTTGATAATTTCGTTTTGGATCTGCTTCATTTCAGTGTCAGAGCGACGTTGCGCTCGTTTGAAATCCAAATCTGGAATCGACCACGCCGGAATAAGGTGCAAGTGATAGTGAGGCACTTCAAATCCTGCCACGATTTGTCCTACGCGAGGAGAGCCCGCCGCTTTGAGAATGGCCTTGCCGATTTTTTGAGAAATCTTGTGCAGGTGCGCGTAGGTTTCTGCAGGAACTTCCGTCCAATGATTGATCTCTTCTTTGCAGATCACAAGTGTGTGACCCAAGTTCACTTGGTCCAGAGCCAAGAAGGATAGCACGTGGTCGTCTTCATAAATTTTGTAAGAAGGAAGTTCACCAGAAATAATTTTTGTGAAAATAGAGGCCATCTCGAATCTCCTGTCGCCATTGTTCTGTACTGAGACATTAGACCAGACTTCCACGTTTCTTCAACAGTTGCCGTAGAGAATAAACTCATGAGTAAGCACTCTTGACATGGTAGGCTAATATTATGACGACGATATTTCTTTTAGAAGACGATCCCATTCTTGGAAAAGCCATCCAGCTTCAACTGGAACTTCAATCTTACAGAGTGGAATGGGTGCAAAGTTTAACTGAGGCCAAGAACAGAGCCTCTGTGACATCGCCGCCGGATTTATTTCTATTGGACGTCAATCTGCCAGACGGCAACGGCTATGATTTCTGTCAGTGGCTGCGTGGAGAAAAATTAAACACTCCCGTGATTTTTTTGACGGCCAGAACGGATGAAGAAAGTGTGGTTCGTGGTTTTGAGGAAGGAGCGAATGACTATATTCGCAAACCTTTCAATCAAAAAGAATTAGCCCTTCGCATCCGCAATCAGCTTTCTGACATGAAGGCCACTTTGGATTTAGTGCGCTTCAACGGAGTGACACTGATCAAAAATCAGCAGGTCTTAAAACACGGCGAAGCTTTGATTAGTTTAAACCGTCGTGAATTTGAAATTTTGACGACTTTCTTTGAACACCCTGAGACGATTGTGACCAGAGAGCAATTGATAGAGCGTTTGGCTTCCGGTGAAGAGATCTTTGATCGCACCGTGGATTCACATATCAGCCATATCCGTTCAAAGCTTTCTAAAAATGGAGTCAAAGGTGTTAAAATCAATTCGGTCTATGGACAAGGATACCGGCTTGAGAAAGCGGTATGATAACTAAACCGCTTTTTCGTAAGAACTTTTTGATCTTTGTTTCGATCATTTTAGTTTTCGTGGTGGTAGCGATTGCCTCCTCATGGATTCTGACAAGTTTTGAGCGAGATCGAATGTTCTTACGACCTGCGGGGATGAACCGAGCCCTTTTAGATGCTTATGACAAAGATCCTTTTAAGGCCCTGCCTCTTTTAAATGAATTTTCACGCAAAAATGGCTTAGAACAACATGATCTGATCAATGCCGACGGTGTGAGTTTGACGACGGGAAAAAAAGTTTTGTCGTCTTCCCTGACCGCCGATCAACTGCGTGCTTTGCAAAAAGATCTCGCGATTTCCGCAAGCCCCTCTGAAACTCAGCGCATGCCGGGCCCTCCTCCAGAAGTGATTTCCGTCACCAATCAGGAAGGAGTTTTCCTTTTAAGCAAGTTTGGTGGGTCACAGGATAAGCCACCTATTGGACCGATCGTCACTTTGATTGCGTTGATCGCTTGTATCATTATTTCTATCGGGATTGCTTTGCTTTATCAATTTTCTAAGTATCAAGAACGCTCCCGCGAAGCCTTGGACGTACTTAATTCTTTGCGTGAAGGAAATCTTTCAGCGCGCCTTCCGTCACGCAAGTTTGATGAGTTGGCGTTACTGACCAATGCATTTAACGAAATGGCGGGTGACTTAGAAAACATGGTCGAACAATTGCGCAAGGCGGATCGCACGCGTCGTGAATTGTTGCAAGATCTTGCTCATGATTTACGAACTCCTTTGGCTTCACTGCGATCCTTTCTGGAAACTTTGCAAACTGCCAACCACCAGCTTTCAGAGGAAAAGCGCCAGGAAGTATTATCCTTGAGTTTTACCGAAGTTGAGTACTTTGGTAAACTGGTTGAGGATCTTTTGTTCTTAGCTCAAATCACAGAGCCGAAATACTCTTTAGGAACCGAGACAATTCACCTTGAGGAGAGAGTGCAAGAACAAGTCACCGTTTTCAGACAACGCTATCCTGGACTGCAATTTGATTTTCAGAAAACAGGAGACGCTTTTGCGTTGATGGGTGCGCCTCGCCTTATTGATCGCATGCTTCGCAATGCTTTCGAGAACTCCAGTTCCTTTGCTAAATCTAAAATCCGTATTGAGCTGACTCAATCGGGAAAAGATTTGCGGCTTCAACTTATCGATGATGGTCCCGGCTTTAGCGAAAAGGGCCTTTTAGAATTCGGCCACAAAAAATCCAGTCGCACTTTGGTTTCAGAGTCATTGGACAACAAGCGCATTTCTGTCGGTATTGGATCCGTCATTATGAAAGAAATTGCTCAACTGCATGGAGGACAGCTTCGCGCCGCCAACCAGGTTGAAGATGGCAAAGTCCTGGGTGCAAAAGTCTCATTTTCATTCACGAAGTCCTAGCTCCATATTCGCTCCATACTTCTTAGCTAACCTAAGATCACGAACAAGGTGGTCTTATGCTTCGCAATTTAGGTTTAGTACTTTTGATTTCTTGCCCGATCGCTTCTTGGGCCCAATCGATGTGGGGCACGGGCATGTGGGGCGGAATGCAGGGCTGCTCATACCTAACCCGCGCCGGCAACGGAGCTACCAATCAAGATGATGAGACTAAAGAAATTCAGTCTGCGATCAGCGAAGCGCAAAAGCAGCTAAAGACAAAGAAGTCTGAAAAGAAAAAGACCGATCGCGAATCTGAAAGACACAAGGCGGACATTGAAAAAACGGTTTCCGATGACTATGCCCAGTTCGTCTTTGAACACATTGAAAACAATCGTCAGTGTTATGAATATAAAGGCTTGCAAGACGAAGGTGAGTTTTCAGCGCAAGGCCAGCAAGGCTCTGAGCAACTTCCTGGCACAGCGATGACTCCTGTTCATGGGTTCACGATTTCTGAATGGAAACAGTATTGTGATCCAGGCAAAGCCGGTTCGGTCAGCGCCTCTATTTGTTCGAACTCGCGTTTCAAACCCAGTGAAGGTGGACGTGCGGATGCAAATACTTGTAAAAAAGGCTTGGGTGAATACAGAAAGTCCTACGCCAAGTCGCAAAAACTTCAGCGCGAAATTGAAAGTTTAGAATCACTGATCGAACGCTCGAAAGAAGATTTAAAAGACGCCAAACAAAACGCTTTAGAAGAGCAACGCGAACGCATGACCGCGCAAACCGAAGGCGGCATTTGTGTCGAGTGTATGCAACAAGGTAACGGCGGTTATCAATATCAAAAACCCCAAACAGATTGGGCGAATGTGATCGCCAACGTCGGAACGGGATTACTAGCGACGTACACAGGATATCAACAAAATAAGATGGTGGCGGAATACAACTCCAACATCGGATGGCCCACACAAAGTTACCCCAGCTGGAGCTACGGCTTCCCCTACTTAGCCGCAGGAATTTACGGCGCCCTAGGTGGCGGCACGGGTCAAGGAGCCTTCGGCTGTGGAAGCGGCATGGGTGGAACCGGAAACATGAACGGCCCGATGGGCATGATGGGCGCTTATGGCACCGGAAGCCTCTACGGAAACATGGGCATGGGCGGCGCCTTCGGTTATCCCGCAGGCATGATGGGAAACACTATGGGCGGCGGCATCTTCAACGGAGGCATGGGCCCGTGGGGAATGTCCGGTTATGGCGGCATGAGCGGTTACCCAATGATGGGCATGGGTAATATGATGGGTGGCTATGGAAGCATGATGGGTGTCGGCGGCATCATGGGAATGGGAAACATGATGGGTTCTATGATGGGAGCAATGACGAGCGGCTATCCAATGGGATCGATGATGGGAATGGGCACCATGATGTCAGGATATCCCATGGCATCAATGATGGGTTCAATGATGGGCTCAATGACAGGATCCATGATGGGTTATGGAAATATGATGGGCTACGGAAACATGATGGGCATGGGAACAATGACCGGCTACGACTCCACAATGATGCAAATGCAATCCCAGTATCAACAACAAATGATGCAAATGCAGATGCAACAATATCAAAGCATGATGCAATACCAACAACAGTACCAATCGCAAACACTGCAAAAATACCAAGCCGTATCCTCACTCCAACAAGAAATGTACAACTTAATGTCCCGAATCCAACAAATCCAATACGGCTACGGAACAAGCTACATTGGCTCCACAAGCTCAATAGGCCTCACCTCACTAGGAACAACAACAGGAACCTCGATCCTAACTCCCCTCCCCGGCAGCGTGATCGGAACAACAGGAACAACCTCAACAATAATCCCCTCCAGCCGCTAACCAAAAAAGCGTAAGCCAAAATACCGAAACGAAGCTGAAGATAATTCCTCAGCTTCATTTCCAAACTCACAACAAAATTCAAATTTTATTCATTCCTAGATCTATCCAAAGACGTGAAAAAACAGCCGGGATTACAAGCTCCGGTACGAACAAGATCTGGCCTGAAGAAAGATCTTCGGGATGAGTCCGAAGTGAGGGCCTTCGGTGGCGCCACGATGGCGCGAACCGAGGCGAAGCCTCGGCACCGACAGAGCCTGGAGGGCGTGCCCGAACGAAGCGACTCAGCACGAAGATCTTTCTTCAGGCCAAATCCCCCGTTCGAAGCGAAAGACTAGTAAGCCCCGCGCTGAAGCATCCGCGCTCCCTGACGATAAGTATCCTCAGAGAACCGAATAACCCCATCCGAATTCAAACTCGAAGTCTGGAACACGAGATAAACCGGAATAGGCTTTTGCAAGTTAACGCGGGTGTCGTTTTCCATGACTTCCCCAGGCTTCGCCATCGCCGCCTCAATAGCACTGCGATTCCAGTTCGTCCCTTTCAAAAGATACTCCGCCAATTCAACGGGGTGTTCCAAGCGAATGCAGCCCGAACTCAACTGTCGCTGTCCATCCGCGAAAAGCTCGCGCTGATTTGTATCATGCAGATAAATCGCGTAAGGATTTGTCATCATGAACTTCAAGACTCCCAGAGCATTTCCTAAGTGAGGACGCTGACGAATATAAAACAAGTTATCTGAGTTAGGGTCCAGACTGTTCCAATCCACCGTTGAAGGATCCACACGCTTCGTGAAAGAGCTATTCCAAAGTTCATAGTTATGACTATCGAAATACTCTGTGATTTGTGAAGGGCTTAATCCTTTTAAATCTTCCATTTTATCTTCACGGAAAATTGTCGGCGGCACGACCCAATACGGGTTGATCACGATATAAACCACTTTGTCCTTCATCGTGGGTGAAGGACGCGCGGTACGACCATTGATCGTACGGAAGTTCATACTCGTGCCTGTTTGTTTGTCGACCAAATTAAATTGAGTCATCGCCAAGTTCACATAGATATAACGATCTTCGAAAGTTTGTGGGAACCAACGAAGCTTTTCCATATCTAAGCGAATCTGACGAGCTCTTTCAATGCAACCGGTGTTTAAATACTTATAAGTACTTCCACTGGCCGTGATGGAACCGTCCGGCACGACTTTGTTCAACCACTGAATGTCATTGATTGCCGTCATCATCTGCGTATCGAAAGTCTGATCCACGCTAGAGATTTTATATCCCAGAAGACGCAGACGTTCTTTCCATGCAGGAATCGCCGGATCACTTCCGCCAAGTTCTACTTTTTTCGCGGGTGTCGGAAGATTCGTCCACATGCCGTTGTTACAGTAGTAAGTGATACGACGAAGAGCTTCTTTTAAAGAGATGTATGGCGCGGATTGCGGAGAAAAACTCATCAACAATGGTTGTGAGCGTAAACCATGAGTGTACATCAGCACCCGAAGCTGCTTATCGCTGACAAAAGATTTCTTCGACATTTTGATGTCGGAACCCATCGTGCTTGGATCGACAACTCCTCCGTGCATGTCTTCAAGAAGCAAAAGAAAATTTTCGTTCGCCTGGCGCTTCAGATTCGCATCCCAATAGCCTCCGACCTTCCAGGCTTGTTCCATGGAGGTCGTCCAATAGCGGCTGGGATTCAGCCCCTCATTCCCCACGTTGAGCATCGTGTTTCGCATGTCACCCAAATCGAGTTCATCGATGATGTTCAAGTAGTCTGCGCGTGCGGCCTGCGTAAATTGCGCGTTAGCCTGTGTACTCACCAACAGCAACGTGTGAAGAAAAGCGATTAGAAACAATTTCATAGCCTCCCCCTCAGGTTCCATTCATTAAAGAAAATTCTGTTCCGAATTAGGGAATTTGGGCAGCGCTGAGTGGGCTAGGGACGCATATATTTCGAAAAAAAAATATTATGCAAAAGAGCAAAAAAAAGAGGAGACCTGAAGTCTCCTCTTTCGAAGTAGAAAATTTGAAGCTCAACAAATTATCTTTGAGCTGCAGGAGTCCACTTAAGACCTTCTTTACCTGCCCATTTACCACGAGGACGATAAATGCGGTTGTTTGCGTATTGTTCAAACGCATGCGCACACCAGCCAGAAATACGAGAAGCCGCAAAGATCGGAGTGAATAGATCTGTTGGGATACCCATAGAGAAGTAAACAGTTGCTGAATAGAAGTCTACGTTTGGCATCAAACCTTTTTCTTTGTACATAGTGTCGTCAATCAAAGTCGACATTTCGTACATGTGGTGCATGCCAGCGGCTTTAGTCAATTTGTCAGACATGCCACGCAAGATACGAGCACGAGGGTCGCCGTTTTTATAAACGCGGTGACCGATACCCATGACTTTTTCTTTGGCTTGCAAAGCGTCTTTAACAAACTGTTGTGCTTTGTCCATTGTGCCGATTTTTTGAAGCATCAAGATCACTTGTTCGTTGGCACCACCGTGAAGAGGTCCTTTCAACGCACCAATCGCAGAAACGATCGCAGAGTGAAGATCTGACAATGAAGAAGCCGTTACACGAGTTGCAAATGCAGAGCAGTTCAATTCGTGGTCCGCGTGAAGGATCAAGCACGTGTCCATGACTTTTACGTGCTCAGCATTAGGCTCTTTGCCGCCACCAAGCATGTACATCATGTTCCAAGCGATAGATTTATCAGTCTTCGGTTGAACAGGCTCTTGGCCTTTGCGAATAGCATCAAATGCACAAAGCAAAGTTCCCATTTTTGCTGTCAAACGAACTGATTTACGAAGGTTCGCTTCAGGAGAGTTGTCATTAGCATCAGAATCCCAGTGAGCCATCAATGAAACAGCTGTACGCAACCAACCCATGGGGTGAACGTTCGTAGGGATTGCTTTAAGAACTTTGATAAATTCTGGGCTCAATGCCATTTCTTTGTGAAGTGTCGCGGAAAAAGTTTCTAGCTCTTTCGCGTTAGGCATTTTGTCATTCCAAAGAAGGTAAGTAACTTCCTCAAATGTTGAGTTTTCCGCTAGATCGTCAATTGTGTAACCACGGAAATTTAAAGAATCACCGACGATAAAAGATACTTTCGTCGTACACGCAACAACGCCTTCCAAACCCTTATCCAAGGCGCCTTCGTAGATATTTACTTCAGCCATTGTAGTTTCCTTTCTGACTTTTCACTTAAACATTGTACTCATAACAAGAAATTCAACAACAAGTCACGGACTTACACATCCAAAGTCCCATAAACTCGTAGTTGAAAACGATTTGGTCCCCGGCGAAGAACCCACGAAAATGGAGCTGGAATTCAAGAAAAGAACGCTCTGGAGAAGAGCGTTTTTCACAAAACTTCTTATAGCCGTTAAGTTTTAGCGAGCTTAATAACCTTGTCTTTCACTTCCGTGACAATCAAGGTTTGGTCTCGCACGGGATCCGTCTTACCGGTGTACTTTTCGTTCGAATATAAGATCTCATTGCGCAGTTCGTGAACGCCTTGCTTCGGCGCCCGGGCAATCGCCTCAGAGAGGCCGTGTCCACCCCAGTTCACACCCAAAGAGTTCTGAGAATTCTTCAGACCCTCAGTGGCAATCACCAGACGATCGCGGGGGTTGAGCTGCACTGTGCGACCTTGAGGCTCCGTGTTAAAATCTTTGGAAAAGCTGGGCCCCGTTGGCAAAAGCTCGACAAGGCCATCTTGACCATAGACCTGCAAAAAGCCGTCGATGACTCCGACAGAACAGTATTGCATTTCATAGCTGCGGCGGTCGACGACGCCATAGAATACACTGGCTTTGTCTTCGTTCAGAATGTGCGGGACGATCTCTTTGGCTAGCAGAGCCACGACCTTGTGAGCCTCAAGCCCACGACGTGCTTCCATCTGCGAAGAGATTTTAATAATTACCGAAAGCAAAAGCGAAGACAGGGAATAGCCACTGGCGCTGGAAATCAGAATTCCGAATTTTAATTTGTCTTCATGTTCAAAGATATCAAAGTAATCGCCTCCAGATCGCGTGCCCGGCAAAAACTTTGTGCTGAATTCAAAACCTTGAACATTGGGAAGTTCAGTTGGAGAAAGAAACTTTTGCAGCGTCTGCGCAAACTTCAGTTCCTGACTAATCTGGGTGATTAGTTTTTCAAGAGCCGTGTTCGCTTTGGAAAGTTCTAATCGATAACGATGAAGCTCGGCATCTTTCACCGCGAGTTCATGTTCGAGTTCGGAAATACGCTCTTTATAATCAGTCTCGTCTGCCATGAAAAATATTGTAAGGAGGACACTCGAGAGTGTCATCCTTAACGCAAGTCACAGCCTTTAGTCGAGGTTTAGAACGTCAGGCGAGCTAGCTGCTGTTCTTCATCTTTCAGGCGGTTCTGAATGTGCTCTGGCACCTGCCCCTCTTTCAGAGAGCTCAGACCTTGCAGATGGTAACGGATTTCGCTCAAACGTTTTTGCACTTTCTCTTTCGCCCAGGCCATCGCAGGTAAAGAAAGATATTCGCGCTCGTTCCACATGGATGGGAAATAGCGAGCCTCTTGCAGCTCATCGACTTTGACGCGGCTGCCGAAGTGGCCCCAAATCATTTGCGCTAAGAACTGACAAACTAAGACCATCAAAAAGAGTCCGACAAATTGCAGGCTCTTATCCTGAAACGAAGCCATGTCCGTTGAAAAATTAAAATAAAAAAGATTGCGTGCTTCCCCCGCCAGCCAAAAACCAATCAACACCCCAAGAATGGAAACGGCCGAGAGCTGCTTTCCGATGCGTTGGCAATCTTGATTCAAAGCTCGAGAGTGCCACCAGAACAAAATCATGCGAGCTATTCTTTCACCCACAACAAGTCCCATCACGCCGTTTAAAGAAACGGTGCTGGTCATAAGAAGACTCAATCCCAGAACCAGCGTCCAAAACTCGGCTTTAATAACAAGACTTAATAAAAGACTTGCTAAAAGAAGTGTGAAAACCGCAGGAAAGCGACCATCAGCTAAAAAGAAAGCCAGATCACTTTGCCCCAAAAGATTTTGAATCACCGTGGAATTTTTGATCATACTCTCACCGCCGATCAAAAAAATTCCTACACTGAAAGCAAATTGCAAAAGTGTTTTCGCTTTCGCACTGGAAGTAAAAATAAACAGACCTAAAATACAAAGGCCTAAAACAAAATAACCGCTGAAGCCCAAGAACAAAAGGCTTAGAATCGCAATCCACCAAGCACCCAAAGTGCTCATCGCCATAATCAAAGTCGCTGGAGCCAACGGCAGAACACGCAAGTTGTAGAGGGCCATCCCGGTGTACAATGAACGTTGTGGCGAAACTTCAAAAACCACCACATCAGCGCAGCGGATGAAGGTCTTCACCAAGCTTGTTTCCATCCCCATGTTGAGAACTTTTTTGTGCAGTGATGAGAAAAGCGTCCCGAGATGTTTTTGGGATTCCATCAGACCATACATCACTAGAAAGAAACTACCCAACCACATAAGTATCATATCGGACCACCTTTCCTTCGTACGCGTGACGAACCCCGGGTAACAATTCCTCTGCATGCAGTGGACGCTTTACAACCACTCTTTGCACCGGCCACGTCAGAGCTTCTTTCAGCACTTCGACCGCGTCGTCATCATGTCCTACGAGATCACGAAAAACGACCATCTCTTGTTTCGGCAAGGCTGATTTCTTTTTATGGGGATACATCGGATCAAAATAAATACTGTCGATTTCGATCTGGCCTTTTTTTTCTTTCAAAAATTTCAGACTATCGGAATAAAAAAGTTCGTAAGATTTAAGATACTCTTTCTGAGTCTTTTCAAACGCTTCCTTCAAAAGAGCATAAAGCACAGGCGATCTTTCAACGCCGGTGACTTGAAATCCCAGTTGAGTCAAAAACACGCTATCTACGGCCAGGCCCACAGAAAGGTCCAAAACTTTTCGACAGCCCTTAGCGACGCCCAAAGCCTTTGCGATAAGTTCATTTTTACCGCGATGACCTTTGCGCTCGTAATCCAGATGGTTTTTATCAAAGTCAATTTCCAAAAGACGACGTTCCTGATCGCGTACGTACACACGGTCTGCTTCCACAAAGAAGTGAAAAAAGAAATCGCCTTTATTTACAGGATTTACAGGACAATTTAAAAAGGAAGCCCATTGCTGAGCTTTTTCTAAAGCATTTTCAGAAGCTAAAATACAAGTTCGAGTTGAACTTACGTTCCCAGATACCACAGACATTCAAATACCCACAGGCCTATGGTGATCAGGAAAAGATAAAATCCCGCTTTGAAAACGGCACGCAGTTCGCTGCCAACAGGACTGGAAATATTTTTAAGCTTATAGATAAAACTAAAAGAAAGAAAAACTAAAACCAAAGATAAATAAAATCCCCAATAGAATCCTGCGTACTTCACATGGAAGAGCAGATTGAAACCTAAAAACAAGATCCACCAAACCGCCAACAGACGACGGCTTTTATCAAAACCTAGCCAGTTCACAGTATTTGTGAAGCCCGCCTGTGCACTTGGAAAGATGTTCATGAAGTTTTTCAATTGAACGACGAAAAGAACGAGCCAGCCCCAAAGGCAGCCCAGCCACACGCTTTCCCAGTCAAAACCAGCTCCCATAGCAAGCTGATATCCGACGGTTAACAATGGCCCCAGCATCAAGAAGAGCGCAAATTCTCCGCCGATTTGATACTTGAATGAATTCTGTTTTTTAAACTGCGCCCACAATCCGATAATCAGGCTTAAAAAAATCACGCCTGCAACTTCGGGGAACGCAAAGATGATGGGAAGAGCGCACAGAATCGCGAGGCTTAAAAGCACCGTCGAATAATTTTTGACTTGAAAAGCCGTCACCCACCCGTTTTGGATTGAACGGCTGCCACTTCTTTCAAGCACACGATCCACACCCTTCATATGGTCCATGTAGTCGTTCCGCAAATTCACGGCGATAAAAGCTAACAAAACGCCGATGGTCGCAATAGCCGTCGTTAAAGGGTCTACGACGGTGCGGTAGGCAATGTTCTTTGTTAACACCAAAAACAAGGGCGCCAAAATCAGTAAAAAACTGCGCGCTTTGAAAGTTTGCAAAAGCACGGTCAATGAAGAAGGTTTCTTGATGCTTTCAATAGGCAAAACACGAAATGTCACTGTTTCAGACGCCGAGTTTACGTTCAGTGTTTGCACGGGAAGAGCGCGCTGAGTTTTTGAGAATGTGCCCAGCAAGTAAGATTCAAACTCAGGAGAATTCTTGGAAAGCGTGATCAATTCACTCACGACGGTTTCCTTCTCCAATAAAGAATCTCGGTCAAAGGACGAAGTTGTTCGATCAAACCTTCTTCACCGGGTTTTAAGAAAGTTTTTAGGCGCTCCAAGTGATGGTTGTACATTTGGATTAAGCCTTTGTTCATTTCGTCGAACTCAAGAAGTTTTTGATCGAATTGAGCTTTGCCACCGATGCTAGCGTAATACTCTTCAAGATTTTTGCTTTTCACCAAGGTGTCGATCTCTTGTCGAGAGCGGCCCTTAGATACGAAGGCACCGAAAGAATTCAAGTACCCTGATTTCAAATCACCCAGGATGGCTTTGCCTTCGTTGTTACGAATGTCGTAATCCAAAAGATCGTCACTGCGCTGGAAAAGCTGTCCCAACAAAGTTCCCATCTCTTCAAGAACACGGTGCAATTCTTCATCGTATCTTTCTTGAGCGATGAAAGGCGCACGAATACACCACTTAAACAGGCTGGCTGTCTTCAAGTTGTGAATACGATCCAATTGTTCAAGGGTCACGAAGAAGTCACCCACCACAGAATCTTGAAGCCACTCCCCTTCTAAAAGGTCCGAGATCACTTCCGCTGTGTATTGAACAAGCTTGATATTGCCGTGGCCGGAAAGATTCACCATCACGCGCGCCAAAAGATAATCGCCCGCAAGCACGGCGTATTCAGGAGTGTACTTCAACCAAGCCGCTGTTTTGCCACGGCGAAGATGGGAGCGATCAATAAGATCATCATGAAGCAAAGAAGCATTGTGGATGAATTCAATGGTTTGGCCTAAAAGAAGTTCCGCTTTTGGATCTAAAGAAAGATTGGAACTCATCATACGGATGAGTTTTGCGCGGAAGCCTTTTCCACCAGCGAAGAGATCATCATAAAGCTTATTCAGCTTCGGCAAATAAGCCGGAAAATCCTTTGGATCATAGACTTTAAGATCAATGACACTTCGCTGCAATTTGAACTCCTGAAGGTGGGTCGTAAGCCGATAACTTGTCGATTTATCTGCTTGCTGTCAAGGGCTCTCCGGCCTTAAAGTTCGAGACAATATGAATAAAATCTTTCACACCAAAAAGACCCTGACTTTCAGGGAATCCGACCCTGCGGGGATCATGTTTTTCGGGAATATTTTCGGGTTCGCCCACGACGCATTTGAAGAGTTTATTCAAGCCGCCGGCTACACTTATCAGGGCTGGTTTGGACAGCGTGACCTGATCATTCCTATTCGCCACACGGAATCTGACTTTTTGTCTCCTTTTTTTCCTGGGCAAACCTACGACATCGCAGTGACGGTGGCGAGTTTTGGTGAAACTTCTTTCAAAATGAAGTATGTTTTCACTCAGTCTGGCAAAACAAACGCGGTGGTTCACATGGTTCATTCTGTCGTCGACGGAAAGACCAAGCAAAAAGCAGCTTTGCCTGCCGAAATGAAATCGCGCTTGGAACCTTACTTGGAAGCATTGAAAGGCTAAGATGGAAGAGTTCAAATTTACGGGTGATGAATGGTGGCGTAAGGGAGTTCGTTTTGAATGTACGGGCTCTGGAAAATGCTGCACGTCCCATGGTGAATATGGCTATGTCTTTTTAAGTCTTGAAGACCGCAAACGTTTTGCGAAGCACTTCAACATGCGTGTGGGAGAGTTCACAAAAAAATACTGCGCTCGCAGCGACGGCATCTGGCATCTCAAAGAAGATCCAAAAAATCCAGACTGTATGTTTCTTAAAGGAAAAAGCTGCGGAGCTTATGAAGCACGCCCGACTCAATGTCGTACATGGCCCTTCTGGCCTGAAGTGATGAATGCGAAATCTTGGGCCAAAGACGTCAAAGCCTTCTGCCCTGGTGTCGGTCGTGGCGAAGTGATTCCCGCAGAAAAAATTGAAGCGCAATTGCGCGAACAAATTCAAAGTGAGAAGGGTTGGGGCAAATAACCGAGCCCATTCTTCTTTTTGTCTCAGTCTGAATCAATAGGCTTACAAGAAATTTAGTTCTTCTAAGAATCTCATTCTGAATCTTAAGGACCCCTCGTCCTTTGTCGAAGAGATACTCATGAAGAACGTAAGCTCTAAATATCTCTCTGTTTTATTCCTTTCTGCGGCCTTGTTAACAAGTTGCAAAAGTCCTGAATTGGAAGTGGCTTCGTTGGGTAAAAAGTTGCCAGCGCCTTCGCTGAAAGGCTCAAGTCCTTTTGATCAGGATTTTGATTTGCAAAACTATGTGCGCATCCAAGGAAGCTGCGATGCCCGCGTGGGAAATATTCTTTTAAGCTTTGATAAGACGACGTGGCATCAACCGCCTTCAACTCCCGATTTAACGGGAACAAATCTTACAGGCGTGACCAACGATCGCGACTGTTCTGATGGAGCCTTCGATCTTTATCTTACGAAGAATGATTTAGAAAACATTTGGGGCATCGTAGGTGGAAGTAACGGCACCGATGTTGATTACATCTATATCAAAGGCGAAACGCTGATTGGTGATACGGCGATTCTTGTTCTGCAAGATCCTGAAGACCATGGTGGCGGAGGCTCCGGAGCCGCCACGACAGTGAATATTGAAAAAACTTGGCCCGCAGGCTTTGCGGGCTCTGGACAATGTGATTACATGAGGGTCTATCTGACAAATGCTCAGGGCCATCGTGCTTCGCATACGTCGGCTCTTAGTTTTTCCGTTCAAAAAACTTTTCAGAGTCTTTCATCTCCAATTGCGGCCTATACTAACTTTCAAGATTGTGAAAGCGATACCGCGGGAACTGCGGGCTTAACAACGTTTTCCATTCCTGCGGCTCAAGATGGCGTGGATATTATTTATCGATTTCCGGTTGATGCCAAATCCGGCATCATGACTTTCAAAGTAATTTCTCCATCAGCTTTGACGGCAAACCCAACAGGTTATTCAGTGACCATGCGCGATTCTGCTTCGACGGCGACACGTTGGATTTCATTGGAAGACCATCGCTATCAGATTTACAAAGACATCTGCTATCCGATGAAAATGCGCACAAATAACTACAACCACTCGACCGTGGATAACAATGCCGGTGGCGTTCTCAGCCTTACCAGTTCTGACCCTAAGGTGAAGTTTTATGCAGACAACACCTGTACCACGGAATCGACGAATGTAAACCTGCCCTCGTACAGCAATGAATTCACAGTCCATATGAAATACGTTTCTGGAACCGAAACAGAGGCCTATAAGTTATTTAATATTTCCGCGACGACGGCATCGGGTAGTTCTTACGGTTATGACTTTGCACCATACAAAATGAAGGTGGATCTTTCGAGCCAAAACACAGTCACGAAAGCAGATATTTGGGGGCCTCGAGATGTGGCTCGCCATTCTTGTCAGGCATACCAAGTCGTGGTGATGAATGAAAATGGCACTCGCATGCCAGCTAGCACCGACATGACACTCCATCTTGCAACTGTGGAAAGTGCGGTGGGTACCTTCTATGCGACATCGGGTTGTTACGCAGGCTATGAAGTCACACAGGCCGTGGTTTCTGCGGGTGCTGATTCAGCCAAGGTGTATTTCAAGCCCACTATCGGTGATGGCACTTATCACTTTAAATTAAGTGGTCTGACTGCAAACAATAATACAGAGATCAGAGTCAAAACCGTTGCTAGTCGCATGGCTCTTCACGCCGATTCGGGTCTTTGGAATCTATCCTTGGCTCCTAGCTGTGTAGCCGTGACAGTGACTCGCAAAGATGAGGCTTCTAATCCTGTCTTTTTACCAACAAGTCTGAACGTTCCGTTGAACGTCAGTTTTGGTGACGGCGTGAATGATCGACTTTACAGTGATTCGAGCTGTGCAACAGCACTGGGATCTTCTGTGACCATTCCAGGTGGAATGGCCTCTGCAACTTTCTATATCTCGAAGTCCGGCATCCCAAATGGAACGCAGCTAACAGTGTCACCGGTGCTTCCTGGATTCTATACAGAAAGTCTGATGGGAACTCTTTCTAACTAGCCCTTAATTTTCTGACGTAACATCTGCATCAACTCTTCACGGTCTGCCTCGGGGTGGACCGTGAATGTCTCTGTCTTCCCGTCGACACTGGCGTAGGATAAAGCTTGCAACTCATCAATACAGACATCAAGACAGCTCGAAGTAACAATACGAATTTTAGAGAGATCGCCACTTTCCTTAAATGATTTTTTTAGAAAAGTTTTGAGATTTTCTCCGGCGTTGCCTTCTTCGTGCAAACTTTTAGAGCTGATAGATTTGTGGCACTTCGTACAAACAAGCACGATGCCCTTCGACCATGGATTTTCTTCTTTTTTAATCATAACAAGCTCCTCAATTGCGCCCACAAAATTTTGCCCAAGTCGCTGCGTGGAATGCTCTTCACGTAATGAACCTTGCGAGGTTTTTCAAACGGAAGCACTTTATCAGAATAGGCTTTCACTATGTTATCAGTTTCTGCTTCTGAAAGCAGACTGACAATGTGAATTTCAGACCCTAACCTTTCAGATGGCATATCAAGCAACGTCACTTTCAAAGGAAAACTAGGATTCAAAGCCAGGGCGCAATTCTCTAGAACAGATCTTAACTGCGCGACGTTGGTCCCCTCGCCGCCAATTTTTATGTAGTCCTTGCTTCGGCCTTGAATATGAAGAGCCCCCTCAATCACCTGGCCGCGATCTTCCGTCGTAAACCAACCGTCGCTCTTGGGGTCCCAAGATCTTGGCCCTTCCGAAGTGTTCTGCGCATAACATGTGAAAAGTGACCGGGCCTGCACTTGTAAAAAACCTTCTTCACTGGTTCTGGCTGTAGCATGCGAAAGTAAATGCATTTCTGGAAACTCGCCGCTTTTTAACGAATCCAGGCCGGCCGTTGCAATTTGCGAAGCCGTTTCGGTCATTCCATAGCTGGGAAGAACGGGCCAACCTAATGAACGCGCTTTTTTAAATAACTCTGCTTCAAAAGCGCCTCCACCCACGATGATCGCTCGCAAGGTCGAAGGCGCTTGATAAGAATGAGAAACCAGGTCGTACACTTGAGTCGGCACTAGGGCGGACAAAGTGCATTTTTCACTTTTAAGAATTTCGTAAAAGTGATGGACGTCCCATCGGCCTTCTTTCAATGCGGAAATGACTTTCGCACCCGAAAGCTCGGCTCGCACTTCAATCCCCAATCCACCGACATGAAAAGGCGGAAGTACTTGCGTCCACACGTCCTGTGAAGTGCTTTGTAAATGAAAGTTCACGGCTGAAGCAGAACTTCTTAAAGCTTCTTTGGAAAGAGCCACCAGCTTTGTCCGAGCCGCCGAATCCGCCGTTGATCCCGATGTCGCGATCCAGACATGTCCCGTCAATTTTCTTTCGTCTTGAATAGCAACTGCCAGGGAATAAAGCGCCTCGTAGTCTTCTTTAGGAAGACGCGGGTTGAGCAAGATTTCATTTTTATCTGAATATAAATCTAACTTTTCTTGAGCTGATGCCATGGCACCCCCTCAAGCAGCTTATCAAAGCCGATACCGTGACCCTTCACTTTCAATAAGTAGGGTCCCTGAGTGTTGAGCTCAGCCGAAAAAGTGTCCATTTTAAACTGACGATGAGTCAGGCAGCCGGCTTCCAATATCATCTCACCGTGCAGCTTTTTTAATTCCATCGCAACAGCCGCCGCATGCGCGATTCCTACCGCGTGATCCATATAACTAGTCACCGTGGCTTTAAGATTCCACTGCTTGCATTGCGAGATGGCTTTATCGACGTCGATTTTCGCTGGCTTAATGACTATCACATCGAAAGGCGCCTTCTGTAATTTCTCCCAAGGCACTTTGTCGTATTGGTTATCAACCGCAATCTTGACGAGTTTTTTTGCCTCAGACCACGCAGCTACATCGAAAGGAAATGGATCTTCCACGTATTCAATAGAGGGCTTCACGGTTGCGGGTAAACTTCCCATAAAACGTTCGAAGATCTGCCACGTCGCCACGGCATTGAAATCCAGGCGAATTTTTAATCCGGCAGCGGCAATATGAGTGAGGAGCTCAGCCTCTTCTTGAAGATTGCGGCCCACTTTAATTTTCAAAGTGGTGAAACCTTCTTTTTTAAGTTCATCAAGAAAACCCGGCTTTACTGCGGAGAAGTCTGAAAGCAGAAAATTATTTTTTAACTTTTCGCCGGCATCAAATAGACTTTTGCCATCTTTGCGCGCTTGAGCATCTCGACGTGCCAGCCAAAAACACTGCTCAATTTGCGCCGACATCTTGCCACGGCGAAGATTTGAAAGCTGTTCTTCTAAAGTTAAATCACCAAGTTCTGGCCACGGATGCAGATCTGCATAACCTTTCAATCCATCGGCCCACTCTATTTTCAGCAGCACTCCTTCACGAGCGCCAGCCCCCGCCACCGCGTTGAGCGCCTGCAAGGGTTGTAAAGAGTAAGGGCTGTATGAAATTTGAATCAAAATGCAAATCCTATCGCCAATAAAAGGCCGAAGACCAAGTGAAGTCCCGCAGCCTGACCTAAAAATTTATTATAGGCCGGACTGGGCTCTGTTCCGAAAACATTTTTTGTAATCTTAAAAGCCAAGGGCAACGCAAACATCGAAAGCATCGCTGGAATCTTGTAGCCTTCAAACCACCAGTAAAGATTGAGTACAAATGGCAGAAAACACAATGTCGCGATTTCGTAACGAGAAAACTTCACACCGAAACGAACTGCCAAAGTTTTCTTATTCACCAAGGCGTCTCCACTGTGATCGCGAAGATTGTTAATCGCAATCAGAACAGTGGCATGAAACCCAATCTGCAATCCCAGGACAAAAGCTTCTTGCATCCATTCGCCGGTATTTAAGAAGACGATGCCCATCACGGCCAGAAGACCGAAAAACAAAATAACGAAAAGATCACCCAAACCTAGATAAGCTAAAGGAAAAGGACCCGCCGTGTAGGAATAACCCATCAACACAGAAGCAATCCCGATGGCCACGATGACCCAGCCCCCCTTCATCACCAGGGGAATACCGCAAAGAACAGCCAGAAGAAAGCAGACGGAACCTAAGGCCATGACCTGACCTGCCGTCAGAATTCCCGCTTGCGTGATACGCTGAGGTCCAATGCGTTTTTCTGTGTCAGCGCCTTTTTTAAAATCAACGGCGTCATTAACCAAGTTCGTTCCGATTTGAATTAAAAACGAAGCTGCTAAAGCGTAAAATAAAACCCAACCATCCCAAGAAAGACCGATGGCGCGAACCAAGGCGGTTCCCGCTAGGCAAGGCACTAAAGCCGCCGTAAGAGTTTTTGGACGGAATGCCAGAAGGATACTTTTGATTTGAATAGCAGAAGAAGTCATATTTTGCATTGCACCATTGAGAGTTAATTCTGATTCACTTCTATCAGAACTTTTTCTGATGACCAACGCAATTTCTAAGTGCAAAAAGAAACCGTCGGAGGTCTTTCCATGAATCTTTTTGTCATCCTTTCTTTTTTCGCCGGAGCGCTTATCGCGGGCCTCGTCGTCTATTTTAAAATGAAAGCCCAAGCGACATCGGAAAAAGCTCAGTTGCAGGCTGATGTGCAAGCTTTGCAGATGAAAAATGACCTTCTTTCACAAAGCCTGGCCGAGCAAAAAGTTCTGATGACAGACGCTCGCAAGCAACAAGAGGCTTTGGCCGAAAGAATGAACACGCAGTTCGAAGTGATGGCGCAAAAGATCTTTGAAGAAAAATCGGCGAAATTCACAGACCAAAATCACAAAAACATCGCCTCTGTTTTGGAACCTCTTAAAGAGCGTATCAAAGACTTCGAAAAGAAAGTTGAAGAGACTTACTCTACAGAGCGCTCCGAACGCGGCATGCTTCGCGGTGAGCTTTCGAAGTTGATGGAACTGAACAAAGTCATGTCAGCGGAAACTCAAAACCTCACCAAGGCCCTTAAAGGTGAAGTAAAAACACAAGGGAACTGGGGCGAGCTGATCTTAGAAAATATTTTGGAACGTTCTGGTCTTCGCAAAGGCGAAGAGTACATCATTCAGGGAACAGACCTGGATTTGCGTGGTGAGGACGGACAAATTCTTCGTCCTGACGTGATCGTCAGTTTACCAGACGAAAAACACTTGATCGTCGACTCGAAGATGACATTGATTGCTTACGAACAGTATTCTTCAGCAGAAACTCCTGAAGATCTTGAGCGTGCGGGAAAACTTCATGTTGAGTCTTTGAAAAAGCATATCGATGGTCTGTCTGAGAAAAAGTATCACGCCGCCGATAAATTGATTTCACCGGACTTCGTGATCTTGTTCATGCCTTTAGAGCCGGCTTTTGCTTTGGCATTTAAACTGAAGCCTGAACTGTTCCAATATGCCTGGGAAAGAAACGTGGCGATCGTCAGCCCAACGACTTTGCTAGCGACACTAAGAACTGTGGCAGCTTTGTGGAAACAAGATCGTCAGGAAAAAAATGCGCTTGAAATCGCGAAGCGCGGTGGCCTTCTTTACGAAAAGTTCGCAGGCCTTCTAAAAGACCTTCAAAACCTAGGCGAAAAACTTTCCGCGGCTCAAAAAGCGCATGAAGATGTGATTAAGAAAGTTTCGGAAGGTCGCGGAAACTTGATCGATCAAGTGGAAGATCTCAAACGCTTGGGTGCTAAAACGGAAAAATCATTACCGCAGTTAGAGAATGCTTAAGCGGCCTCAAAACCGCTTCATCCTTGATGAATCCCGGTTATGGCAAGCTTAACAACTTAACTGCACGAACTGATTAGTAAAAACAGAATCAGGATTAACAACTTAAGTAATTCTATAAACTTCCGAAAAGTACCTTGTTCAGGGGTATTTTTCATAGAGAGCCTCCTTGAGTGAGGGGACTCTCATCCATAAGAAAAGGCGGTCTTGAGGCCGCCTTTCTTATTTGCAATTCTGACTTCAACACAAGAATCAATCGAGTAGATAAAAGATCAGTGGAAGTCTGTTGCTCGGACAAATAAAAAAGGCTTGGGTGACCAAGCCTTTTTTCATTCTTAATTTTGATTCGGAACTATAATCCCGCTTCTTTCACAATGTTCAATTTCGTTGCTACGTCGATACCAGAAGATTGGTTCTTAATAGCCACCGCAGGGTTTTGAACCACGCGCTGTTGAAGTTTTGTGAAGATAGGCTCACGGATCGCCAAGTTGTTGTCTTGAAGGACACATTGACGAGCTGTGCGTGCTTCTACGTTCACAACGACAGGCGCTTTTAGGTTCGCCGTCATTTGCGTAGGATCATCTGGAATAGTTACGATAGAGAAGTAGCGAGCTTTTTCTTGTGCTGACAACTTCAAAGCTTCCATATCACTTTTCGTCAATGTGGCTTTGTATTGAGGAGCAAACAATTCCGGCTCTAAAACTGGGAAAGCGATCTGAGGCGCTTCACAGCTTTGCAACCAGGCGAAGATTTCGTCATTTGGATCATCAAGAAGAGCGAACTTACGTAGATCCCCAAAACCCAATAGGCCTTCTGGAAACGTCAGAACATCTTCCTGTTTCAGCTCAACTTGGCCGAAGCGCGATGTCGAAATGATCATTCATCCTCCCGGAAAACGTATTCATCCATAATTTTAGACACACCAAGACGGCATGATGGTGAATACACCTATAAATCTGGACCTAAATCTAGGGAGACTCAATTAAAATTTAGGAGAGATAACACCCCGCTTCACCGCTGCTAGCACGGCTTAGAGAGTTCTTAGGAAAGAGAGGTCGATCAAAAGGACTCGGATGCAAGGCGGAGGGTCTTTTTCGAAACGGAGGCGTGCTGAAGCACGTCGGAGTGAAGGAAAAGGCCCGACAACGCAGTCAGACGGGTCCTTTTCATCGACCGTTACGGTTTTAGCAATTTAGCGACACTACGTGTCTTATCAGCGGGCACACTTGCAGACTGCTGGTTTTGTTCCTGAATAGCTACGTAGACTTCTTCACGGTGAATTTTGGTGTCTTTGGGCGCTTCAATGCCTAAACGAACCTGTTTACCTTTGATCTGAACTACTCTGATTTTGATGTGGTCATCGATAGCGATGCTTTCACCCAACTTCCGTGTGAGAACCAGCATGACAACTCCTTTTGCTGCAGTCGTTATCGGTAGTTTTAAGCGGAACTGTAGGTATTATTTTTATCTTAGAAAGTCAAGAAGGCTTGGTTGAATAAGCTTTCCCGACGTTTCGAGAGTCGCTTTTAGGGTGCTATCGGTCTTATTGATATCTGAAATAACCTGGAATGCATCAGCATCTTCCAATTGGGATGCTGCCACCTTATTGTCCACCACCGCTTTTTGCAGGGAGTCCATGGTGTTGTTCACAGCCATGATTCTGGACCCAACCTCAGAACGGGTCAAAACCACCTGAGAAATCGCCTGATCCAGGGTATCCAAGGCCGCTTGAACGCCTTGCTTATCATTGGTGCGCAAAGAAATCTCAAGGTCCTTAATGGTCGAAAAGATGTTTGTTCCCCCGCCACCGGTCACCGGATCTTGCTTGTCAAAACGACTTGAACGGCGCTCTGAAGCCGGACCGCGCGTTTCAACGAAGTTGCTTTCCACTTCACGGTTGATCTCTTCACGCTCTTGTTCTTCTTTTTGGAACTGCTTTAATTGCTCAACCGTTGTTGGCGCTTCGTAACGAGCTCGTACGATGCCATCACCACCCAAACCTTTACCCAAGAAGACCTTGCTGCCCGGAATATTCATGGCAACGAAAGAGTCCTTGTGAGTTTGGATCTTCATATCCCCGTCATCACCGAAGTATTCGCCGGCTTGATTAAACGGAGTGGTTTGAGTTTTATAGCCACCGAAAACGTAACGCTCACCGAGTTTACGATTTCCGATTTGAATCGCCTGATTGTAGATCTGCTCGATCTCAGACGCTGTGACCAAACGCGTTTCTTCATTTCCGCTGGCATCATTCGATTGGCTGACAGCCAGTTCTTTTGCACGCACTAGGATTTCTGAAAGTTCGCCCAAAGATTGGTCGGAAAATTCCAGGAAGGAACGAGCGTTATTGATATTTTTAATGAATTGAGAGTTTCCTCGTTCTTCAGTACGAGAAGCCAAAACACGCGCGGACGCTAAAGGGTCGTCCGAAGGTTTATTGATACGCTTTTGAGTTGCAGCCTGATTCTGCAAGTCTGCCATATCTGAACGATTCTTCGTCAGATTCTGGTTTACTTGATTGAATGACATTTTATCTGCAATTCTCATTAAGTCTTTCTATCCTTATGCTGCTTCAGCCTGCGCGCCTAGGCGCTGCGGCTCTGCGCGCTACCGCGCCTACAACCGTTTTAAATTCAATACTGTATCAAACATTTCATCTGCTGTTTTGATCAAACGAGCAGAGGCATCGTAAGTTTTTTGGAACTCGATCATTTTTGTTGTCTCTTCGTCCAAAGAAACACCGCTAATACTCTCACGAATATTTGTAAGTTGGTTCATCACGTTTCTCTGAGACTCTTGTGACTTCACCGCACGTTGGGAGATCGCACCGATCTGACCGACTTGCGTGTTGTAGTAATCGTCTAACGTCGATGTCCCACCATCCATCACCTGACGGTGCTGCAAAGAAGAGATCACGTTCGCGACGGTATTATCACCAGTCGCACCGGACTGGGCTCCGGCCGCGATTCTGCCAACATCGTTAAAGATTGTTTTATTTAATCCGATAACTGATGCGGCTCCCTTTGACTGTTCCGGCATTTCGAAAAATAAAACACCGGGACGACCGCTTTTATCAAATCCCTCGATATGGGCTTTATTGACTTCTTTCGCCAATGTGTAAGCCATGTTGTCGACGTGATTTAAAAGATCTTCAATCACACGGTCACGAACTTCCAAGGCACCACCAATACGGCCACCCGTGATTTGATCTGTGATGTTCGCG
Source organism: Bdellovibrio bacteriovorus (assembly GCF_001592755.1). Classification (NCBI taxonomy): domain Bacteria; kingdom Pseudomonadati; phylum Bdellovibrionota; class Bdellovibrionia; order Bdellovibrionales; family Pseudobdellovibrionaceae; genus Bdellovibrio; species Bdellovibrio bacteriovorus. Next base: position 33,492 of record NZ_LUKF01000014.1, on the reverse strand, counting down.
GGAGTTCCCGTACCCACGAAGAAAACTTCGACACGGTCACGGCTGCCGGTTTGTTCAGCCTTCAATTCCGAAGAACCGATACCTGAAACCAGGATACCTGTACGACCAGCAGTAACTGTCACCATGCCGTCTCGGCCTTCCGCCCAAGAGATGTCGATCTTTTCACCTAGTTTTTTTAGAACTAGGTCACGACGATCGCGCTCATCATTGGCCGGAGTTTTTTGAACTTCGATCATTTGGATTTTTTCATTCAGTTGCGCGATTTCTTTCGTCAACTGATTGATCTCGTTCACGGTTGTCTTAACCTGACCATCCAAATCTTCCTGAACGGCTTTCAACTGCCCTACCACGCGACCGAAATCTTTAGACATCGCCACAGCGGACTCACGCACCAAAGTTCTTGATGCCAAGCTTTCAGGGTTATTAGAAAGTTCACGGAACGAGTTGAAGAAATCAGTCATGTACTGATTCAGGCCTTTATTGTTTTGCTCATTGTAGATTTGCTCAACACGGCCCAGAGCATCGGCACGAGAATCATGGAAACCCATGTTCATGCCTTCTTTTTGAATTTGTTTTTCTAACCAAGGATTGTTAACACGAGTCACGACACCGGCACGGGCACCCATACCGATTTGCAGATTTCCTTCACCGATAGGCTGATTCGACAATAGCTCAACACGCTGGCGTGAAAAGCCCTCGGTTGATTTATTGGCGATGTTATGACCGACCGTTTGCAATGCTGTCTGAGAGTTCATCAGAGAGCGCTTACCCGTATCCATCATAGCCGAGATTTTAGACATCCTATCCTCATCTTCGGTGGGTCGTTGTTACTGCTTCAGCCTTCGGGCTCCGCCCTGCGGCTCTGCGCGCTTCCGCGCTTACGCTTCTTTACTAACGAAGTTGCCAGATACTTGAGGGCCTTGTTTGTATTGGCCTTTGCCTCCGTAAGTTTTTTTACCAGAGAGAGTATCTTTGATTTCGCCAAGAGCACCATTCAACGAGTGCAAAGCGGACTTAGCATATTCTTCATTATCTTTGTTAATATCTGTGATTCTTTTGATCAACATATCCAAAGCGGAATGCTGAGTGCGAAGACGATCGGCTGCGGGAGTGCCTGCCAATTTTTGGGCAAGCTCCAACAAACGAGGATTCTCAACGTCGGCTCCGACCATAGTTGCTAGATCCATCGCATAGCGAGAACGCAAAGCATCTTGCGCGCGAAGTTTGAAAAGCAATTCTTCTTTGAGTTTATTGCTTTCATCCAAAGCATCGCGATCCGCTTGAAGAAGAAGGTCTTTTTCTTTGCGTACGATATCGAGAAGAGAACGATAGATCTTTGTGAGTTCTTCGAGATTGGCTTCTAACTTTTGAAACGCTCTTTCTACTGTTGCGTCCATCATTTCATCATCCTTGATGCCGCCTGGGCGGTGAGGTTGTTAATAAACCCCTGCATGGGTGCTAGCTCTACCGGCTTCCGGCAATTTAGAAATCTAAGTGTTCGTCGACCATTTTGTCGGCGATAGCTTTTGCATCGACGTTGTATTTTCCGTCGTCGATCAATTTTCTGAACTTAGCAACTTTGGCTTCGTCAACATCAGGAGCCGACATCGCAAGTTCTTTGATTCTTTTTGCTTCTTGCGCACGTGGAGAAAGTTCAACACGAGAAGATTCACCGAGAGTCGACGCAGTCAGAGCATCTGCTTTTGCTGTCGGCGCACCAGCGGAATTATTTTTAATTGCATCCGCTTTGTTAGAGCGAGAAGAATCTGTCAGATTCAAATTCTGTCCAACTTTGTTGTGCGTGATCTTCATTGAAGGCCTCCTGCTTTCGAGTGTTAGAATACACTCTTTGTTCTTTTCATAGTATCACAATGGGACAGTTACACCAAATCATTCTGAGACAGTTTCTGGTCCAGGTTCTGCACCCTTCTCGACTGTCCAATAGAGTGACTTCGCCTCAGGACTTAAAAACCCAAGGGTGTCGCCAGCTTGCAGTTTTTCCCCTGTCGAAACTTTAGACACTCCACCCTTAAAAACCATCTGACTTTTAAGACCATTGTCGTGCTCAATTTCAATCATTGTCTGATCATCCGCCAAAGTCTTCTTCCCCAGCAAAACCCCGTCCCATGGGGCTTTGACAGCTTCAGGCGCTTTATCTGCACCTTGCGGACCTTGCGTATTATCAATTCGATAAGACACGGATTGTTTTTTACCAGGATGCTGAAACGGACGAGCCGCGAAAGATTTCGTGTCAAGAGGGAGAGGACCCTGAGGCTTAGACACCTGAGTCTTAATTCCCATCATCACACCAAATTTTTCAACCAGCTGAGTGTAAATCATATCAGAGAGCCCAACACCACCACGCTCTCCCCACTTCTCAACATAGTGATCATCCAACTGCTCACGAAAAATTTTTTCCGCATGACTAGTCTGAATAAATCCACCTTCCTGAATAGTGGAACGCATAGCCTTAGTCATCTCCCGAAGAAAATGCTTCTCATACATATCCGAAACTTCACGAAGCTTCTGCTCCGGAGATTTAGACACAGGCCGAGAAAGAAACTTAGACCCAAAAGCCTTAAAATTTCCAGCCCCACCAGCAGCATCACTCATAAGAAGCTCCCAGCGAAGTTAGAAAACTGAAAATCAAAAATTAGCAGAGAAAAAAACGCCGTCAAAGACGGCCAGAACCCAAAAACAAAAGAAGCCCCCACTCGAAGAAAACCAGAAGAACTGATTCCCCCTCCACCCCCAACTTCGCTTCCAACAAGCGAACGCGTCGTTGGAATCTGTGAGTAGTGGGTTGCTGGAACCTGATGCAAGTTCCGCAGCGCCAGCGAACGCCAGCAGTAGCAACAAAAAGAAAGAAAACGACCCGACATCAAAGCCAAGAAAATCTCCAAGCGCGAGGACTGTCCGAAGCAGCAGGTTCCAGCAACCCACTACTCACAGATTCCAACGCAACGATGTCATTTGAAGAAAGAGAAAAAAGGGGAGTGAGAGTCGGAGAATCATATGCATCCTGCAATTGATTCTTAGAGTGTAGCTTCGGCTCGTGTTCACCAATCCTTGGTGCCTGCTGACCTATTGCTCCTGTTTCCTGCGAGAAACTTTTGACTCTTGACCTTCCATGGTTCGCGATCTCTTCCTCACCCTCCCCGCGTTCCAAACACGTCCATGTGTCTGAAACTATAAAATTAAGTCTATTGCATAGTGTGTCATTTCGAAACACAAATTTCATAATACTTCGAGTTCCCCGTGCAAAGCTCCAGCTGACTTGATGGACTGAAGTATAGTTATCAGGTCCTTCGGCGAGACACCTAATTTGTTTAGTGCTTGCACGAGTTCCCCAACACTGACACCACTTTCTAAAACAGCCACTTTCTCATCTTTCGCATTTTTTCCCTCTCCAACTTTTACAGAGAGTGAACCGTGAGAAATAGCGACTTTTGAAATCTTCACTTTATCACCGATCACAATCGTGCCGGTTTTTTCATTCACAACAACACGCGCTTTCATGTCGGGATTGATCTCGATAGATTCAATCGTTGCCAACAATTCCACACCGCGATTTTCATAGGCAAATGGAGTGATAATATCAATCGTTCCTGAATCTTTTGCGGAAGCGTAGTGACCACCCAATTCTTTATTGATCGTCAATACCGAGCGAGCCGCCGTCGTGAAATCCGGATTGATCAAAGTCAGACGATACATTTTGCGAGAAGCAAAATCCGCTGTCATGTCTCGTTCAATCGTTGCACCATTCGGAATTCTTCCTGAAGTGAGATGCTGATCTTTTCCGTCACCACCGATAATGATGCTTCCTTGAGCGACAGCGTAAACTTGTTCATTCGCCGCACGCAAAGGTGCTTGCAACAAAGTACCACCTTGAAGTGAAGAAGCATCACCGATAGCACTCACCGTGACATCAATCGGATTCCCTGCTTTACCGAACGCAGGCATCGTGCCGGTGATAATCACGGCCGCCACGTTCTTACTTGCGAATTCAGGCGAATCTAGTTTCATTCCCAATTTATCAAGCATGCGCACCATGCTCTTACTCATGAATTCATTTTTACCGTCACCGGTGCCCTTAAGACCGACGACGATACCGTAACCCAAAAGTTGATTTTCACGCACACCACGGATGCTGGCGATGTCTTTCAAGCGAGCCGCGTTCGCCGCTTCAAAAGCCACCATCACAAAAAAAGCCGTTAGTACGATAACGCTAAATAGTTTATTCATTGCGTGCGTTCCTTCTGATGCTGACGACATCATATTGCGGATCAAGAAGTTTATCAGAGACGATACCTTGATCGTTGAAGTCTTCTGGACGGATCAAACCCGTCACGATGACTTTGTATTCACGTTTTCCGATCATAAAAGGCTGTTGCCCTTTGATGCGGTAATTTCCATCAGCCAATTTTTCGACAATACGAGTGGGTATGTTTTGCACATCCGCCAAAGCGTCCTTGTCGTCTTCTTTTTCTGCGGGCTTAGCCGCTTCCGGCTTTTTTGCCTCTGTCGACGCCGGAGTACGAGATGCATCCGTGCCATTTGCTGCTAAAGAGTTATTCAAACTTTGTTGTTGTTGCTCTTCAAGCTGCTTCAAAAGTTTTTTGATCACAGAAACTTTTGTTTCTACTTGTTTCAAAGCAGGTCCGTCCAATTTCACATTTAAAAGATCGCCTTCGCGACGCATTTTGTTTTGCGCGAACAAATAAGCGCCTTGACCTTCCATCACCCAAGTCGAACCGGCATTGGCGCCTAAGTCCGATTCTTCTTCCATGCGATTGCGAGTCATGCGTTTGTATTGACGATCTGTCGGTACTCCCAAATTCTGAGTGTCAGAATAGCGAGGAGCCGTATTGATTTTTTCTAATGGCGGGTTTTCTTTGGGACCATCCAATGAAGCCAAAAGATCATTCATCGTCGCACAACCTGTGAACAACGTAAGAGCCACCAACGAAGAAATAGTTACGAAGAAAGATTTAAGTCTCATTGCAACTTCACCACACCTTTTTCAATCACGACGCCTGAGAGAACTTTTTGATTATCCAAGTTTTTAACTTTAATGAGATCCCCAACAAAGCCGTTGTCTTCAGCCTGCATATTGACGGAGATTTCAAATCCCTCATCGCCAAGCAATGCCTTTACAATCTGTCCCTTCTTAGCTGCCGGTTCACGTTTGAGATCGGTCGACCAGATAGCCGTACCGACGGGAAGAGATCTAGCTGCCAATTGTCCTTGGATATCAGCCAGGCGAAGTGCATTGTCTTTAGCAAACGTCACATCGGTCATCACCATGCGCACGTCTTCCTGTTGCACTCTCTCTCCTTGTAAGATCAAACGAGACGCAACCGGGGTTAATTGCGACACGCGAATTGTTCCTGAAATCCATTTTAATTGGCGCTGATCGCCGTCGCGCAGTGGCAAAAGGAAGCCTCCTTTGCCTGTAAGTTGCGTAAAATCGAGATCCCATTGCTTTTGTGCCGGAGCCGGCGTGCTTTGAATACTGACTTTGTATTCGCACTCATTGCAGCGAACCTGAAGATGATTCAGAACTTTCCTTTGAATTTCTTCACGAGAAATCGGTGTTGAAGCAAACGCCACCGCCACTTGCGAAGGAATTTTATAAGCAGGATTTAAAGCGCGAAGACCGGATTGGCTCTTCATCGCTTCACGCACTTTGGTCAAAATTTCTGAAGACGGAAGTTTTTGTGACAACAAAAGCTCACGTGCGTCTTCGCGGATCACAACACTTTCCATAAACGAAAGAAGTTCCGGCGTGCCATCCTTCACCGTCGCGATATCACTTAAACGCAAAAGCTCACGTTGAGAAATCTCAACGCTGGCTGGAATGGTGATCTCAGGTCTTGCGAAAGACGGAACACTGAAAAATAAAAGTGCCAAAGACAAAAACTTATTCATCAATTATCTCATGCTATTCACAGATTGAAGCATTTGATCAGAGGCCTGGATCACTTTTGAATTCGTCTCAAAAGCTCTTTGCGCCGTGATCATATTCACCATTTCTTCAGCGATATTGACGTTACTAGTTTCTAGCTGTCCTTGCGCCAAGTAACCTGTTCCGTTCATACCTGGGCGAGCCACAACGGGCTGACCACTGGAAGGGCTTGGCATAAAGACGTTTTTACCTACAGCTTTAAGGCCCGCAGGATTTACGAAGTTCACAAGATCAATTTGACCAATAGTTTGCGGAGCGGAGTTCAAACCTTGAATCACACGAACTTCACCGTTCGGAGCGATTTCAAGACCCGCTACATCCGGTGGAACTGTGATTTCAGGCTGAAGAAGATTTCCGTTTTTATCGACGACACGACCATTAGGATCTTTTTGAAAGGCACCATCACGCGTGTAACCGATTTGGCCATCCGGAGTCAGAATTTGGAAGAAACCAGAACCTTCAATTTGAATATCAAGAGGATTCTTGGTAACCGCGGCGCTGCCATTTTCAAAATTCTTTTGAATGCCGGCGGTGCGAACACCCAAACCGACTTGCACACCGTTCGGTGAATACGCATTCATTCCGCTTTGAGCACCTGGCTCTTTTTGAGTTTGGTACATCAGATCTTCAAATTCAGCGCGCGATTTCTTAAAGCCATTCGTAGAAACGTTGGCGATGTTATTTGAGATGACGTCCATATTTGTCTGTTGGGCCGCCATACCTGTCGCTGCTGTATTTAAACTTTTAAGCATTAAAGAATCCTTCCATTAATTGCTTATTTAAAAATCAAATCCATGCAAACCAGTCATCCTGACTAGTTTGTTTTTCCCACCACGTTAACCATTTTATCTGCCATCTGATCATAAGCGGTGATGGCTTTCTGAGTGCTTTCAAAAACACGATTGGTGGAAATCATGTCTGTCATTTCTTGAACGATGTTGACGTTAGAAGCTTCTAAGAAACCTTGTTTTAAGCTTGGATTGTTAACATTCGTCAATTCAGGAGCCATGTTTGGCTTAAAGGAATAAAGCGAACTTCCCATTTTCTGTAAAGAATCGGGATTATTCACGTTCACCAAAGAAACGCGTCCGATATTTTCAGTTCCTTCAAAAACATCACCATTATCATTAATAGAAAGTGGAAGACCTGTGCCTTGAAGGCGAATCACGCGCGAAGCAGGATCAGCACCTGGTTCGCCCGCGCGAAGAACCGGGAATCCTTCTTTAGTCACCAATTGACCATTTCCATCCAAAGTAAAGTTTCCCGCACGAGTCAGACGAACACCGCCGGGAGTGGCAACCTCAAAGAAGCCTTTGCCATCAATGGCAACGTCCATGGGATTTCCTGTGTGTTTTAAACCACCTTGAGAAAAGTCCGTGAAGGTGCCTTTGGCATCAACGTAACTTTTGTCGCCACCTTGCATATTATAGAAGCTTTCGATCGAAGCGACGTCGCGAGGAATTTGTGTCGTCTCAGGTGGCTTTTCGTTTGCAGTTAAATATTCTTGGAAAAGTTGCTGATCGCGTTTGAAAGCGGGCGTGTTCACATTCGCCAAGTTATTGGCGATGGTATCTAGCTTTGTACTTTGCGCGATCGCTCCGCTAAGAGCTGTATAGACCCCTTTTACACCCATGAACACTCCTCCACACATTGTTGAGCAGCAAGGCGTGTGCCATGTTTTGACAGGACCGATCTTCGTCTAGGAAATGATTTCCACGCTGGACCTTCGTCGCAAAAGAAATTCTTGGACTCAAGTTTTTTTGGATTTGACCGTGCATTGACCTTTGTCGATGGCATTGCGGTGTTGTCAGTTCTTTGTCGACAGTGTCAAAGAATCGGCTTCATAATGAACTTTATGAGCACGTGGGTCGCAGTCCTTTTATCTACTTTTATTATCCAATTTGCGCAGGCGGGAACGTCTGTAACACCCGCAGCTCCCGCTCCGGCTTTGACTTTAAAAGAGAAGTTAAAAGCTCTCACCTCACGTTCCACTCATGTTCAGTCTGACAATCTGATTTTTGATTTGCCAGTGACCTACAATAAAAAAGTCAGCAAGTGGATCGCCCACTATCAGGGAGCTCGCGGCAGTAAGTGGTTTCGCGAGTGGTTGCAGCGCTCTTACAAGTACATGCCCTTTATCCAAGCGGAGTTAAAAAAAGCGGGCTTACCTTTGGATTTGGCCTACATGGTGATGATCGAAAGCGGATTTGCACCCAACGCCATCAGCCACGCTGACGCCGTAGGGCCTTGGCAATTTATCGAAGCGACTGGCACTCGTTACGGCCTCAGTAAAACTTGGTGGTTGGATGAGCGTCGTGATCTAAAGAAAAGTACGCTTGCCGCCATTCGCTACTTGAAAGATCTGCATCAAGAGTTTGGCTCTTGGTATTTGGTTGCCGCGAGTTACAACATGGGTGAAAACGGCCTTCGCAATCGCATCAAGAAATATGGCACCAAAGATTACTGGACACTCATAAAACTCAATGCACTTCCCGTCGAAACGCAGGAGTATGTTCCAAAAATTCTTGCGGCTATGTTGATTGCCAAAGCACCCAACCTTTATGGCTTTCGCGACTTAGAAAAGATGGACCCGCTCGAATACGAAATCGTTCTTGTGCCAGGTGGCACAGATCTGGATGCATTAGCGGATCATTTGAGTGTCACAAGAAAATCATTAAAAGATTTGAACGCCGAACTCTATCTGGGGTACATTCCTCGTCAGGTCGAGAAACATTTTATTCGCGTGCCTAAAGGTGCGGGACAGCTTGTTTCCTCTTACGTGCACCAGTTTAGTCGGAAAGTTGCATTGGAATGAAACCTCTGATTGTACAAAAATACGGCGGCGCCACTTTGGCAGATCCTGAAAAAATCAAGTCTGTCGCTGCGCGAGTCGCTTCTCAATCTAAAGAAAATTCCTTGATCGTTGTTGTCAGTGCTATGGGTAAGACAACAAATTCTTTGATCGATCTAGCAAACCAAGTTTCTGCTCATCCTCAGCGTCGCGAAATGGATATGCTTCTGACTGTGGGTGAAAGAATCAGTATGTCACTGATGAGCATGGCGCTCAATGACTTAGGTTGTCCGGCGATCAGCTTTACAGGAAGTCAGGCTGGAATCTTCACTGACGATTCGCACGTCAACGCTTTCATCAAAGATGTAAAACCAATGCGCGTGGAAGAGTCTTTGAAAACCGACAAGGTTGTTATCTTGGCTGGCTTTCAGGGTGTATCGCCCGTGACAAAAGAGATTACGACATTGGGTCGTGGCGGCTCGGATACTTCAGCTGTTGCGATGGCAGCGGCATTCAATGCGGAACGCTGTGAGATTCTGAAAGATGTTCCTGCCGTTTTCACTGCGGACCCAAACGTTGTTAAGGCGGCAAAACCCATTCAAGAACTCAGCTATGATCAATTGATGGATATGACTTTCTGGGGCGCCAAAGTTCTGCATTACCGCTCGGTAGAGCTGGCTAAACTTCGCGATGTCACTTTGTACATCGGCCCTGCTTCTAGTAAAACTTCTGATGGAACACTTGTTAAAAAAGGATTGAATATGTTTGAATCCTGCAAAGCCCTTTCTTTGAACTCTCATGAAACAGTTGTTGGAATTTTAAGTAAGGAAAAAAATCCGGCGAAAGCCTTAAAAGACCTTCAAGTTCTTTTTGATGAAAAGCAGATTCCATTCCCACAGCTTCTGCATTACGAAATGAATTTAGATAAAACAGAAATGTTGTTAACGGGCCCTTCTGAAATTATCTTAGCCATTAAGAAAGAACTTCAGAATCATGCTCAGTTCACATTACTGCCCACAGATTTTTCCACAGTGACGTTGACGTGCACCGGTGCCACCTCGCCGGAAATCACGCAAAAAGTTTTGAATGCTTTGTCAGAAAAGAAATTGGAAACACGCAAATTAATGATGAGCGCTATGAGCGTTACCGTTCTGGTAGATGCACCACTAAGAAAGCAAGTCATCGAAAGCTTGCATCAACTTATCTAAACTAACTCGAACAAATAGAATAAAAAAAGGGAAGAGTGATCTTCCCTTTTTTATTACTTAGATTTTCTATTTTTACTAAGGCAACAAAGAAGGCACCATCACCTTGTAACGGTTTTGGATTTTCATCCAAATATTTGAATGCGGTCCCGTAATACCGTCGGGTCCCGAAGAACCGGCAACGCCACGAAGTCTTGGATCAAACTGCCCGCCCGGAAGAAACTTTCTTAAATCAGGTCCATTCGCCCCAGGAACACCCGAACCGGGCATACCCGCAGCTCCGCCTGGGCCGCCACCGCCTTCGCCCGATCCGCTCCCAGCGAAAGAACGACCACTGCCGCCGCCACCGCCATAGAAACCACCATTCACATTGGCTCCGTCTTCACCAGCGGCGCCACCGCCACTTGCGGATCCATAAGAACCACCGCCAGAGCCACTGCCTCCACCTAAAGAGCCTCCGCCACCACCTTGGGAACCGTCAACCGATTGGCCTGCTCCCCCAGAAGGAAGTTGACCATGTTGAATAGGTGGAGTGGAACCCAAATCACCGCCGAAAGAATCTTCACCCGCTTTGGCGCCGACACGCGAAGACGAGTCAATCATCGAAGCCACAGAGCCACTGTCACCCACTTTTTGCTCTGTTACACAGGCAGGGTCCATCGGATTTTTCTGACAGATACAAACTTTGTTCGTGGTAGCAAGCGATGGATTTGTACAATCCACGGCTTGTTGAGCCACGCAACTTGGATAAGTGGGATTCGCCGTACAGAACTCGGGTGTTGGAGCTGCTTCACCGGAAGTCAAAGAAGCACATTGCGAAGCATTTGCGGAAGTCGTACCGAAGTTTGAAATCGCTTGATTGGCCTCGCTGACTTTGTTTTCAAAACTGTCGCAGCGTTTTAACTCTGTGTCCGCCTGAGAAGCAAGTTGGACAGCTAAAGCAGCGTTTCCAGCACTAAGGCAAGTCGCCTGTTGTTGAGCGTAAGTTTTCGCTGCTCCACAAGCCGATTTACAACTTCCAATAGAGTTACTGCATGTCAAACGGTAAGCTGCAACAGCGGCATTAGCCGCTTGTGATAAAGATGCCATCTTCGAACACGCCGCTTGAATACTTGCCGAGGTTTGTTGACCCATGAGAAGAGCTAGTTGCGAAGCTGTGTTAGTGACTTCGGCCATGCCGGAGTCATTTTTTTCGTCGCAAGTGTAAGATGTGTCTTCAATTTGCGAGGTACAAGCTTGCATCAATTGTTGGAATTGCTGGTTGCACGTTGGAGCGTTATTCGCGTTGGCGCGATTGCCATCAGGCGCACGACATGAATAGCTCGTGCGCTCACTGTTGTCGGCATTACAGACATTGGGAGACTGACAAGTTCTACGGCAGTCGGCCAATGCTTGCGCTGCATTTCCTGAAGTGCTATCGGGAGCCGTGTAGTTGGATCTAGGCTTACATGTTTCCGTCAATTTGCCCACGAGATTATTTTTGCGCTCGCAGTAGTGATCGTCTCGACAGGTCATCGAGCCACAGGCCTCTGCGGCCAAGGTAGGTGAAGCACTTAATAAAAGTGAGGAGAAAGAGAAAACTGCGGCAAAAAACTTCATTCCCATAGACCCATTTATCGGATCTCGGGATCGACAACTTTACAAAAGTATAAACTATCTCAATTCAAAACGTCTCAATATGGTAGCAACGAAGGGCTGACCACCTTATATCTGTTTTGGATCTTATGCCAAATATTCGAATGAGGTCCCGTGATACCATCGGGGCCCGAAGCACCCGCTACTCCACGGAGGCGCGGATCAAATTTTCCACCCGGTAAAAACTGGCGAAGATCGGGACCGCCTTTGCCAGCAACGCCTCCGGTGCCCGCAGCTGAAGGTTGGCGAACTCCGGGTTGGCCGTCGCTGCCGCTTCCGCCACCAAGTCCGCTTCCACTTCCTCCGCCGCCGCCGTAGTATCCACCATTCACGTTAGAAGCTTTTTCGTTAGCCGCAGCATTGCCTTCACCATTTAAGGCGTCAGCATAACTGCCTCCACCGCTGCTACTTTCACCACCCAGGCTCGATCCGCCTCCGCCTTGAGCCCCATCGACAGCATCACCATAACCACCAGAAGGAAGTTGGCCGTGTTCGATGCCTGGCAATCCAGGAAGATCTCCGCCTAAGTCGTCGCCACCTTTAGCCGCTAAACGACTGGATGAATCGATAAGATTTCCTACCTGAGCATTTCCCGTTGTTTTTTCCTGCGTGAAACACGCAGAATCCAATGGATTTTTCGTACAGATACAAACTTTGTTCGAACTCGCTAACTCGGGTTTTGTACAATCAACAGGTTCCGCCGGATTACACCCTGGATAGTTCGGAGTCGTTTTACAGAAATCCGGCGTCGTGGATGTAGCTTCACCCTTATTCTGCTCTTCACACTGAGAGGCATTTGCCGAAGTCGCACCATAGTTTTGAATCGCTTGTTGCGCTTCATTCATTTTACTTTCAAAGTTATTACACTTATCGCGACGAGATTGCGCCTGAGACAAAGCATTCACGGCACTCAACTGTGTTGCAGAGTTGGTTGGAAAGCATGTGGTATTTGCCTTCACGTAATCCACGGCTGCATCACATGTTGTACGGCACGTTTTCATCGATTCACTGCAAGTAAGTCGATAAGCGGCCAAAGCACCGCTGGCTGCCTGAGAAAGATCACCCATTCTGGAACATGCGGCTTGAACGCTCGCGGAAGTTTGTTGGCCCATCAGCAAAGCCAATTGGGACGCGGTATTCGCGACGCTATTCATACCGGAATCATTTTTTTCGTCGCAAGTGTAAGACGTGTCTTCGATCTGTGTGTTACATTGCTGCAGCAAACTTTCATACTGCGCATAACACTGACTTTGTTGATTCTGATTTTGATTTCGGTTCTGGTTATTTCCGGTGCTCTGATTGGGAGTTTCTCGAGGTGCTGGTGAAGGTGTGGGAGTAGATGAACTCGGTGGACGACCGCAATATCCTTCGTTCTGCGTTTGAACTATACAGTTATCCCAAGCTTTGCTGCCAGCTGTAAAGCGCATCGCACAGTAATCTGCACAACCCAAAAATGGATCAGCAGCTTGCGCCGGCGAAAAAGATATCGCTATCATGAAGAGTATCCAGATATACCAAGTCCCCATGGTTTCATTATCGGTCCACACTTCTGTAATATAAAGAGAAGTTCATAAGTTTTAATCGGCATTTCCCTCGACACGAAATAAACAGCTTTATATGATTCAGGTTGTTTCAAGATGAGAACACATGACAGAATAGTAATTCAAAAATTCAGTTAAGGAGTGGTCAATGGAAAAGACATTACATTCATTCACCGTGAAAGCTGCCGACGGTTCTGACGTCCCTTTAGATAAATACAAAGGGCAAGTGGTGCTCGTTGTGAATGTCGCAAGCAAATGCGGATTCACGCCTCAGTACGAGGGACTCGAAAATCTGTATGAACAATTCAAAGACCAGGGCTTTACGGTTCTTGGCTTTCCTTGCAATCAGTTTGGCGCCCAAGAGCCTGGCAGTAACGCCGACATTCAGCAGTTCTGCAGTTTGAATTACAACGTGAAATTTCCAGTGATGGCCAAAGTCGACGTGAATGGTGACAGTGCAGATCCCGTCTATAAATGGATGAAAGAAGCCGCTCCGGGGCTTCTCGGAACCGAGATGATCAAATGGAACTTCACGAAATTCTTAGTTGGCAAAGACGGTAAGATCATCAAACGTTATCCACCTCAAGAAGAACCTAAAAATTTGACACCTGATATTCAGGCAGCGATCAAATAATTTCCTTAGTGTCGCTCTGGGTCCTCTGTCACTTTTTTTGACAGAGGATCCGTGCCCGCCGTCAGCGTATTCAATCTGTCAGGGCACCCCTGTTGCACCTCTTATCCCTATTGAGGTGTTTCATGAAATGTTCTTCCTTTCGCGCGATCTTCACATTGTGTCTCATTCTGGGAAGTACCTCTGCACAGGCAGAGTTCGAAGTCCGTAAAGAGAAATTCGACAACGGCGTTGTTTCTAAAGAATATTATTTCAAAGACACCCAACTTGTTGAAGAGCGACACTTTGATATCGCAGGAAGATTCTCGGGCTGGTCCCGCTACAGCTACCTTGAAAACGGTCACACCGTTCGCATCAATCTTTCAGTTGAAAAAGAAGACTACGGGCAAATCACTTCCAAGTTAGAACTTTCCAACTTAGATTCAAAAAACCGTGAGACCGAATCTTCAATTCTATTTCGCAAATGGGTTTATAGCGATGAAGCCCCTCGCAAGCTTCTGTTCATCGAACGCTACGAAACGCAAACACCGTTTCGCGTGATCGGCAAAGATTATGAAAATGAAAAAGGCCAAGCCCTTTCATCGATCACCTTTTCTTATGCCTCCAATGACCGTCATGAAAAGCCTACGGGATTTGTCGAGGTTACTCCAGATGGAAAAATAAAAACGCGTTTTTCAATGTATGAACCCTATGATCTTGTACAACGTTTACGCTCCCTGGGAAAATCGGAAGAAGAGATTCGTCTGTATAAGCGTCATCGCGAAAACCCCGGTAAATTTCTTATCGGGATTATTGATTCGGGATTCGACTACAATCACGCCGCATTGGTGACGAAGTGGTGGAACAACCCTGATGATCCCATTGATGGCAAAGATAACGATGGCAATGGCTGGGTGGATGATAATTTTGGCTGGGAACAAGTAAAGAATGTCGGGCTTCCTACCGAGTCTTCGACCTCTTTTCAGCGCGATGATCGTCCCCTTTCGCACGGAACCCATGTGGCTCATATTGCTATTGGTGATTTGACGAATGCGGCCCTTGTGGGTTTCGCGGGTGATTATACTCAAGCCAGTTATATCGATAAAATTTCTGCCTTTCTTAAAAAGCACAAAGTGCGAATTGTAAATTTGAGCATTGGATTTCCCCCAGACACCAAAGATCTTCTGGGTCTTCGCGATGGAATCAAGGCCTATCGCCGCATGATTGATGAAAATCCAGAGACTCTCTTTGTGGTCGCGGCCGGCAACGAGTCCTTAAATATCGACGACAGAAAAAATCGCCAGTATCCGGCAAGCTTCGAACAACCCAATGTTTTAAAAGTCGGCGCTTTGGATGCAGCTGACTTTAGTAAAGTCACACCTGCAAATGCGAAGATGGCTGATTTCAGCAACTACGGCTCGAAAACTGTCGACATTCTGGCCCCGGGAGCAAAAGTGGTCGCGGCCAGCATTGGCGGTGGCCTGATTGCACACAGTGGAACTTCGATGGCAACACCCTTCATGGTTCACGAAGTTGCCAAAGTGTGGATGGAACTTCCCCACTTAAGTGCCGTTCAAATCCGCCAACTTTTTATTGAAACCGCTCAGGTGATGACGCCTGAAGCCCCCGTCCTTTCCAAAGGATATGCCGACACAAAAGCTGCACTTTTAAAAGGGCGCATTGATTTTCTAAAAAATTCTACCGCTCGCCAAGAAGGCCCTAATTGTTGGAACTCTTCAACTCTTTTAGCCGGACTTTCTCAAGGCGTTCATCATACTTTTGGAAGTGAATTCGCTTTTCTTATTGAATCGCCCCTATGCCAATCCGTAAACCTAGATCAGCTTAAAGCCGGTGACATCGTGGCCTTTCGAAGAGTCGATCAAAAAGGTCGTCTTCTCCCTGCGGCTTTTTTATCTGAAGTCCATGGATACACTTATCTTGAAAATAAAAAAGGTTTCACGAAGAACGGTGTTATGCCATCTGCCACATATCAAGAGCAGTCGACAGAAGAAATTTTAAACTTTTATCGCTCTTCAGAAGGACGCAATTGCAAGCTCAACGGTCTTGACCGCAAAGACTGCATTCTTAAAGAGTTTGCTTATCGTTGCACCGACATTGAAACATATATGAGCACTCAAGGTGGTTTAAATATTTTTGAGAAAGACGTTTTATTACGCCTGTCTTCGCTTGAGAAGCACCTACAGGCTTATTATCTTCACGGACAAGAAATTCAGTTCGACAAGGACTCAATGCTTAAAAAGATTCAAAGTAATATCGACATTCTGAAGTCACAAGGCTCAAAAGAATTCGTCATCGACTATTTTGAAATGCGTGCCCACTCATTGGATTACATTCTTAAAAAGTAGAGTACACCCTTTTAATTTGGCATAAACACGTCATTGAACAATCATTCTGGTTTTTATTGCTCTGGCAAAGGAAAACTAGAATGAACGTACAAGTCCCTGACTATGTCATTGATTGCAGAAACTTCGTCTCTGGAAAACTCCACAAGGCCTCAGGATTTAAAAGTGAGATCGTCAGTCCTTACAATGGCCGAAAGATCGGTGAATTCCATCATTCCAATTTAGAAGACGTTGATGTCGCCGTGAAAGCCGCGGCGAAGGCGCAAAAAGAGTGGGCGGAGATTCCCATGAAAGAGCGCACCAAGGTGATGTTCAACCTTCGTCACATTCTTCTTCGCGACTTGGAAGAAATCGCACATCTGAAAAGCGCTGAATCCGGAAAAAGTTTTACTGAAGGTAAAGCCGGCCTGCTTAAAGGTATCGAAGTCTTAGAGTTTGCTATTGCTTTACAGAATATGGATTTAGGCGGAAAGACAGAAGTCTCTCGCGGGGTCACGTGTGAATACCGTCGCGAGCCTTTGGGTGTCGTCGCAAGTGTGACGCCTTTTAACTTTCCAGCGATGGTGCCGTTATGGACAATGCCGATCGCGCTCACCCTGGGAAACGCCTATATCTGGAAGCCTTCAGAAAAAACTCCCTTAACTTCCTTAAAAATCGCCGAAGCCTTTCACGAAGCGGGATTGCCAGCAGGTCTTCTGCAAGTCCTTCAAGGTGGAAAAGAAACTGTCGAAGCCATCATCGACCACTCGCTGGTTAAGGCCGTCGCCTTTGTCGGCTCAACAAAAATCGCTCAACAAGTTTATGAGCGTGGAACACGACAGGGTAAGCGCGTGCTGGCATTGGGTGGCGCGAAGAATCACATCGTGCTTTTACCAGATGCCAATCCCGATCTTTCGGGCTTAGGTATCAGTGATTCTTTCACTGGTTGCGCGGGACAACGCTGTATGGCTGCGGCCGTCCTTCTTGCCGTCGGTGACGTGGATAAACACATTCAAAGAATCATCGAAAGAGCAAAGTCTTTAGAGTTAGGAAAGGACATGGGCGCCATTATCACTCGTGGCCAAGTGGAATTTTTAAACAAAGCCATCGCCAAAGCGGAACAGGAAGGCGCGAAAATTCTGCTGGACGGAAGAAAAGCACGCGCTCCCTTGGGATATGAGGGAGGTCACTGGATCGGGCCGACAATCATTGACCAGGTATCACCTCAAAGTGAGATCGCGAAAATTGAACTCTTCGGACCCGTATTAAGCATCATTCGCTGTAAAGATATTTCAGAAGCGATGAAAATTGAAAACAGCGTCGAGTACGGAAATGCCTGCTCTGTTTTCACTTCAAATGGAAACTTGGCGGAAAAAGTAGTGCGGATGGCCTCGACCGGAATGGTGGGAGTCAATGTCGGCGTCCCCGTTCCCCGCGAGCCTTTCTCTTTTGGCGGCGTCAATGCTTCTAAGTTTGGTCACGGTGATATCACCGGCCATCACTCTTTGGATTTCTGGTCGAATATCAAAAAAGTCACAGTGAAATGGGAAAAACAGGAGGACACCACATGGATGTCGTAACAGGGATAGATATGAAAAGATCGTCGCACGTTATTTTGACGTCACATTCCAGTCAGGTTTTTCGAGGAAGCCCGCCGATAAAGTGGGGAGCATCGTCCCCTCAAGAGCGCGGCCCTGTGATTGCCTCTTTAACCGAGCCGAAAAAAAGAAACGCTATTGGCACTCACAGTGGCAGTTACACAGTTTACCGGGCTCTTTCTATAGCCCAAGGCAGATACTCGACGCTGCATAAGCCAGATCTTCACAATACCGAAAGCCCGGTGAAGATCGGACCTTATGCCTCTTGGTATGATTCAAAAAAAATCGTCTCTATTGACCCATGGGGTTTTGATGTTCCTCATCACTTCAAAGAGTATTTCGAAGAAGGTTACGATATTCGTCCGACCGTTGCTGTGACCCAAGCTCATTTGCAAATTCCTGAGATCAACGAGGCCATCGCTGCCGGGCGCTTACATATTGATGGCAAGATCATCACAAAAAACAAAGATATTAAAATCACGAAAGTCGCTTTCGAACCTGTTTGGTACCTTCCAGGAATCGCCCAGCGTTTGGGTGTGGAAGAAGGCGCCTTAAGAAAAATTTTATTCCAAGAAACGGGCGGCATGTTTCCGGAGCTAGTGACACGGCCTGATCTTAAAGTCATGCTGCCACCGATCGGTAACACCACAGTTTATATATTTGGCAATCCTCAAGACTTGGCAAAGCCCGACGTCGAGCTGACATGCAGAGTGCATGATGAGTGCAATGGTTCTGACGTGTTCGGTTCAGATATTTGCACATGCCGTCCTTATTTGATCTACGGTATTGAAGATGCGGCTCGCACAGCGCAGAACGGCGGCGTGGGAATTATCGCCTATTACCGCAAGGAAGGTCGCGCCCTCGGAGAGGTCACGAAGTTCCTGGTCTACAATGCTCGCAAACGCCAGCAAGGCGGCGATTCGGCAGCGACCTATTTTCACCGCACGGAATGTGTTGCGGGTGTTGAAGATGCTCGCTTTCAAGAATTAATGCCTGATATTTTGCATTTCTTTGGCATTACAAAAATCCACAATCTGCACTCGATGAGTAATATGAAATACGATGCCATCGTCAAAAGCGGCATCGAAGTGGTCAACCGAGTCTGTATTCCTCCGCATTTAATTCCTCCAGATGCCCAGGTCGAAATTGAAGCGAAAAAAGCCAAAGGTTATTTCACCGCCGACGTCAGCAAATCAGCAGAAGAATTAAAAACAGTTATCGGGAGACCTATCGATGAATAGTCATACTTACACAGAAAAAGATTTGGACTTTCTTTTATCACCTTCTGCAATCAGAGACAGTGCCGAAAAGATTTTGCAACTGACTGAAGATGGGAAAACCCACTTCAACTATCATCCGGAAAAAATGAGTTCAGTCGTAAACTATGTCGTGGATGTGATTCGCGATAAATATCCGACCTTGGACATTCCATTTCATTCACGTTGGGGCCACTTCCGTGCAGGACAGGTGGATCGCGTGAAGATTCTAGAGGCCAAGCTTTCAGAAAAAGATGCGTTAGAAATTGCGCGCACAAAGCTAGATCTCGTTATCACCTCGGTGTTGCTAGATGCCGGGGCCGGAGATTCGTGGATTTACGAAGAAAGACTGACTGGTAAAAAAATCTCGCGTTCAGAAGGCTTAGCCGTCGCCAGCTTCTATCTTTTTATCCAAGGGCATCTTTCCAGCCATCGTACGAATCCTTTGCAAGTGGACTCCTTGGCTTTACGAAGCCTTAACGAAAAAACTTTGCGTTCGGCTTTTCAAGTGCGCCCTGACAACCCTCTTGTGGGCGTTGAAGGTCGCCTGGCTCTGTTAAAAAACCTAGGTGAAGTTCTGGCGCGTAAAAAAGATTTATTCAAAGGCGAACGTCCCGGCGGATTGGTGGATTATCTTCTGGCTCGCTATGGATATACCGTGACCGGTCCGCAAATTTTGCGCGCTGTTTTAGATGGCTTCGGCGATATTTGGCCGGGACGCGTGAAAGTCGGCACCACCAATCTGGGCGACATCTGGTCTTACGATAAAATCCCGGGAGGCCTTGCCGCCTTTCACAAGCTTTCACAGTGGATGAGCTATTCTTTAATGGAGCCGTTGATGGAAGCGGGATTTGAAATTACCGGTATCGAAAAACTGACCGGTTTAGCCGAGTACCGCAATGGCGGCCTGCTTTTGGATTTAGGACTGATCTCTTTAAAGCAAAATGAGTTGCAGCAGCGTCCTCACCGACCGGATTCAGATTTGGTAATTGAGTGGCGAGGCCTGACAATTTCGTTGCTGGACAGAATCGGCGCTGAAGTTCGCAAAAAATTAAACAAGTCCGACGAAGATTTTCCATTAGCAAAAGTTCTTGAAGGGGGCACGTGGTGGGCAGGTCGTAAAGCCGCTGGATCCCTCAGAAAAGACAGCTCGCCTCCTTTAAAAATTGAGAGCGATGGAACCGTATTTTAATTGGAGTTTTGATATGCATACTCAAGTCAAAGTCATTGAACATCCCTTACTTAAACATAAACTCGGCTATTTGCGCGATAAGGACACGTACTCCCATGAATTTCGGGAAATCGTAAAAGAGATTTCAAAAATTCTGGTGTATGAGGCCATGCGCGACTGGAAGCATTTGGAATCAGTTCCTATTGAGACTCCCATTGCTAAAACCGTCGCCGAACGTATTATTCAGCCCCCCGTCGTCGTGTCTATAATGCGTGCCGGGAACGGGATGCTGGATGCCGTGCTGTCGATGATCCCGCGCGCCTCTACGGGCTTTATAGGCATTTATAGAGACAAATTTATTCAAAACACCGTGGAGTATTATTTTAAACTTCCTCAGGATGTTCAGAATAAAGAAATTATACTCTGCGATCCTTTGATTGCCACGGCGGACACTATTGTGGCAGCTATAGATCGTTTAAAAAACTACGGCGTCGGCAAAGTGAAGGTTTTAAGTATTTTAGCCAGCCATCACGGGCTTGATAGAATCTTGCACTTTCACCCGGATGTAGAGATCTACACGCTCAACATCGAAGAACAGGTCAACGAAATGGGCTACTTAGTCCCAGGCCTGGGCGATGCCGGAGACAGATTGTTTCAAACCAAATAGGGACCATGCATGAGCGTTTACATTATCGGTGTAACAGGTGGCAGCGGATCAGGCAAAACTCACTTCGCCTTAGAGTTACAAAAGCAATTGGGTGAAGACAATTGCATGATCCTGTATCAAGACAACTACTACATCGATCAGTCGGCCCGCTTTGATGGCGATGGCGGATCTGTGAACTTCGATCATCCTAGCAGCCTGGATTTTTCTTTATTGGCGCAAGGTCTTCGCCAACTTAAAGAGGGTCAGGACATTAAAGTCCCTCTGTATGATTTTAAAACTCACACACGACGCCCAGAAACTTTGACCAAAAGCCCCACAAAAATAGTTTTAGTGGATGGAATCCTGATTCTGCACTCGGATTTAGTGCGTGCCGAACTTAACGAGGCTGTCTTCTTTGATACTCCTGAAGAACTGCGTTTCCAACGTCGCCTTCATCGCGACGTTCACCACCGCGGTCGCACGCCTGACGGGGTTAAAAAGCAATTTGAACTTCAAGTGCGTCCGATGCACAATGAGTTTGTCGAACCTTCCAAGAGCTTTGCCGATATCGTGGTAAAAGATCTTGGAGAGTACTCAGAAACTTTAAACTCTTTTTGCCAAAGACTGAACACGTACTTAGATTCCTAAAAGTTTTTGCGCAAAAAGCCTAGCATCAAGGACGTTGCGCATGAAACAAAGACTGCTCTTTCTTTCCTTCACCGCTTTACTTTTAAGCTGTCAAAACAAAGTCATACGCACAGACAAAGAACGTGTCGATCGCGAGACGGCTCAAGCCTATGGTTCACGTTACGCCGTTTCTACGCAAGGACGGTTCGCCTCTCAGGCCGCAGAGAAAATCTTTGCGCAAAACGGAAATATCATTGATGCCACCGTCGCGGCATCATTCACGGTGTCGGTGGAGCGTCCGCAATCAACCGGCATTGGCGGCGGCGGCTTTATGATCTTTCACGACGCTAAAAGTGAAGAAACCTATGCCATAGATTTTCGTGAACGCGCTCCATTAAAAGCCACCAAGAATATGTATATCGGGAAAGATGGTAAGGCTGATGCCGATAAATCTCAAAACGGCGTGTTAGCTGTCGCGGTTCCTGGCTTAGTGGCGGGGCTTTTAGAGATTCACCAACGCTTTGGCTCTTTACCTCTGGAAACGGTTTTACAACCCGCGATTGAACTCGCGGAAAATGGTTTTCCCATTTACCCCGAATTCCATCGGGCTTTAGAAAATCGCGCGGAAGTTCTTGCTAAAGATCCTGAAGCGAAAAAGGTCTTCTTAACCGCTGACGGCAAGGTGCCTGCGATAGGAACGATTTTGGTACAAAAAGATTTAGCGAAAACTCTTCGTTTGATTGCGAAAAATGGAAAGAGTGGATTCTATAAAGGGGATGTTGCTCAATCCATCATCAAGCTGTCTAAGAAACACAAAGGCATTATCACCCAAAAAGATTTCGACAGCTATCAAGTGAAGTGGCGTAAACCATTGGTCGGAAAGTTTCAAAAATATGAAGTGGTTTCTATGCCGCCGCCCAGCTCTGGCGGAGTTCACGTTATCCAATTTTTAGAATTTCTTGAAAGAGATCAGCTAAAAAAAGAAGGTCCCCTTACCGCGAAGTCCATCCATCTTGCCGCTTCGGCATTACAGTCTTCCTTTGCCGACCGCGCGAAATACTTGGGTGATCCCGATTTTGTGAAGGTGCCCGTTGAAGGTTTGATTTCTAAAGATTATGTGCAAAGCCGGCGTAACGAAGTGTCTCTAGATCGCGCTCGCAAAGCCGCGGAAGTGGCGGCGGGTAAACCTCCAGGTTACGAATCTACGGAAACCACGCACTTGTCTTTGATGGATGCAGAAGGCAACGCTGTTGCCACCACTCAAACTATCAATGGCTGGATGGGTGCTGCGATTGTCGCTCCGGGCACGGGTATTGTTTTGAATAACGAAATGGACGACTTCTCAGCCCAAGAAGGCGGGTCTAATTTATTTGGGGCTATTGGCGGAAAACCCAATGCTATTGCTCCTCAAAAAACACCTTTAAGCAGCATGTCGCCGACTTTGCTTTTAAGTAACAAGAAACCTGTGTTAGCAGTGGGCGCCCCCGGTGGCACTCGCATCATTAGCTGTGTCGCGCAAACAATCTTAAACTATGTCGAGTTTAAAACATCGTTGTATGATTCCGTCGCTATGCTACGCTATCACCACCAATGGCAACCGGATGTTTTGTATATTGATCCCCCAGGACCTGGAGCGGATGTGATCGCAAAACTTCAAGGGATGGGATACGACGTAAAAATCGAGCCGGTGCCTTGTTATGTCATGGCCGTTGCAAATGAAAGAGACACTCTTCACGGCGTCGCCGACCCACGTGATATCGGAATTAGTGTCGCAAAATAAAAGGAGTCCTCATGGAAACAAACGAGCTTCACCGCGGTCGCTTGATCGACCATATTCAATTAGTAGTTAAAGATCTTGCCGCCAGCAAAAAGTTTTATATGGCTGTCTTCAACACCCTGGGAATTCCCTTGGGCGGTGAAGGCCCCGATTATTTCTGGGTCGATGAATTGTTTGTGTCGTCGTCAGATAGCAAAGCCGCCCTTGGAAAACTTACGGGCCGTGTGCATTTAGCGTTTCAAGCTCAGGATCGCGACATGGTTCAGAAGTTTTATAAAGCCGCTTTAGAAGCCGGCGGCAAAGACAATGGCGCCCCAGGGGAACGTCCCTATCATCCCGGCTATTACGCTGCTTTTGTGATCGATCCTGATGGCAACAACATCGAGGCGGTATTTCATGGACCAGCGAAAAAATCAGCAGATTCCGTGAAAATCACATTCTAATTTTGTTTTCGACTAAGAAAATGCGGAGCCATCCTCCGCATTTTCTCATTGAGCTTTCCACGGAGTTTTTTTATTTGCGTTTGTGATCCGGGATCGTTAATTCCCTTCACTATGAAAACACTGATTTCCATTTTAATTGCCCTGTCCTCTTCATCCGCACTTGCTTCCGTCACCCGTTTGATTTGTATTCCGTCTCAGAATGATGACGTGCAAATTGAGGTGCTTTTCAATAAAGCCATCGACCCAAAAACTCCTTTTATCGGCAGTTATAATTTCGGGGCCACGTTGATCGTGAAAGAAAAAGGTTTCGCACAGAATTATACGAACTCGAATATTCGCATGACACCCGAAGTGTATTATAGCGACATCAGTATGCGTGGTGATGCCGAAGGCGTTTACCTCAGATTGTATCCGCAGTTTAAAGGATCTGAGTTCTCTCACTATACAGGGCAGCTTTTTGTGAACGATCTTGAGACACGAGACTATTTTAACTTCCGCGACTCTGGTGCGGGTCCCGGTTTTTCCTGTAAATAAGCAAAAGCCGGGAGCAATTCCCGGCTGTGTGGAATTATACCCCATCCGAATCATTTAAACTGATCAGGACGTTTTTAACCGCTGGCACCGCCTGTGCTTCTTCTTATTCACATAACGCAGGAGAGCGGTATGATGAATACACAGATTTCAAAAGAGAAATGGCCTTTACTTAAAGCCGAGCTACAAAAGACATGGGAAGACATTTCTAGTGAAGAATTAGATATGACTCACGGAAGTATCAAATCTATCTACGGCTTAGTTCAACAAAAATGCGGTCTGCATGAAGAAGAGGTCAAAGGCGTTTTGACTTCTCTTTTGAAAAAGTACGGTCCCGACAAGAAAAAGCACTAAAATTCGGAAGTTCCACGGCGACTCGCAAGAGACGCCGTGGATACCACTTTTCCTCCAGCCCTCTTCACACTATTCCTCGCAGGACTATTGAGAAAGCCCCTCATTCGCCGTAGAATATACGTCGGAGGTTTTTCTTATGAGAACACCTGCACTTATTTCGCTGCTTGTGACACTGGCCTTTGGTGCTACGGCAGCTCCTAGCAAAAAAGCGACTCCCCCGAAGGAGGAATCCGTGAAGACTGAAAAGTACAACCCTGAAACTTGCGCCTTTCCGAAAGATGATGCGGAATTAAGAAAACTCTTAAGTCCCGAGCAATACGAAATCACAAAACGTAATGCAACCGAAGCTCCTTTTAGAAATACCTATTGGAATAATCATCATCCCGGAATTTACGTCGACGTGATTTCTAAAGAGCCGTTATTTTCGTCAAAGGACAAATTTGATTCTGGTACGGGATGGCCGAGCTTTAGTAAACCTATCAGTAAAGGCACCGTGAAAGAAAAGAAAGACATGTCTCACGGCATGGTTCGAACTGAGGTTCGATCTTCTCGCGCAGATTCACACTTGGGCCATGTTTTTGATGACGGTCCCGGAGAAGATGGTTTGCGCTATTGTATTAACTCCGGCTCTTTGCGTTTCGTTCCATTAGAAAAAATGGAGGCGGAAGGTTATGAAGATTGGCTCAAAGATTTTAACGAAAAAGATTGGGCCGAAGCTAAAAAGAATCCTTATAAACCATAGTTCAAATTTCTTCGCGCGCTCCAACATCGGAGCGCGCGTCTATTACATCCTTGTAAGAATTTCCTGAATTTCCTCTCTGAAAACAGGCTGCTGTTAAAAAGCGTTCAAAAATCAAAACACGTTGCTGTTTTCTTTCTGAACTTGCAGTGCTAAGTATTTTCTTTTTTATGATGCGTACATCAAATTTCTGAGAAAAGTACGTCCCTTTGTGGATTTTTATTTCTGGTGTGATAGGAAGGGTCGCTATCTCTGCAATATCGCATTCAATTTGTAACTTTTTAAAGGTGTGATGTGACTGAAACCTTCGAAAAAAGCTCTCGCTTTACGACATTAAAAACCTTCTTTCTGATCGCTGCCGTTCTGATCGTTTTTAATTCGATTCTTCTTCTGAATGTCTTTAGAAATATTCGCCAACAGCAGATTTGGGTGCAGCATACAGCGAATGTTATTTCCGAACTCGATCTGATGATGTCAGCCGTGAAAGATGCTGAGACGGGCGTGCGCGGGTATCTTCTGACAAATCGTAAAGATTATTTGGATCCGTATTTTTCTGGCGTGAAAGAAGCCCGCGAACGCTACCTACATCTGCGCAGTCTCACGATCGACAATCCTCGACAGCAAGCCTCTTTGAACGATATCGAAAAAACTTTAGCGGATCGAGAAGCGGCTTTCAAAAATTCCCTTCGCAATAACACTTCCGTCGGCGAAGACGCGGCTTTACCCGGTGAGGGTAAACTTGTCATGGACAAGTTGCGCGATCAAGTCGGTCACATGAAAGCGGAAGAACAAAGACTGCTTAAAGATCGCCAAGAAAAAGCGCAGAACTCTGAAGACATTGGTTTTATATCCTGGTTCTTTTCGATTGCGGTGAACTTAGCCTTAACTGGTACGGCTTTTTATCTTATTCGTCGTAGTTGGCGCCAACAGGGTGCTGAAAATGCACGTCAAGCACGTGAAACCTGGATGAAGTCGCGACTGGCAGAAGTGTCCGCCATCTTAGCGGAAGATCTTACGATGGTCGAACTTGGCGACAAAGTCCTGCACTATCTTTGTCGTCTGCTGCAAATTCCGGCGGCTCGTCTTTACATTACGGATGGGGACAGTCTGCTATTGAAGGCGACGTACGCTGAAAGCAAAGCCTTCGCACATAGACGGATTGAACGTATTAAAATCGGTGAAACTCTTTTAGGAGAAGCCGTTCAAAAAGATGAGATGTTTAAAATCCGCAATGTTCCCAGCGGCTATCTGCAAATCGAATCTAGTCTGGGCATCACAGATCCAAAGTCGATACTGTTCTTTCCGATTTATCAGTATGGCAGACCGGTGGGCATTTTAGAGTTCGCACTCTTCCGCGATCTTACTGACGACGAGCGCGCGCTTTTAAACAGTCTGCGCGAAGTCGTCGCCGTGGGAATCAACACCGCGCATGCGAAAGAAGATTTGCAGCGTTTATTGAATACAACTCAAGAACAAGCCCTCGAACTGCAAGCACAACAAGAAGAGCTTCGTGCAAGCAATGAAGAACTTGAGGAACAAGCACGTGCTTTGGAAATTCAACAAGAAAACTTAAATAATAAAAACCGTGAATTGGAGTTTTCGCGTAAGGAAGTAGAAGCCAAAGCCCTGGATTTAGAAAAGACCAATCAGTACAAGTCAGAATTTTTAGCCAAGATGTCGCATGAACTGCGCACCCCACTGAACAGCTTACTGATTCTAGCGACACTGCTTAAAGAAAACAAAGAGGGCAACCTGAACGAGCAGCAAATCGGTTTTGCTTCTACGATCTATGATGCCGGAAATGATTTGTTGGGTCTTATCAGTGATATCCTGGACATCTCTAAAATTGAAGCACGCAAGCTGACTTTGCGAGCCGAACGATTCACGATGGGCCACTTGATTTCCCAGCTTCAATCCACATTCTTGCCGCAAACAAATAAAAAGAATCTGCGTCTGGTGATTGACGCTTCGGAAGAGATCAAAGCACTTCCCATGAACACAGATTTACAGCGTGTTGAACAAATCCTGCGCAACTTCCTTTCCAATGCGGTGAAGTTCACTGAAAAAGGAAGCATCACCATTAAAGCGGAACATTCGTCGACACATAAAGATTTCGTGACTATCAAAATCATCGATACAGGTATCGGCATCTCTGACGAAAAACGCGTCACCATCTTTGAAGCCTTCGAGCAAGCAGACAGTTCCATCAGTCGACGTTATGGCGGTACTGGATTAGGACTGACAATCTCTCGCGAGTTGACATCGCTTTTAGGTGGACATGTTTACGTGGACAGCGAAGTTGGCTACGGTAGCGCGTTTACTTTGGAAATTCCGCAAACACTTCCTGGAGCGAGCTCATCACCTCATAGCGAAACGGCTTCTCAACAGGTGGTTAAATACACCGCTCCAACGCGACCGGAACGTTCCTCTGTGATCGTCGACGAAAAAGTTTCAACCATGATTTCATCTTTGGAACCCCAAAGAAAAACTTTATTAATCGTCGAGGATGACGAAGCCACAAGCCGCTTGATTGCCGAGACGGCCAAAGGCTACGGTTACCAATCACTAGAAGCATCTTCGGGAGAACTGGCTTTAGCCGTTTTAAAAGAGTATGTTCCGACGGCGATCATGCTAGATATTAAACTGCCCGGGATCAGCGGCGTAGGCTTGCTGGAAACTATTAAGCAGATGCCTCGCCTGCGTCACGTTCCGGTTCACATGATCTCGGCTCTGGACTACCAACACAACACGATGCGCATGGGGGCCATGGGTTACCTAGCAAAACCGACTTCGACAAAAGATGTCGGCACAGCCCTTAGCCAAATTGAAGCTTTGATTTCGAAAAAAGCCCGCAGCCTTTTAGTTATCGAAGACGATCAGGCCCAACGAGAAGCGATTATCAGTCTGGTTCAAGGTTTAGACCTTAAAATAGTGGGTGCTAGCCACGGCGAAGAAGCTTTAGAACATTTAAGAAAAGAAAATTTTGATTGCGTGGTTTTGGATCTTGCATTGCCAGACATGAGCGGTGCGGAATTCCTGGATAAGTTGAACGCCGTTAGCTCTCACCTGCCTCCGGTTATTATCTATACAGGTCAGGATCTTTCTCGCGACGAAGAAGCAGCACTTCGTCAGTACGCCGAAAGCATTATTCTTAAGGGCGTGCGTTCTCCGGAACGCTTGTTAGATGAAGTGAACTTGTTCCTTCACCGAGTTGAAGGAGATTTACCAGAATCGCAACGGGATATATTAAAGCAGTTGCGCAGCCGCGAGCAAAGCTTTGAAGGCAGAACAGTTCTTCTGGTCGATGATGATCTGCGAAACTTATTTTCACTAACCCATGTTTTAGAAAGCAAAGGCTTTAAGGTCGTGGTTGCCCGCGATGGTATCGAAGCTCTTGAAAAGCTGGATGAAGTTCCCAAAATCGACGTGATTCTTATGGATATCATGATGCCACGTATGGACGGATATGAAACCATCCAGAAAATCCGTGAAAAAAGTCAGTACGCAACAACACCAATCATCGCATTGACAGCCAAAGCCATGAAGGGCGATCACGAGAAGTGCATTCAAGTCGGTGCCAATGATTATCTACCGAAGCCGATCAATTTAGGCAGTTTGGTTTCGGTATTGAAAGTGTGGATTTCTTCCTTGGAGACTGTTGTTTAATGAACGATGCTCTGGCAAGAAAACTTTTACTGCAGGGAATTTACGAGAAGTACGGCTACGACTTTACTGGCTATAATGAAAGCTCGTTCACCCGCAGAATTGAAGGTCTGTTGACGAAGTACGGTCTGCCAGATGAGTTAGAGCTTATGGCTCGTATTCTGCGCGATCCACGCTTTTTTGCGGAACTGGTTCCTCAATTGACGGTTTCGACGACGGAGCTTTTTCGCGATCCTTCGTTTTTTCTGTCGTTTCGTGAAAAAGTTGTGCCCATGCTGAAGACTTACCCCGCGCTCAACTTCTGGATCGCGGGCTGTAGTACCGGAGAAGAAGTTTATAGTTTAGCTATTTTGCTTCAAGAAGAGGGTTTGTATGAAAGGTCGCTGATCTACGCGACTGATATAAATCACAATTCTTTAAAGACCGCCTCAGAAGGTATTTATAGCGTTGAAAGCATGCGCGCCTTCGCGAAAAACTATACCGCCGCTGGCGGAAAAGAAAGTCCTTCGGAGTACTATACGGCAGACTATAACTTAGCGCGCTTTCGGTCTTCCTTGCGTGATCACGTTGTCTTCTCTGATCATAATTTGGCGACTGATGAGTCTTTCTTAGAGCACAACGTAATTTTCTGTCGCAACGTGATGATCTATTTCAATCGAGAGTTGCAAGGACGGGTTTTTGATCTTTTCTATAACTCTTTAAGTGATCGCGGATTTTTAGGCTTGGGTTCCAAAGAAACTTTGCGCTTTTCGCAGCACAACGAATCGTTTGATGAGATTGATGCGGGACAAAGAATTTATCAAAAGAATCCAATGCAAGTAGCAAAGAAAATGAGAAAAGTGTAATTAATGATTCTGTAATAGATGTGGACAACAGCTATAACAACTTGTTTACATGATTCGGTACGTTCGTGGAGATGGCATGTTTGGGAGAAACATGGATAAAACAAAAATTCTCGTCGTGGATGACCACCGAGAAAACATTGTTGCGATGTCAGAGCTGATTGCGAATGATGACATCGATATATACTCTGCCGTCAATGCGGAAGAGGCCTTAAATCATATTCTGGAGCACGATTTCGCATTGGCGCTTTTAGATATTCAAATGCCTGGGGTCAGCGGTTTTGAACTCGCAAGACTTATTCGTGGTGTGCATCGCACCCGCAATCTGCCAGTTATCTTTGTGACGGCAGAACAGCGCGATCAGTCCATCATCTTCGAGGGCTATGAAACCGGTGCCATCGATTTAATGTTTAAACCTTTGGATCCCTACATCGTTCGCAGCAAAGTGCAGGCCTTCGTTCAGCTAGATTATCAAGCTCGTCTTTTGCGTGAACAGATGAAGGAAGTTGAAAACCTTCGCAGAAGAGCAGAAGACGCCAATATGGCAAAAAGCCAGTTCTTAGCGAACATGTCTCACGAAATTCGCACGCCCCTGGCTTCGGTTTTAGGATTTTCTGACGTTCTTTCCCAGGAAGTTCTGAGCGAAGATGAAAGATTGGACTGTTTAGCGGCCATCCGTCGTAACGGAGAACTTCTTCTGCGTCTTATCGATGATATTTTGGATCTTTCAAAAATCGAAGCGCAACAGCTTCAATTGGTAAAAGCAAAATTTTCTTTGGATGAAGTGATTGATGATATCAGCGCGACATTGAACTTGCGCTGTGAACAAAAGGGCATCGCTCTGCGCATTCGCCGATTCTTGCCGCAATCTAAATTTTATTCTGATCCGATTCGTATTAAGCAGGTTCTTTTAAACATCATCGGTAATGCCGTGAAGTTTACGGAAAAAGGAAGCGTCGACGTCGAAGTGACCGCCGAGCCAGCTGGCAGAAATTCCACGCGATTGTTTTTCAAAGTGAAAGACTCTGGTATCGGAATTTCCAAAGACGAACAGAAAAATCTTTTCCAACCTTTCAGTCAGGCGGATATTTCGACTCGACGTCGCTTTGGTGGCACGGGATTAGGCTTAGTGATTTCTAGGCACTTAGCTCAAACACTTCATGGGGATTTGATTCTAAAAGAATCTGTGCCTGGCGAAGGTTCCACATTTGAAATTTCAATGATTTTAGAGAATTCGCAAGCCCTGGCCAACGCTCCTCACTTAGCGACTCTTCCTCAAGAAGGCAGCCAAGCTAAAGTTGAAGTTCTGGAAGGTAAAAAGATTCTTGTCGTTGATGATGTGAGTGATAACCGCCTTTTGATTGATCGCTATTTGAAACACTCCGGATCAGAAATCATTGAGGCCAGCTCCGGCGCAGAAGCTCTGAGCATGATATCCGATAGAAAGCCGGATATAGTCTTGATGGATATTCAAATGCCCTTGATGGACGGTTATGAAGCCACAGGACGAGCCCGTGATAACGGTTACGGCGGTCCTATCATCGCCCTCACTGCTCATGCAATGAAGGAAGAAGCCAAGAAATGCTTAGATGCCGGATGCGATGAGGTGATGACAAAACCTGTTCGCCGCAAAGAACTGACAGAACTTATTATTAAGCTTCTTTCTCCAAAGGAAGTCTTGCATTAGATACTTCGGGGGCAATTCTTTCCCCCTCTCGTTTACTTTTCCACATCACATTTCCATTTAATTTTCATTCTGCTAAACTTACTTTTGTGATGTCTAATTTTCGTCGAAATGTTTAGGTCCAAAAAAACATGAAGTTTATTTTTTGTGATCTTTTCTTCTACATCTTTCACAACTCCAGCCGATGAATTCTTTAGGAACCTTTACCAACTGGAGTAGACGTTTATGAAATCTTGGAGTCTTAAAGCGAAGCTTACAGTCATGGGTTTGTTTGTATCGCTACTAGCTGCGACAAGCGGAGCGATTGGTTTTTATTTCCTAAACGAAGTTGCTGACGAATACAGTATTGTTGCTGATGAAAATCTTCCTTCTCTCAAAGAACTCGCGGATCTGCGTGCCACCATTCGCGAACTGCGCATTCACGTGCGGAGTATCGGGTTGTCCGGCAACAATCAGCAAGACGTTTCAAAATACGCAGAGCAATCTAAAAAACAAATAGCCCTATTTGAAGAACACATCGAACGCTATATGAAGATAGATCCTGCGGCCTCTCAGCGAGCGAGTTTTCAGGAGTTTTTAACCGGCTGGAAGGAATTTAAAAATTTTGGCGCCGAAGTTCTTACGTTGGCCCAGGACTTTCAAACTAACGAAGTAAAAATCACGAATCTGATTCGCGAGGTTTGCCCGGAAAAGGCCGATAAAGTTTATGCTCCGCTATTGCGTGAAACCCAATATCAGGTTGAGTATGCGGAAAGAGCTTCCGCTTTGGCCCACAAAGCAGAAGCCGAATCTAAAACATGGGTGAGCTTATTTGCCATTGTTTCCATCGTCTTAGCGGGCGTCGTTTCCTTCGTCGCGGCGATCTCTATTAGTAAGACAGTTAAAAAAATCTGCGAGGCTTTAGCGGAAAATTCTTTAGAAGTTCACAAAGCTTCATCTGCTTTGACCGAAACCAGCAAAACGGTTCATGGCGGATCTAGTAAAGCCGCAGCAATGGTAGAAGAAAGCACAGCTTCCATGACCGAAATTGAATCCATCGTAAAAACAAGCGCCGAGCGTGCGATGCAGGCAAAACTAGCGTCAGAAGAATCCAAACGTTCTGCCGAAGATGGGTCGCACGCCATTCAGCAGTTAATGCAGTCGATGGCTAAGATCAGCGACAGCTCGAAAAAAATGCAAGACATCATCAACATCATCGAAGACATTTCTTTCCAAACAAATCTTCTGGCNNCCGCTCGAGCGGGGGAAGCTGGCCGTGGCTTCGCCGTGGTTGCTGAGGCCGTTCGATCTTTGGCGCAACGAAGCTCCACTTCGGCTAAGGAAATCTCGGACCTGATTTCCCAAAGCGCTGAATACATTCAAGAGGGAGCTTCAAAGGCAGAATTAAGTCAGGAAGTTCTAAAAACCATTTTAACAAACATCGAGCAGGTCTCGGGATACAATCAAGATATTGCGTCTTCGGCAGCAGAACAAAAAACCGGAATTCAACAAGTCAGTGGAGCTTTGGTAAATCTTGATTCCACATCTCAAAGTAATAGCAAAGCTTCGGAGGAAATGTCCTTCATTGCCGACGAGCTGACAGATAAGACCAACGCCGTCGATGCTCTGATTTTAGATCTGCGAAAACTGATCGAAGGAAATAAAGCGGCTTAATATAAAAGGGACCTCGCGGTCCCTTTTTTTATCTTTTAAAACACTCTAACTTGTGAGTAAGTCGCCCCTGAACCACTGAAAGCTGCAAGCGGCCTTCTTTAGAAAATTCCGCAGTCGTCAATGAACCTTTTGTATAATCCGGCTCTTCCGTAATGCTAACAAAGTAAGGTCCGCTTTCTTTATCGCCACTTAAAACAAACGCCCTTCCATCTAGCGAAGCAGATAAAGCAATATGCCTTACGGATTCTGTTTCGACTGTCAGTGGTGCGCTCTCTCTGCGAGCGGTTCCGTCCGGAAAAGATTCAAAGACCTGCGCCGTGCACTCTATTTTTTCGGAAATTGCGAAGGCAGAGACCGGTAAAAAGAAAAATAAAACTACAGATAAAATACGCTTGAACATAAGCCCCCCTCAAAGC